>JAZNUS010000142.1:0-12428 GCA_045592485.1 Clostridia bacterium | reverse complement strand
TTGGTTGATCTCATTCTTGAACGGAAAAGATAGTTGCTTCCACCTGATGTGGGAATGGTTGCTTTCATAACAGTTCCTGTTCTGTCAGCAACTGTAGCAGAGGTCATCTGCCAAGGGTTTGCTCCCCATTCGTGAGAGATTTCTGTTCCATTGCTCTGTTTTGCACCATTGAAGTTATTATCGCCCCAATTGGTCCAGTTTTCGAAGTCGATGTCATAGTATGACACTGTTACCTCGGGTGCTTCTGCCATTACGGCAAATGGTACCGATACTGTGGCAAGCATTGCAATTGCAACAAGCATTGCCAAAAATCTTTTTTTCATTACTAATTCCTCCTATTTCCTTTTTTATTTTAAGGCTTATTTTGCCTATAAAATACTGAATAAAAATTTTGTTTTCGTTATTTAACAACACAAGAGAAGCAAGCTCTGTATCAATTAATCATTGAATATGAATATGCAGAAGGGGTCGCCGTATCTGTCATATATGAAAAGCTCAGAACAAACCGAACCGGTGTCTTCAAAGGCTACAATGTCTGCCGCAGTAGCTGTTGAAATTGTTTCTGTTCTTTCATCATATTTGAGCACGGTAAAATACTTTGATACATTACGCACTTCTTCGTATAAATTCTGTTCTTCGCCCTCAGGCAGCTCTTCGTCTTCAGACTCTTTATTCGGATTCAGAGTTTTGGTGATAATCATCGTATCCTCTTTGCGGTAAACATAGGCGTTCATGATACGGAATTCATGAGTTATGTTGTCATCAGACGGATTAGAGCCTACAATTTTGCGGTCAGCATAGCTGTAGAGAATTTCTATACCCTGGATATAGTTTTCGAAATTACATTTCATCTTAATAACATCGCCGCCGCGGAGTGTGTGACCTAATTCCCTTGCAAGGTCATCTGAAAGATAGAACTCTTTTTTGTTGCCCTGCTCATAGCCGGTAACCTTTGTAAGGATATCGCCGTTGTCATCAACAACCTTTGATGTGCTTTCAACAAACACAGGCTGTGTGTCTAATGTAACCTCCTGGTTTGAGCCGGTAATGATTTCATAGGTCAGAGCCGCATCTGCCTTAAGACTGCGGTCTGTCATCTTATAGGCTTCTAGCTGATAATCCTTGTCGCCTCTCAGGTACTGATCTATGGGATATGCCCTGTAATCATCATCTGAGCTATTATTACCCTTTGGAATTACAAAGATTGGTGCGGAGGTATCGAGTGCGACCTTTCCGCCGAGAATGCCTGATGACGATTTATATCTGAGCAATTCACTGGTTTCATTGCCGTTATAATACATCTGAAGGGAGTTAAGGTAGCTTTCTCCTTCTCCGAGTCCCTCATAAACAACCTGCCCCGAACTGTCAACAGGTCTGAAGGGAGTGTCAATGGTTTTGATGATTCCTTCCTCATCTGCAGTGTAGGAAACAAGGACTCCGTTCAGGTTTACAGCCTTAATGGAGTTGCAAACTGTACCGTCAAGCTTTACATTTGTGTTATAATTATATATATTCACAGTGCCGTCTTCGTCCAGAATCTTGGACATCATTTTGCCTGTTAAGCCCTCAATGTACTTTGTCTCTATAACATAACCGAAGCGGGCAATGTCGCCTATTGAATTGAAGGTTGAAACCTCACCGAAAGCATTCAGCGGGAATATTCCCTTTCTTCCCGGTGTGAGAAGAGTTTCTTCGAAGCTTCTGCAATCATCGGTTACTCTGTATTCCTTGCCGTCTATTGTAACATACAGACTACCGTTTTCTTTTTTGGTTTCTTCAATTGTACCGCGAAGCTCCGTGATAGCATAGATAATTGAAATTCTGCTCTTGTCTGCTGCTTTCACAACAGAGAGAACATCGTTCTGAGAAAGCTCCTCGAGAAAGATTTCAACTCCGTTTTCATCCACAATATCCACACTCTTGTAATCATCAAGGAGAAGGGCACTGTCGTTGTATTTTCCGATAATTGTGTTGAGTGATATATTTACGGAATCCAGAACATAGGTTTCATATTCAACAACAATGATAACATCAATAGCCTTATCTCCGTCGTTATTTATGAGTGTGATTTTCCCGGAATTGATATCAAAATAGCTTTCATTGGGGTTTGCTACCATTACATTGTTTACAAACATATCAACCGATGAAAAGCTTATATCAATCTCCTCGTACTTCTCATCTTCTGCTTCATAATATATCTTGCCGTCTTTGTAGCAGTCAAAGTCTTCGGAAGTGATTTCAATAACCTTGCTGTCGGTGGAAGAGATGTAGATTAGCTGCTTGTCGGCACTGCCATCCTCCCCACGGTAGTATGCCACAACTCTCTGACCAAAGAAAGCATCTGCACTGATTCGGTCTTTTTTGAGAACTGTGCCGTCAATTACTATCCATTCCGATTCGTAGCTTGTGCCGGATTCCAGATTCATTCCGCCGGCAGAGGTTACAATGCCTTCAATTTTTGAAATGTTATAATATCTTTCCAAAGCAGTTTCCTCTGCAGTGTGGTATTCATAGGAAACATCACCGTCTCCCTTTGTAATGTTCAAAACATCCAGAGGATAGCTTTCGCCTGCTTCAACCATAAGTGTTGAAAGCTTGCCGGCTGTGAGAATGGCAGTGGAGTTTAAGTCACCAATTGTACCCACATTTGCTCTGGTGACAGCCAGCGGGGGATTGTTGGTCTCTTCAATAAATTCCTTGTAGCCAAGAGCATAGTAGATAAGCTTCATTGCGTGTGAAACCAATGCCGGATCATCCGGACGGACTGTGCCGTCGCCAAAACCCGAAACAAAGCCCAGGTTATATGCTGTCATAATTGCATCGTAGTGACCATGTGTTTCATCCAGATCGGTGAACACCGGAGTTCCCACAGAAGGCTTTGCACCGCAGAGTCTGAGAGCGGCTTCAATCAGGTCGCCTCTGGTCATTTCTGCATCGGGGTCAACAGTGAGAGCCCCATTCATAAGTCCCAGAGCTGCCGCAACCTCTGTTGCATTGTCTGAATGGCTGTTGTCCGCTGCAGCTGCGGGGGATATACAGAAGGAGGACAGCACTAATGAAATTGTTAATATTAATAAGAGTATTTTTTTCATACCATATCCTCCTTATCTTGTCATTACTTCATAAAGTATTTTTGCAGCCTGTGCCCTTGTCACATTTTCCTTCGGCACAAAACAGTTGTTGCCCATACCGTTTATGATTCCTGCTCTGTGCATTGCTGTGCATGACTCTATTGCCCACGGGCTAATGTCTGATGCATCTGCAAATTCATCTTTATCTGTACCGCTGAGTGTTTTACCTACAACATTTATGGCACGGAAGGTCATTGCTGCCATTTCTTCTCTTGTGATAAATCTGCCCTTTCCGAAGGTTGTGTCATCTATTCCGTTTACAATCCCTGCAGAAGTAGCTCCGCCAACATAAGGGTAACACCAGTCCGACGGTGCTATGTCATCAAAATTCGCCGATGATGACAGGCTAATGTTAAGGGTTAAAACAAGCATTTTTACAAATTCTTCTCTTGTAACAAAATTATTCGGACCAAAAATGCCGTTTCCGTAGCCGGATATAATATTTTTTCCTGCAAGAGAATTAATTGCCTGTTCTGCCCACGATACATCTTTGATGTCACTAAATACTATCGCTTCAGGCTTTGTCTGTTCTCCCTGACCGACAACTGCAAAATACTGACCCTTATAATCTCCGTTGCTTCCCCCTCCGCCTCTGTTGCCGGAGGATTCATCTTCGGATTTGTCTTCACCTTTCGCTTCTGATTGGACATCGGCGAGAAGCTCATCGATTGATGTGTAACGCTCATTGTTTCCGATTTCTTCACATACATTGCGTTTCTCTGAATCGGAAAGCTCAAAGTATGCAGGGATTTCTTCTGCATCTATAAGGTCTGATTTGGAAACTATGGCATCAATGGCTCCCCTGGAACCACCTGCAATTGCGAAGAAAATTGCATTTTCGTTAAAATCGGAAATGAAATCTTCTATATATACATAGCTGCCGATATTTGAATAGATATAATTGAAGAAAGCGGTTTTCTGCGAATCTGACATACCATAGTCGTCAAATTCTCCCTCGCCGGCATATATATCATAGGAATTTCCGGGTATCATATCTTCAGCTCTGATTTGTGCAAAAAGTGACTCAAGGTCTGATTCGGCAGGAGTTGTATTGAGTCTTGCCAGAACAGAAACACCCGAAGCCATATCTGTAACCTCCGGAGGAAATTTAAAGGGAGTGCCTTCGTTTGAAAGGTCTTCCTTGATTTCGAAAAGAAGCTCCCAGAAGGCTGTCTGCTCATCGGCACTCAAAGCCTCCACACAGTCTTCCATAAAATCCCATACAGCGGCATCTCCTCTTACAATTGCTTCAAGGTCCTGAGCAGAAGATGCGGCATTAATAGCTTCCACCAAAGCGGAGTCATAATAAGCCATTGTGCCATCACCGAAACGGATTCTGAAAACAGGAACCTTGCCGTCTTCGAGCTTGTGGGTGAAGGAATATTCTTCACCGTAGCCAATGTCTGACACGGCATCCAAGCCTGTAAGATACTCTGTGATGTCTCCTGCTAAATCAAAATTTTTTATATCCTCCCAGGTTGCACCATCTTTTAAAACCTGGAGAGCTATAACTGAGTCTTTCTCTGAAATGTTCTGACCCCTTACCACAAACGAATCTCCGTTTGGTTCTATTTCCGTTATTGCCTCATATTTGGCAAAGGTAAGATTTGAGGTCAGAAGCATTGAAAGAACAACTAAAACGCTTAATATTTTCTTCATAACCAATCCTCCTGTAAAAAATGAATTTCCCGGTATCAATTTGATGATACATTGCCTGAATAGCTGATGGCTGTACCAAAATCTCTTATAATCATAGCCTTGAAGAAGCTGTATGCTCCGTCAAAGGAAGGAGTAAAGGTTACTTCATCATCTGCTCTGTAGGGAACTTCCACAGGATGAAGCTTAACTTCTGTGAGATTGCCCTTCGAATCATATGCGGCTGCCACAATGTATGCTGTGAACCCGCCGGCGTAGGCACCCTTTATGCGGGCTGTAACTGTGCCGTCTGAAATTTCAATGGATTCGGTTTTGACTGTATAGTCTGAGGTTGTAAATTCTGCAGTACCACTGACAGGCTTCGAAGTGAATACTCCGTCAATGTCGGAAAGCTCTACTGTGTAGTGTGAAGCTTTTTCAAGCTCTTCAAAATTAATCCAAACTGTGGTTCCCATCACTTCAACCGTGTATGGAGTATCAATTGCTTTGCCATCTTTTCTGACTGTAACTGTCGGCAAAATTTCCTTTGATACAATATCTGTAAAACGAAACACCACTGTTTCGTTGATGTCTGCACTGTCAGGGAAACCGCTACTTACTTCAGAGCCGTCAAATTTAAACTTTTCATCGTGAATATCCCAGATGAAATCATCAACATACACTTCGTTTTGCGCTCCGGAGCAGTTTGCAAAATCAATACCGTTCACGAGACCATAGCCGCCGCCAAATAATCCCATATCAAGGAAGCTTGAATATAGATTTCCCTTGCCGTCTGTTACGGAAAGGACTGCAGCAGATGCTTTTGCATCATAGATAAACTCCACATCATAGAGCTTACCGGCTTCAATAACCGCATTGTCAAAGGTTGCACCCTCCGATGCATCACCCATGGTGATGCAACCCTCGGAAAGACTCAGAACAGTTGCACCTGAAAGGTTGGACGAATCGTTGCCTTGTCTGAAATTTATGGAGACATCGGCTCTGCCCGAATCAAAGTTTGAACCTATTCTGAAGGATATTTTGTGGCGTACATCAGGTGTTGTTGTTGAAGTGAAGGGATGCTTGCCCACAGAGAAGCTAACCTCGGAGGCATCGGACGATATATCCTTAAGCTTCATCACATTTCCTTCATAGCCCTCAAGAGGCTCTGCAGATATTTCTGTCTGGGAATTGGTGTTCGAAGACTTCCAGTATTTGGAGTAATCTGTAACTGTTGAGTCATGATATACTCCGTCTTCAAAATCATCATTATAGGAAGAAAGGGACGGTTCAAAATCATCTGTAATCGGATATATTTTCAGATTGTCAAAATATTTTACACCGCCATCATCCTGTACACCATCGTGGAGCTCTATAAACATTTCTTTCGTTCCCTTGCTTGCAATACTGCCGCCCCTAAAGCCATCATATTCATTCCAGGTGTCTGATGAGCTTTCTTTAAACCAAAGATGTACATAATTCTGACTTGCAATAAACCAGCATTTTACATCATACCAGGTTCCGAGCTCATATGATGTAACAGGTACATCGAAAAGCTGCACCTGCTTATCTTTGTCAAGCTTCAAAACATAAAGGTCACCGTCATGTTTGAAATTGAGGTGCATTGTATTGGAGGCTGAATCTATGCGAAATGACAGCTCTACTGCAAGCTTATCATAGGTTCCGCCAATACTGAAGCGTGCCTGTTCGTTTGCGGGACCGTTTGTATATTTAACACTCTGTCCCCATATCTCGGCGTCGCTTTCATCTTCCCAGGAGTTAATTGTAAAACAATTGGCTGTTTCTCCGCCCCAACCGGAAACACCTGCAAAATATACCTCGGGATCATCGGTATTGAAATCATAGAAATATCCGTCTTCTTCAGCTGCAAACGACGGGAACTGAACCATCAGGCACATCAGAGCAGTAATTAAAATTGCAAGAAGCCTTTTTGTATGTTTAGCCATCTGTTTCATTCCTTTCTTATTATATAGGTAATAAAAACACATTTGCCGGCGGAGGCAATGAAGACTTGCCTCCGCTGGCCTGATTTAAGGATTGCTTAAGCTGCGTAAACTCTCAGCTCCATTACGGAGTTCCAGTTACCGGGGTCATTGTTATAGCCCTTGACAACAACTCTTACATAGCGTGCCATTGCACCGGTCAGCTTATGGTTTTCAAGGTCGAGCGTGGGCTTTGAGTCACCGTCGAACCACTGCTTGAAGTTTTCACCGTCTTCTGATGTCCAGATTTCAAACTGTGCTGTTCTTATGTTACCCTCCATAAAGGCAATACCAACCGAGTCGATTGCTTTCACTTCGCCCAGGTCGTAGAGAATCCAGTTGACTCCCTCTGCCGCCCATTTGGTGTTAAGGTCACCGTCGGCAAGGTTTGCGGCCTTATTTTCCGGCTGAGGAGTTGCACTGACCTGAATATCAACAGGTGCAAGAACATACTTTCCTGCAGGCTCGCCCACACCGCCGCCTTTAATAAACTTGATTGTATATATCTTGGGTCTCTGATAACCTGTTCCTTTTACAAGGACCGTAACTGTTCCTTCCATATCTTCTGCACGGTTTACAAGGATATCTCCTTCGCCGGTTGCGGTAACCTTATCCATAAGAGCTTCAACATTTGCACCGCCAACAGCATAATTATCCTTATATGGGTCAAATCCGGGAATGAGCTTGCCGTCGATGTAGATGCCGGATGCAACAGCAACACTTGTGTCGGCAATCTCGCCTGAGGGAATATTCCACTCATCGAGAGGCTTGTATTCCATATTGTACATGCCGTCGTAGTAAGTATCCTCGTTATAATCTACAAAGCATACGGTAAGATCAATATTCTGAACCTCGGGCATGTGAATTGTAAGCTTTCTTGTGCCCTGGTTCTTGTTCTGTCTGTCAATCTGAGGTGACTTAGGAAGAGAAACTGCATCCATCACGGAGAAGGTGGCACCGTCACCGTTTATGATTTTTGCCATAAGCTTTCTTCCCTGACGGGAAAGAATTGCTGTTTTTCCGTCTTCCAGAATCTCTATTTCTGCTCTTGTATGAGCAAACCAATACATTTCGGCAGGCTTTGAAAGTCTGATTTCGTCCTGAATTGTTGCCACTCTTCTCATATCGTCGAGCTTCGCTCCGCGTCTGTGAGAAATAACGCCGATGTCGTCTCTGTGAGCATCATTAAGATTACCTATGGCAAAGGCGCCCTGGGGTGCGCTTTCAAAATCTTCCATATATGCATTTCCGCCGTATTTCAGGGAGTACTCTGCGGTGGGGTTAAATATAACAATGTTATGACCTTCGCCTCTTACTCTGTAGCATTGAGTATAGTTGTTGAGGCTATAGCTGTCTGAGCCAAGGTCATAGAACCAGTTGACGCCCTGGGAATCCAGGACAAATACACCGGAGTCCATATGGTCGTGACCTTCTCCGCCAATGGGATCGTCACAGTGGAGACCGAGCCACATATCCTGAGAATCATATCCGCTTCTCATTGTTGCAATTTCTGCTATGGGAAGAGATACATCGAGCTGACTTTCGGCAGCTGACGACTGAAGGAAAGCGGGATCATAGAGGAACATATCCCACGAAATCACTCTTGGAGTGTTGCCCGCCTTCTGAATCTGTTCGATTCTGGGAAGGGCAAGCTCGGGTCTGTTGAAGGTTTTGGCAACCCACATAAGAGGAGCGGGCCAGTCAACATTGGATTCACCGGTATCGTGATATGAGAATGCAGAAACACTGCCGTTTACTGCACTTACAAATTCGGCAGTCATAGACATACCAACAACATCTGAATAACCAAAGTCGTCACCGGTCGCTGTTCTGAGAGATTCCATGGTTTGAGTATAATGTCTCATTGCATAGTCCCAATAGCCGAAGCCTTCTTCATATGCACCATAGGGAGCAAAGAGGCTCAGTGCTCTTCTCATGTCTATGAGGCACTGCTCCATTGCTCTTTCGCAATTTATTCTGTCGAGGTTTTGTGCTTCGTCAACAACTGCCATTGCACCAACGGCTACGCCGGAGATTACAAGACACCAGTTATCTGCAAGGTCACCTCTCCAGTTCCAGGAACGGCTTCTGGGTTTACCGTCAAAGTCTTCTATGATAGGGTAGATGCCTTTTTTGATTATTGCTTCGCGGATAACCTTTCTCTGAGAATCATCCATCCAGTTGTACATCCAGTCATAGCAAAGACCGAGAGCTGATGCCATCTGACCGACATCGAGGAAGTGATAGGGGTTGAAGTCTACAAAGCAGGCTGACACATACATTTCCTCATATGCTCTTCTTGCATATCTTTCATCACCGGTAAGGTTATACATTATGGCAAGGTTATACATTCTTTCCGAATTTTCTTCCACAACATCCATAAGTCTTATGCCATCTCTGATTTCATAACCCGACGGTGTCTCATTTAAAAACCTGTTACAGTTGGTTGTAAGCAAGCTAAACAATTTTTTGTATATGGGATCTCCGTTGGGGTCGTTTATATGTGCACGAATCTGTGCAAATTTTTCTTCTGTGAATATGAGACGGGGATGGGCTGCATTGGGGTGATTTGCTTCAATCATTGCAGCAATTTCTGCACCTGTTATGTCATCGAACATAAAGCTTTCGCATATGTTTCTCATAACATTCATATTATTTACCCAGTCAAGCTCCGACTCGTGGTCGTTTTCGCTGTATATCATAAGACCGTTATCCTCTTCGTGAAGATACTGTCCGAAATATTCGCAAAGGTTTATCATTGGAGCATAGAACACATTGCCCGCTCCCACATCTGCCGCACAAAGGAGTGTCTTTTCCGCTCCGTCTAAAAGGCAGGTTCTTGTACCCATATTGAGCTTGAGGGATTTTCCGTTTGCAGTAAAGGTTGCACTTTTGTCTGCTTCGTTCCAGGAGGCTGTGCCGCCAAGGCTTTCAATGAAGGCTTTAACAGGCACCATTTTAACTTCGCCGTTTTTGTAGGGAACGATTTCGTCATTCTGTGATATGTACACCTGCTGACCTTTTACCAATGTTGAATCCTTGCCTATATACATTGCACTGATATCGTATTTGAGTGCAAAGGGATCCAACGCGGAGCTTCCGGCTGATGAATTCTCAGAGGAACCGTCAGAACCGGACATTGTGTATTCTCCTGTGTATATCAGCAGGTTGTCAAAATCAACGGTACTGTCCCCTGAGGGAGTACGCATATGAAATCTCCATGATGAAGGAGAACAAGCACCTATCGGATGGTCATTGAGTCTCCACTTGTTGTTGAACTTAACGCTCATCAGGCCCTCTTTGGGGTCAACCTCTATAGCTATTGTATAGAATTTATTAAGAGCATATCTTCCTATGTGCGTACCGTCGTGGGCAGTAATTGTGCCGTTGGAGCTGATATCTATTATGAAGGTATCGTTTCCGTTGCCGTCTATAAAATACAACCACTTGTCAACCTGACCGTAGTCACGGAATCTCATGTCAAACTGGAAAACAAACTTTTCATCCATGGTTTTTCCAAATTCATTGTCGAGATGGCCGTCACTTGCAGTGTCAATGGTCATAGCATAATACTTGTTGCCGTCCTCCGACTCCTCAATCTTCCAGGAATTTCCTTTGGAGCTTCCGTCATAGCCATTGGGGATTGCCGCGCCCGGCAAATAGGACTGAAAATCGTCTGCCACAATCACTTCGTTCCCGGATGGTGCATCCTCTGCATATATTGCTGCAGGAAATGATGAAACAAGCATGCCGGCAGTGAGGGCAGCACTTATAAGCTTCTTGGTGTATTTAAACATACACAATTCCTCCTCTTTACATTTTTATAATCACTGAAAAGCACCTGTTAAGCACCTTGATATCTTACAGAAAAGGTCTTGACAGTTACTTTGACAAAATACACAGACTTTAAATCCGCCTATAAACCACCATATTATGATAATCACATTATACAACACTGTAAAACGATTTACAAGTCTTTTTTTTAAAATTGTTAAATGAATATTGTGTTTTAATGATTCTGACAAAAAACGAGCGTGCTTTTTGTTAATCTTCCACAAACCGTACTTTATAGAACACCGAAGGCGGTTTTAAATGCTCATACATAAGAAAAAGAGCCTCCGAAACAGAGGTTCTCTTTCTTAAAATTTATATTTTTCTCAGGAAGCAAAGTCCGTCCACAGGAATTGTTACCGTGTCTGAAATCTCGCCGGTTTCTCTGTTTTCCCATTTTTCTTCAAACATTATTGTATGCTCTCTTTCGGAAAGGTTGGAAAGACAGAGATAAACCTCATCTCCCGTAAACATCGACATATATACATTGTTTGGCAAATCCACCATTGTAACGGAGCTTTCCTGCACATTCATGTGGCAGATATTGTTTTCCTCCACCATCGGTTTATACAAATCAAGATAGTGGAACCAAAGTCTTCTGTATTCTTCGTCATCGGGGATGGCAGACCAGTCACTATAGGCATAGGGACCGTTCGGATGCGCCTTGTCATATTCTGCCATCTTACGATAGTAGTCAAGGGTTCCGCCTTCGGTATATTTTATGTCAGGCTCGCCGATTATTTTGCCTGCCTCATAAGGTCTTCCGTCTGTACGCAGAGGGAACTGAAGGAAGGGAAGTGAGCGTGCATAAACTCTCACGCGGTCTGACTGACTCTCCATAGTGCTGAAATCGGGACAAGGCACAACATAGGGCGGGAAGGAAGCGGTGTCTAACATATCGCTGCCGTCACTTACTGATTCTCCTACCCAAAGATAGTCATAGAGCTTTTCATCTGACCGGGGAAGAGTGTTGAGACCGTAGTGAAGCTTAAATATTCCATTTTTCTCTTTGGTGAGAGCATATATTCTTGCAAGAAGGTCTTCCTCCTCCGGATCATACTTTATATCCCTCCAGGAGGTGATTGTGTTGTCTTTGTGTCTTCTTGCCAGATCTCTTTTTGCAAATTCCTCGGAGCCGGTGTCGTTATAGAGACCGTCAAAGTCATACTCATCAAGAAGTCCTCTCAGCTTGTTCAAAAGATATGTTGTCCACTGAGGGGATTTGGCACTGCAGCTGGCATATTTCCAGAAGGTTCCGTTGAGATACCATTCGTATCTCATAAAATCCATTGTGAAATCAGGATCGTTTACTTCAAGGTAGCTCGACGACATGTATGGGATTATTTTTATGCCAAAATCGTGGCAAAGCTTTATGAAATTCTTCATACCCTGAGGATCATGAGAGGAATACTTGTCTGCCCCGAAGCGGCGGAGATAGTCGTTCCATTCCTCATGAATCTGAATGAGACCGACTCCTGCTTCAGCAAAGCTTTTTATGAGATTATAGTCATATTCTGTCGGTTCAATTAAAAACCTTGCCGGATATGGTCCCAGATTATAGGTTACCTGACCGGGAAGATAATCGTGGATTCTCATTCTTTTCTGACACTTCTTTACAGCATTTGCTGCATAGTTAATATTTTCAAGTCTCTTTTTCTGTTTTTCCAATGAGATTTCTTTCATAAATTACACTCCTCGTATAATATATTTTGAGGTGTTCAGAGTAACCTCAGAAACTCTTTATTTTATCTAATCGGTTTAGTAATGCCCATGATATAATTGTCTTGATGTCAATCAGGTAATAGTTCTTTTCACTCCTGTTGAACCA
>JAZNUS010000141.1:0-9627 GCA_045592485.1 Clostridia bacterium | reverse complement strand
TAATTTCAATAGATTCAGAAAAAGAATATTACATATGTTTAACCACAAAAAATCAAACACTGGAAAGGCAGCTGCATAAACTGCAACTGCCATCCAAAAATCCATTATTCAATTTTGACCCCAACTATTGACAAAGAGCCAAAGAAAGATACCCAATGGTATCTTCCTTTTTATACACCATCACGGGCTCGAACCGTGGACACCCTGATTAAGAGTCAGGTGCTCTACCAACTGAGCTAATGGTGCAAATATTTTTTTCGTAATCAACATTGACTATTATACCCATTTTGTGTTAAAATGTCAATAGGTTTTTTGAAAAAAGTAGGTGATTTTTTGAATTTTAACACAATTGGAGTAATTTGCGAATATAATCCATTTCATTTTGGACATAAGTACCATATATCCGAAGCAAAGCGTATCAGCGGATGCAAAAATGTCATATGCATAATGAGCGGAAGCCTTGTTCAGCGTGGTGATGTGGCTGTTTTCGACAAATGGGAGAGAGCCCGTCAGGCTGTCGAAAGCGGTGCCGACCTTGTTGTGGAATTACCTGTGACTTATTCTCTTCAATCGGCAGATGTTTTTGCCCGGGGTGCAGTAAGCATTCTTCACAGGCTCAAAATTGTGGATTCAATTTGCTTTGGTGCAGAAACCGACAATCTTTCCGTCCTCGAAAAGTGTGCAGAGCTTTCTGCCTTTCCCACCGATGAATACAACCGTGCTTTAAAAAGCAGTCTGGCGTCGGGCGCAGGCTATCCTGCCGCTTGTGAATATGCCATGAGAGAGGTTCTCGGTGATGTGCCCGACGAGGTATTTTCGCCAAATTCCACCCTGGCAGTTGCCTATCTTAAATCCCTTACATTACTCAATTCAAAAATCCAACCTTTCTGTATAAAACGCAATAACGACTATCATTCCCACCGCAGCGGTGATGATTTCAAAAGCGCAACGGCAGTCCGTGATATGATTTTCTCTGATGAAGACTATTCGAAATATGCCCCCGACTATTCCGCTGCCCACCAATATCACCTCAAAAACGCAGAGAGCTATATTCTCGGATTTCTCCGTACTGCTTCTCCTGATTACATGAAAAGCATTGCCGGATTTGAAGAAGGTCTTGGAAACCTTGTGATAAACAGTGCAAAAAAGGCGTGTACAATCGATGAGCTTTTCAATATGTGTACAGGCAAAAGATACACACTTTCCAGAATACGCCGTTTTTGTCTTTGCGCGGTTCTTGGAATCACCAAAAATGCAGATGAACCTGACTATGTAAGAATACTCGGCTTTTCTTCCACAGGAGCTTCTCTGATTAATCAGATTAAAGAGCATTCACCTCTTATTCCAATTGTAAAAACCGCCGACTACAAGGGCAGTTCAATGTTTGATACAGACCTTCGTTCAACCGACTTTGCCGCCCTTTGCTGTGACAGTGTCGGTGAGCGTTACTGCGGAAAAGATTTTCTTAAATCGCCTTATATATCTAAATAGAATAAACACCCCTTAATTATTCATATAGTTTAAAGGGGTGTGTTTTTTATGGGACAAAAAGTTTTTTTCAAGCCCGGAGACGATTCATGGGTTGAATATGCAATAGAAAATGATTTTCTCAGCATCAGATGTGTAGTAAACAAAAACAATTGTGAAGTGGGTACAAGTCTGTACATATACGATGCAGAAGGCAAAAATCTCTGTCTGGGAACACTTTCTGCAAGCAATGAGTGTTACTCTATTTCTAAATCTTATCCGGTGTCATATCTTCATTTTCAAGGCATTGATACGGAAAATATAACAGGCTTTGTGTTAAAAAAGGATAATCAGAATTTGATTTCCACCATGGAGCAAACAGAAATAATTACCTCATCAACAGCAGATGAAAGCGAAGACCCTGCACTTACACGGGCAAAAAATCTTTTGTCGGGCTTTGGAGGGGGCGACTATTCTAACGAGGCAAAGGAATATTTGGAGCTTATAACAGACAGGCTTAAAAATTATCCTGTAAAAACCATTTCTCTGGTTCCGGGTTTTAGCTGGTATGTAATCAATGACATAAAAGAAACATTTCAACTGTCAGGCATTGAACATCTGATTTTTTGTGAAAGCTTTATCCGGTTTTTTGCAAAAACGGGAGAATGGTATATGGGAAAGGGCGAAGAGCAGGGCATGTTTGCCTTGGCAATCGAAGCGGAATCGGAAAGTGTCAATCCTTTTTCCAATGGGGCGGATTGCAGTAGGTTTGTTTCTGCGGACAATGGAACGGGCTACTGGATTGTTGGGTTGGGGTTATTTTCTGACGGACAGTATTTTTGCAGAATATAAGACTACAAGTTACATTAAATGAAAAATAAAAAATTAACCATCCGAAATCGGATGGCTGATTTTTTGTATTTACAAATTTTATTTTGTTTCGTCAACAAAGGAAATTTTGTTGTCCGCTGCAAATTTTTCAAAGCCGGCTTTATAACTGTCAAAATGTGCGGCATTTTCTTTTTTGTAAAATTCAATTGGCTTTCCATAGCCTTTCACTGTAAGAGCAATTTTTTCGGAGTCAATGGTCTTGAAAAGCTTTCTTTCCTTGCAGGGAAGAAATTCAATTTTTGTAAATTTATCATATGTAAGATTGAGAAGCTTATAAGATTTTTTGTTAAGGTCTCCGATGATTGTGCAATATGCAATGACTTCTGTTTTGTCAAACATAATTTTTGGTTTTTTCATTACTTCCACCTCTATTGATAATATGTTGTATTATTTTTCCAATAACCATTATATCTTATATACAGGCAAAAATCAATGGTAAATAGTAATAATTATTGTGTTATGCTATGTTGGTGTTTAGCACATTGTTTGAAAAAACGAGACTGCGGGGCAGATGAAAAATTCCATCATCTGCCCCGGACAGTAAAAAAATTAAATTTTCAGGCAAGCTCTGCTGCCATTGCTTCAATCTCTTTGATGTTTTCATCATTCACACCGGACTTAATGTGAACAGTGTTTTCGGTGTAACTGATATTTTTGCTTTTTTCAAGCTTAGCTTTGATGGTTTTTTCGGCAGTCAAAGCCCAGGAACCGTTTTCGATGATTCCCACTTTTCTGTTTTGGTAGTTTCTTTCGGTAAGATGATTTATAAATTCATTCATAAAAGGGAAAATAGTTCCGTTATAGGTTGTTGTTGCAAGAACAATTCTGTCATATCTGAATGCATCTTCAACTGCCTCTGCCATATCATCCCGTGCAAGGTCTGTAACGCACACCTTAGGACAGCCAAGATTTTTGAGCTTTTCTTCAAGAAGTAAAACAGCTTTTTTAGTGTTGCCATATACCGATGTGTAGAAAATTGCAACTCCTTCGCTCTCTGCTTCATAGGCAGACCAGGTGTTGTAGAGTCCGAGATAATAGGAGAGGTTTTCGTCAAGGACGGGTCCATGCAACGGACAGATTGTGTTTATCTCAAGGTTAGCAGCCTTTTTGAGAAGTGCCTGAACCTGAGCACCATATTTCCCGACAATTCCAAAATAGTAGCGTCTTGCTTCGCATGCCCAATCCTCATCTGCATCGGTGGTGCCGAATTTGCCGAAGGCATCGGCAGAGAAAAGGGTTTTTGTGCTTGATTCGTAGCTGAGAACTACCTCGGGCCAATGTACCATCGGAGCGGTAATGAAGGTGAGGGTGTGATTTCCCAGTTCAAGAATGTCTCCTTCGCCTACAATCACCTGTCTGTCCTGAAAATCGTTTCCGAAAAATTGCTTTATCATCTGAAACGACTTTGAATTTGAAACAAGCCTTGCATTTGGATATGCATCCATAAATCTGTCAATGTTGGCAGAATGGTCAGGCTCCATGTGATGAACTACAAGATAGTCGGGGCTTTTGTCACCAATTGCTTCTCTGATGTTTGAAAGCCACTCGTCACCGAATTTTTTGTCAACAGTGTCAAGAACGGCAATTTTGTCGTCTGCTATAAGATAGGAATTATATGCCATTCCGTTTTCAACCTTATACTGTCCTTCAAACAGGTCTATATCATAATCATTCACACCAATGTGAAAAATTTTTTCTGTAATGTTCATATGTGTATTCTCCTTAAAAATCATAATCAGTAAGACAACCAACGCTGATGATGCATAAATCAGCAGATATTTGCATCCTCAGCATTGGTTGCCTGAAATATTATTCTTCGGAAAAATCGTCTTTTCCAACTCCGCAAAGGGGGCATACCCAATCCTCGGGAACATCCTCCCACTTGGTTCCGGGAGCAACACCGTTATCGGGATCGCCGATTGCTTCATCGTATACATAGCCGCATACATCGCAAACATATTTCATTTTTTTCACCTCTTTATTTTTTAAAATTTATTTTTGGGATTAAATCCGGATTAACCAAGATAAAAATCCATCAAAAGCATAAGACAAAATCCCGCAAGCAGTGCATAGGTTGCACCTCTCTCACCGCCGTGAGAATGGGTTTCGGGAATCATTTCATCACTTATTACATAAAGCATTGTACCACCTGCAAAAGCAAGAGCAAAGGGCAGAATTGCATTTGAAATGCTTACAGCAAAGAAGCCGAGAAGTGTTCCGGCAACCTCAACAACTCCTGTTGAGAGTGCAATAACAAGGGTTCTTTTTCTGCTCATTCCTGCTGCGAGCATAGGTGCAATGATTACCATACCTTCGGGAATGTTCTGAAGAGCAATACCTCCGGCAATGGTGAGTGCCTCGGCAGTGTTGCCTGTTCCAAAGCCCACACCTGCTGCAACGCCTTCGGGCAGATTGTGAATTGCAATTGCCATAACAAAAAGCAAGACCTTGTTGAGTTTTTCGTTTGCTTCGCCGTGACCTTCAATGTCTGCGCCCGACAGCCTGTGAAGATGGGGAATTGCTTTATCCATAAGGTTGAGAACCAGAGCACCCGAAAAAATTCCGATGCAGGTTATAAAAACCGAATTGTTTCCGCCAAGCTCCAAAGATGTCATAATGAGACCTGAAACTGCCGCACAAAGCATAACACCTGATGCAAATGAAAGAATCAGATCGCTGAAACGGTGAGAAAGGTTTTTAAACAAAAAACCCACAATAGCACCAAAAACTGTGGCACCGCCAACACCGAGAGCCGTAAGAAGAACAATGTTCATAAAAAATTCTCCTTTCGTAATTCTTTGCTAATTTTATCATATTTATTCTTGTTTGACAAGAGCAAAATTTGCAATTGACATAAAATTTTATAAATGGTACAATAAAATACACGGAGGTGGTACCATGAAAATCGCAGGATTCCAGAAGCTTACTTTGCTTGACTATCCGGGGAAGCTTGGCTGTATTCTTTTTACCCACGGATGCAATTTTGCGTGTCCGTTCTGTCACAATTCATTTTTGGTTCAAAACCCTGAACAGGTTTGTGAATATAATATGGAAGAAATTTTTGCTTTTCTGAAAAAAAGACAAGGTATTCTCGAGGGCGTGTGTCTGTCGGGGGGAGAACCCCTGCTTCACGGTGAACTGCCAGGCTTTATCAGACAAATAAAAGACCTTGGCTATCCGGTTAAGCTCGACACCAACGGAAGTATGCCCGAAAAACTAAAGAAGATTGTAAAAGCCGGTCTTGTGGATTATGTGGCTATGGATATAAAAAACACCTTCGAAAAATATCCTCAGACATCGGGCTGTGAGAATGTAAATACAGATAACATAAAAGAAAGTATATGCTTTCTTCTGGAGGGAACTGTTGACTATGAATTCCGGACAACAGTTGTGAATGAATTTCACACACCACAAGATATAGAAAAAATTTCAGAGCTTATTGCCGGAGCTGACAAATATTATTTGCAGAATTTCGTTGATTCGGGCAATATTTTGGGAAATAATCTTCATCCCGTTGACGATGATACACTCAGAGAAATGGAGCGTCTTGCCAAAAAAAATGTTAAGACCGCACAAATACGCGGTTTGAGCTGACACAACAATATTTTGGGTTCTGTTTTTTAAAAAAACACAATATATTGTGTTTTGGGTATTGACAAACATATTTTTCCATGTTACAATGATAGGGCACACCAAGATTGTGCCCTTTTATAATGTGCAGTTTTGAATGTGTATCAATTTTAAATTATCAACATTTATGTTTTTGGCATTGAAAAATTATAAGTTTATTTCAGGAGGCGATTTTATGTATAATGTAGTAAAAAGAGACGGCAAGCTGACAGGCTTTGACCTTACCAAAATCAGTGACGCCATAAAGCAGGCATTTGATGCTTGCTCAAGACAGTATAATGACGACATAATTGATTTTCTCGCACTTAAAGTTACCGCAGAATTTGAACCTCAGATTGAGGATATGAAAATCGGAGTGGAACACATTCAGGACAGTGTCGAATCTGTTCTCATAAAAGCAGGCTACAGTGATGTTGCAAAAGCATACATCGTGTACCGTCGTCAGAGAGAAAAAATCCGTAACATCAGTGCAACAATGGTTGACTACAAGGCAATTGTTGACAACTATCTTGATGTTAATGACTGGCGAGTTAAAGAAAACTCAACGGTTACATACTCCGTTGGAGGACTCATTCTTTCAAACTCAGGTGCAATTACAGCCAACTACTGGCTTTCAGAAATCTACGATGATGAAATCAGCAATGCTCACCGCAATGCCGACATTCACATTCACGACCTTTCAATGCTCACAGGCTACTGTGCAGGTTGGTCTCTCAAGCAGCTTATTCAGGAAGGTCTGGGCGGTGTTTCCGGAAAGATTACTTCTTCTCCCGCAAGCCACCTTGCAAGCCTCTGCAATCAGATGGTTAACTTCCTCGGCATAATGCAGAATGAATGGGCAGGTGCTCAGGCCTTTTCATCATTCGACACCTATCTTGCACCTTTTGTAAAGGTGGACGACCTTAGCTACAATCAGGTTAAAAAGTGCATTGAATCCTTTATTTATGGCGTAAATACACCAAGCCGCTGGGGAACACAGGCACCCTTTTCCAACATAACTCTTGACTGGGTTGTTCCTGCAGACCTTGCAGAGCTCAACTGTATTGTGGGCGGCAAGGAGATGGATTTCAAATATAAAGACTGTCAGAAAGAAATGGATATGTTAAACAAAGCGTGTATCGAAATTATGATTGATGGTGACGCCAACGGAAGAGGATTCCAGTACCCGATTCCGACCTATTCCATCACAAGCAACTTCGACTGGTCTGAAACCGAAAACAACAAGCTTCTTTTTGAAATGACTTCAAAATACGGCACACCCTATTTCTCAAACTATATCAACAGTGATATGGAACCAAGCGATGTAAGAAGTATGTGTTGCCGTCTCCGTCTTGATCTCAGAGAGCTTCGCAAAAAATCGGGCGGCTTCTTCGGAAGCGGAGAATCAACAGGCTCTGTTGGTGTTGTAACAATCAATATGCCCCGTATCGCATATCTTGCAACCGATGAAAAAGATTTTTATGCACGCCTTGACAAGATGATGGACATTTCTGCCCGTTCACTCCATGTTAAGAGAACAGTTATCAGCAAGCTTCTTGAAATAGGTCTCTATCCTTACACAAAGAGATATCTCGGAAGCTTCGACAACCACTTCTCAACAATCGGACTTGTTGGTATGAACGAAGTTGGTCTCAATGCAAAATGGCTGGGCTGTGACCTCACAAACGAAAAAACTCAGGAATTTACCAAAGATGTTCTCAACCATATGAGAGAACGCCTTTCCGACTATCAGGAACAGTACGGCGATTTGTATAACCTTGAAGCAACTCCTGCAGAGTCAACTGCTTTCCGTCTTGCAAAGCATGACCTTAAGCACTATCCCGACATTATCACTGCAGGCGAAGAGGGCGGAACACCTTACTATACCAACAGCTCCCATCTTCCCGTTGGTTACACTGACGACATCTTCACTGCCCTTGACATTCAGGATGAGCTTCAGACTCTTTACACATCGGGCACAGTGTTCCATGCTTTCCTTGGTGAAAAGCTCCCCGACTGGAAAGCAGCTGCAAACCTTGTTAAAAAGATTGCTGAAAACTATAAGCTTCCCTACTACACACTTTCACCCACATATTCCGTGTGTAAAACCCATGGCTACATTGCCGGAGAACAGTTCGAATGTCCCGAATGCGGTGAAAAAACAGAAGTGTACAGCCGTATCACAGGTTACTACCGTCCTGTTCAGAACTGGAATGACGGTAAGAGCCAGGAATACAAAGAAAGAAAAGTTTATGATATTGCAAATTCAAAGCTCAGTGAAAAAATAAAAGAGGCAAAAAATCCTGTTTCCGAAACAAAAACAGCCTCTGTTGAAGATGCAACCTATCTTTTCACAACTGCAACCTGCCCCAACTGTAAGATAGCTTGTCAGCTTCTTGATAAAAACGGCGTTGCCTACACAAAGCTTCTTGCCGATGAAAACAAAGATATGGCTATGAGCTTTGAAGTTAAACAGGCACCCACTCTTGTTGTTGTTAAAAACGGCGAAGTGAACAAAATTGCCGGTGTTTCCGACATCAAAAAGGCATTGAAGGTGTGACATTATGAACACATATGATATAATCATAATCGGCGGCGGCCCTGCGGGGCTGACCGCCGCAGTATATGCAAGAAGAGCAAACAAATCGGTTCTTGTTCTCGAAAAAGGAACCTTTGGCGGTCAGATTACTTCTTCGCCAAAGGTTGAAAACATTCCGGGTTTTGCCTCTGTCACAGGGAGCGAATTCGGAGATAAAATGGTTGAACAGGCAATGGGGCTTGATGCTGAAATTGAATGCTCTGAAGTTGAAAAAATAGTTTTGGGTTCACCCTTTACTGTCGTTACCGATGAGGGCAATTTCTTTGGGAAATCAATTGTCATTGCAACGGGAACCAAGCACAGACTTCTTGGTCTTGAAAAGGAAGAAGATTTTATAGGCAACGGTATTTCCTTCTGTGCCGTGTGTGACGGAGCTTTTTATGAAGGCAAAACCGTGGCGGTTATCGGTGGCGGTAATTCTGCACTTCAGGAAGCTGTGCTTCTTTCGGAAACCTGCAAAAAGGTGTATGTTGTGCAAAATCTCGACTTCCTTACCGGCGAAGATAAGCTTCAGGAAGCTCTCAGCGCAAAGGATAATGTTGAAATTATTCTCGGCAGTGTTGTTGAAGAGCTCATCGGTGACGGTGACCTTTCGGCAATACGCATAAAAGGAGCCGATAAAAGCTCTGTTCTTGAAATTGACGGTATGTTTACCGCAATCGGACTCATTCCTCAGAACAGTGTTTTCGAAGGCGTAATCAATCTTGATGAATATGGCTACATCATAGCCGGCGAAGATTGCAAAACCAATGTTGACGGCATTTTTGCCGCAGGCGACTGCAGAACAAAAAGAATCCGTCAGGTCGCAACTGCCGCTGCAGACGGTGCGGTTGCCGCACTTGCTGCATGTAGCTTTGCACAGTAAAAAATAAATCATCCTCTATTCTTAAAAATAAAGGTCGATGGTGATAAGGAAGTAATGTCCTAAAAATCATCTTTTTTACGAATTTCCGCGTTAAAAATGGCTCATATCCGTCAGGATTATGAGCCATTTTCGCCTTGAACTTCATAAAAAATTTTGATTTTAGGATGCGCAGCAGTTTTGAATATCTGATTTTTAG
>JAZNUS010000140.1:0-9513 GCA_045592485.1 Clostridia bacterium | reverse complement strand
TTGACACAGCTGCTAACAAGGTTACAGTAACCTATGAAGGCAAGACAGCAGAAGTTGTATACACAGTAGCAGATCCTATTCCTGTTCCTGAAATCAGCGGAATCGAAGTTGCAGCTGACACAGTTGTAATCGCAGATGCTGGCAAAGCAGATGAAGATAAGATTATTGCAGCCGTTAAAGATGCAATCAAAGCAATCACAGTTAAATGGACAGAAGGTGCAGCAGATACAACAGTAGCTGCCGATGCAGAAGGTGTAACATATGCCGTTGATACAGCTGCTAACAAGGTTACAGTAACCTATGAAGGCAAGACAGCAGAAGTTGCATATACAGTAGCAGCTCCGGTTGTTGAATACACAGTAACCTTCAAAGCAGAAGGCGCTGAAGATGCAACAATCAAAGTTGTTGAAGGCGAAAAGATTGCAGATAAGATGGTTGCTGATGCAGTTAAAGCTACATTCGAATTCGTAGGCTGGTTCACAGAAGACGGAATCGAAATCAATGCTGACACAGAAGTTACAGCAGACATCGTTGCAATTGCTAAATTTGCAAGAATCAAAGGCGATATCGACTGCGATGGTGATAAAGACATCGACGATGCTAAATACCTCCTCGGTTTCTGCATCCTCCCCGATCTCTACCCTGTAGCAGATGATGTTGAAAAAGACTTCAATGCTGATGGCGTAGTTGATTCCAAAGATGCTGTTGCTATCTTTGCAAGTCTTGCAAACCCCGTAATTTATTCCCTCAGATAATAAGCTTTTGTGTAAGTTGAACACAAACAAACACATTAGTCTGATAACATTAATGAAAGGGAAATGACTATGAAAAAAATATTGTCAATAATGCTGACAGTATTGATGTGTTTTAGTTCGATTTTTGGTTCAATTGGGTATGTTGCTGCAGAATCTGCAGCAACATACGCTTTCCAAGATGTAAATGCTAAAGCAGGTGACACGGTTAATGTACCTGTCACATATACTTCAGCACAAGAAGCTAATCTTATTGCATTAAGCGAAATAACCCTTACAGGTGCCGATGCAGAGATTGTCGGATTTACCTATGATGAAAATGTTCAGGGTGCAATCAACACCGGTTTGTCCGGCTATGATAAAAAAACAAAATCCGTAATCACACTTTTTAATGCTGCTCAGACCTTTGATGGTGTATTAGGCACATTGCAGGTAAAGATTGGCGATAATGCTCCGGATGGAGAAATTGTTGTGTCGGCAAATTCGGCTGTAAAGAACGAAGGCACCGATGGTACAATTGCTTCAACTGTAGCAAACGGAACAATTACAGTTGGTGAAGTGCAGGCTCCTCAGGAAGCCGTATTCACCTTTGGCAATGTCGAAGCAGAGGCTGGAGAAACAGAAAATGTTACTCTTTCCTATGTAACCGGCAATGAAGCAAATCTTGGTGGTGTTGCATCGGTTACACTTTCAAGTGAAGATGCACAAATTGTAGGATTTGCATTTTCTGACAGCGCAAAAGCTGTTATTAATGAAGAATTATCTTACTATGATGAAGCAACAAAATCAATAATAGTATTGTTTAAAGAAGCACAGACCTTTGACGGTATCCTCGGCACATTCCAGGTTAAAGTAAGTGAAGAAGCTGCAGAGGGTGACATTGCAATTTCTGCAACCGCAAAGCTCCAGAATGAGGGCGTTGGCGAAGTCCCTGCAAAGGTTGTCGATGGTAAAATTACTGTTGTTAAACCTCAGGAAGAAGCTAAGAAGGCAGTGTTCACAATTGGCGAAGCACAGGCAATTCAGGGTGAAACAGTTGATGTTGAAGTATCCTTCAAATCAGAAGCTTTAGTAAACCTTATTGCTCTCTCTCAGCTCAATGTCGGCGATAATGCCGAAATCGTTGATTTCGAATTTGAAGATATCAGTGCTCTTAATGCGATTTCATTCTACGATGCAAAAACAAAGTCAATAATTGCTTTGTTTGATGAGGCAATTGCTTTTGACGGTGTTCTCGGTACTTTAAAGGTTAAAGTAAAAGACGAAGCACCCGCAGGCGAAATTATAATCACTGCAAGCGCAAATGTTAAAAATGAAGCCGGCATCGAAGCAATCGAATCCGAAGTGAAAGCAGGAAAAATTACAGTTGCTGAAAAGGCGCCTGTTGAAGAACCTGCAACAGTTACATTTGCAGATGCAACCGGTAAGCCCGGCGAAGTTGTAGATGTTCCCGTGACATTCAAATCAACAGACGAGCTTAACCTTATCGGAATTGCTCTTGCCATAGATGCAGAAATCGTTGGTTTTGAACTTGCTCAGATTGAAGGTATCAATAACCTTTCAGGCTATGATGCAAACAAAAAATCAATTCTTGTATTGTTTGACACAGCAAAGGCATACATCGGTCTCCTTGGTACACTCAAGGTTAAAATACCGGCTGAAGCTGCAGCAGAATCTGTAATTGATGTTTCTGCTTCTGCCTTTAATGTAGAAAACGAGGGTTCACAGGAACCCATTGACACAAAGGTTGTAGCAGGTAAAATCACCGTTGAAGCAGGCGGACAGCCTCCTGTAGTGGTTATTACCGGTATCTCTGTTTCCCATGATTCTGTTGATGTAGCATGGGATGCCGATGATGAAGCAATAATTGCAGCTGCCAAAGAAAATCTTGTGGTAACAGCAACCTATTCAGACGGTACAACAGAGCCTCTTGATGCTGCAAAATATGGTGTTAAATATGACGGCACAGTTGTTACCGTATATCTCAATGAAGACGCTGGCATTTCTGCAACAATAGCTGTTGTAAAAGCTGCTGTTCCTGTAACAGGCATTGAGGTTGTTCCCGGAACTGTAGAGTTTGAATGGGATAAAGAAGTAACTGTTGATGCTGTTAAAGGCTTAATCGAATCAGTTACTGTAATCTATGCAGATAACTCTAAGGTTGAAGCTGATGACTATGTTGTAACTATCGATGGCGATGTTGCAACAGTAACCTATGATGATGGCAATGCAAAATATACCGACACAATCGCAATTGTTGTATTACCTGTTCCTCAGAACGGCATCAAAGCAGATGTTGCTTCTGTAGAAGTTCCTTATGGAACAAAGCTGGCCGATGTTAACAAATACATTGCAGACAGCATCAAAGTATATGCAACATATGCTGACGGTAGCGTTGGTGCCGAAGCGATTCTTGATTTCGGTGTTGTAATGACCGGAAGGGCAGATACAGCAACAATCACAGCAGATGCTTTCGAAACATCAGTTGCCGTGACATATAAAACTGAAGCTGCAAAACTTAATGCGCCTGCAAATATTGTAGTTCCCAGTGTTAATCACGACGGCAAGACAAACGAAGAGATTGCAGAATTCATTAAAGGTCAGATCACTGGTTCCGTGAACTATGTAGATATCTACGGTGAAGAATCTGAAGCAGATGATACATTCACAGTTGTATATGCTGACGAAAAAGCAACTGTAAGCTACAAAGATGTTAGTGCTGAAATTACAGTTACTCTTCTTGATCGTGAAATAGAAGGCATAGCTGTTACTCCCGGAATCATTGAGTTTGAATGGAACGAAGCAGTTACAGCTGATGCAGTTAAAGCTAAAATCGACTCTGTCGTTGTGACCTACAAGGATGACGCTGATCCCAAGACCGAAGAGGTTGACGGATACATCGTAACTCTTGGTGAAAATGTTGCAACAGTGTCCTATGCAGGCTTCGAAGATACAATTGAAATTGTTGTTTTACCTGCTCCCCAGAACGGCATCAAAGCAGATGTTGATTCTGTAGAGGTTCCTTACGGAACAAAGCTTGCAGATGTTAACAAATACATTGCAAACAGCATCAAAGTATATGCAACATATGCTGATGGCACTGTTGGTGCAGAAGAAATTTCCGCTTTCGGTGTTGTAATGACCGGAAGAGAAGAAAAAGCAACAATTACAGCAGGTGATTTCGAAATATCAGTTGGTGTAACATATAAAACAGAAGCTGCAAAGCTTGTTCTTCCCGAATCAGTGAGAGTATCCTACAGTAATCATAAAGATAAAACTAATGATGAAATTGTAGAATACGTTAAAGAGCTTCTTGACGGTGAAGTAAAATATGTAGATATCTACGGTGAAGAATTTGAATCAGACGACACATTCACTGTTGTATATGCTGATGAAAAAGCAACCGTAACCTACAAAGATGCCACCGGTGAAATCGAAGTGGTTCTCGGAAAAAGATCTTCTGGTAACGGAAATGCATCCGGTACTGTTGTGAGACCGGGAACAACCATTAAACCCGATGCTCCTACTGATCCCGAAAAACCCGTTGATCCCGAAAAACCTGTTGATCCCGAAAAACCCGTTGATCCTGAAAAACCTGTTGATCCCGAAAAACCTGTGGATCCTGAAGCTCCCATTTATTCAGACATTGAAAAGGATGACTGGGGCTACGCTGCAATCAAGGATCTCACAGACAAGGGCATAATCTCAGGTGATTCAGCCGGCACAGTTCGTCCGGAATTTGGCATCACAAGAGAAGAAGTTGCTAAGGTTATTCTCAACATCAAGGGTATCGAAATTGACGAAGCTCTTGAGCTTAATGTTGCAGATCCCGAATCCATTTCCGAATGGGCTAAGGGCTATGTAGCAACTGCTGTTAAATACGGCATTCTCGAAGGTTATGATGATGGTACCATGAAAGGTAACAAGATTGTAACCAGAGCAGAGCTTGCTACAATTATCGTTAGAGCACTCAATGCTACTTCCGACATCACAACCTACAGCTTCACAGATATCAGTGCTGAAGACTGGTTTGCTAATAATGTTGAATGTGCTAAGAATCTCGGAATCGTTAACGGTTACGAAGACGGTACATTCAGAGGTAACAATGATGTGACAAGAAGAGAAGCCTTCTCAATGGCTCACAGAATGCTTACTCTCATCACTGCTCTTGAACAGTAATAATAAAACGGTTTAATCCGTAAAAAACACCTCCGTGAAATTCACGGGGGTGTTTTTGAGTATATAAAGATGGTTGAATGAGCAGAGTTAAATTGAGGTTTATCGGGGAGATCGAAAGCAAATTGTTCAAATGTGTTGTAGGGGCAATTCACGAATCGCCCGCAAATGGCAGATATCATACGGGCGATTCGTGAATCGCCCCTACAATGTCCTTGTGTTAAATACCCCGATAAATTCCAATTAAAAATTCACTTCTTCTCTAAAATCGATTTATGATATTCAGCGGGGGTAACTCCTGAAAACCTTTTAAAAACTCTTGTGAAATATGAGGCATTTTCAAAACCGCACATTTCCTGTACCTCGCAAATTTTATAACTTCCCGAATCAAGCATTTTGCGAGCCTTTTCACAACGCAAATTGTTTATATAATTTACTGTTGTCATACCCACATTGCGTTTAAATTCCCTTGAAAAATGAAACTTGCTGAGACCGCTCTGGGCTGCAATTTCATCAAGGGTAAGCTTTTCTGATAGGTGAAATTTTATATACACCGTCGCTATTTTTATGTTTTCGACAATTTCCTTTTTTACCCCTTTATTGTGGCTGTTGATGTTGAAATATACCCTCTTGAAGCCTCAACGAGAAAGCTGAGGATTGATGCACGGATTGCCGTGTTTTTAAATTCTCTGTTGGCACAGACTTCTTCAGCTATTTCAATATATTTTCCAAATATGCTTCTGTCATTTATAACTGAATCAAAAGTTATTCGGTCAACATCAATTCCGTTTTCAATGCAAAAATCTGCATCAATAATAAGACAGTGGTACTGAACCCTGCTATCAGAATGAATGGCGTGCATACAGTTTGAATTTGCAACAAAAATATCTCCTTTTTTTACATTAAAAATCTCTCCGTCACAAATAACCCTGCCTTCTCCGTCTGTAAAGCACAAAAACTCGGGATTGCGGTGCCAGTTTGCTGACATGTTTGAATTTGTCACCACAATATCCAACCCAAAAGAATAAGGCTTCATTGTGTCAGAAAGAATGTGGGGTTCATACATATAATTGATTGATTTCATATAATCGCCTCAAACAGTAATAAAATCATAACTGAGTAGCAAAATAGTGCTAATCAAACGCAAAAAATGCACTTGAATTTTTCCTGACATCATTATACAATATATGTGATAAATATTCAATAGTAAAAATTCTTTTTGCCACACAGAAGTTATGCAACTCCTACCTGCAGGCTGTAAAAAAATCCGGGATGAAGGAGCGTGCATACTCTGACTGATAAAAAAGCAATTTTGTATTAACATAGCGAAAAAGTTTTTACTAAAAAACGATGTTGTAATTCCCGGAAGGAATGAGTTAAATGTATAATGTTGTATTGGTTGGCTGCGGTCACATGGGTGAGGCACATCTCTCCGAAATTCACACTCTTGATAATGTATGCCTTTATGGTGTGGTTGACCTGGATATTGAAAGGGCTCGCAGCTTTGCCAAAAGGTATAACGCCAAAAGCTACGGCACTTCCTACAAGGAATATCTTGAAGATGAAAACACAGATATAATTATCTGCGCCACCTATGCTTCATCACATCTTATGTTTCTCAAGGAATGCGCGAAATACGGAAAGCATTTGTTGTGTGAAAAACCCATTACCACAACCACAGAAGAAGCAGAGGAATATGTGTCCATTGTAAAATCTGCTCCTATTAAGGTTCAGATTGGCTACATTCTCCGATTCAATGAAAGCTACCGCAAAATTGCCGAAATGATTCACGACGGAGCAATCGGACATCCCATAGTTATGAGAATGAATCAGAATCATCATGTTATGGACTGGAAAAAATACGGAGCTCTTCTGGCAGATGCTTCGCCTATTGTTGATTGCGGTGTGCACTATGTTGATGTGTGCCGTTGGTTCACTCAAAGTGAGGTGACAGAGGTTGACGGAATTGCATCGAGAATCGGTGATGAAACTCCTGAGGATTCTTTCAACTACGGTCTCATAACAATCCGCATGGCAGACGGAAGCATTGCCTATTATGAAGCAGGCTGGGCAAATACTATATCGGCAAATAACACAAAAGAATTTTTCGGACCAAAGGGACGCATAACCTTTACCGAAGCCGGAAACCGTCATACCTGTCAGGAAGAGGGCGACCTTATTGAATATTACAAATACCCCGAAAAAGAATATATTACCATTAACTGCAAATGCGTGAGACGCCCCACCGGCGAAGAGCTTGCCCATCTTATCAGAATGATTGAAGAAGATGTTGAAGCAAATCCCACCATTGACGATGTATATAAAAGCTTTTCGTGTGTAATGGAAGCCGACAGAAAATTAAAAGAAAAATTGTGATTCGAGGAGAGATTTCAATGGCTGAAAAAATTAAAATTGGTGTTATTGGTTGCGGAAGAATAGCCCATGCGGCACACCTTCCATCTTACAAAAATAATAAAGATGCGGAAATTGTTTATGTTTGCGACCTTATTGAAGAAAAGGCAATTAAAACAAGTAACGAATATGGTGGAAAAGCCATCACCGATTACAAAATCATTCTGAATGATCCTGAAATTGATGCAATTTCAATTTGTACTCCAAACTATTGTCACTCAAAAATTGCAATAGAAGCTCTTCGTGCAGGAAAGCATGTGCTTTGTGAAAAACCAGCCGGAAGATGTCTTGATGAAGTTGTTGAAATGCAGAAGGTGAAGAATGAAACCGGAAAAATATTAAACATCGGTGTTGTTAACCGCTTTAAAGATGCTGTAAACAAAATCAAGGAACTGGTTGCTCAGGGAGAACTCGGCAACATTCACCATGTGTACATAAGTTTCAGAGCTCACCGTTCAATTCCCGGCATTGGCGGCGATTTCACCAACAAAGCCATTGCAGGCGGAGGAGTGCTTATCGACTGGGGTGTTCACTATCTTGACCTTGTTATGTATGTGTGCGGTGATCCCAAGGCAAAAACCGTAAGCAGTGAAATGTTCAATATTCTCGGAAAAGACATCAACAGCTATGTATATAAGAGTATGTGGGCAGAAGACACTGCAAAATTTGACGGTGACGGAGTTTGTGATGTTGAAGAAAGCATCACAGGTCTTATCCGTACCGATGGACCCGTCATTTCCTTTAATGGTGCATGGGCTCAGAACATCGGCGAATCCGACACCTACATCGACTTCATGGGCGACAAAGCCGGCATAAGACTTCAGTATGGCGGAGGCTTCACCATGTATTCAACCAAAAACAATATGCTTACAAAAACAACCTTCGACTACAACGAAGGAGATATGTTCCAGAACGAAATTGATGCTTATATTAAGGCTGTTCAGGAAAACAACGACAAGCTTCCTTCAAGTGTAAATGTAAACATTCTTACTCAGGAAATTATGGAAGCAATCTACAAGTCCGCGCAAGAACACAGAGAAGTTACCCTTTAACAGGAGGAAGCAGAAATGTATAATTTTCCTATAGGTGTTATTTTAGAATCCTTTAAGCTCGGTCGCAGTGATGCCATAAAAATGGCTGCAGAGCTTGGCGCAAACGGCATTCAGATGTATGCCACGAAGGGCGAAAACGCTCCCGAAAACCTCAGCACCGTTGCAAGAAGGGAGCTGCTTGACGAAATAAAATCCAATGGTCTTGTTTTTTCTGCGCTTTGCGGTGATCTTGGAATGGGCTTTGGCAACAAGGAGAAGAATCCTGAGCTCATTGAAAAATCCAAGCGCATTGTGGATCTTGCCAAAGACCTTGAAACAGATATTGTAACAACCCACATCGGTGTTGTTCCTTCCGATCCCAATCACGACCGCTACAAAATTATGCAGGAAGCCTGCTTCGAGCTGGCAAACTATGCCGACAGTGTTGGTGCTCATTTTGCAATTGAAACAGGCCCCGAAACTGCCGATGTTTTAAAAGGCTTTCTCGATTCCCTCGGTTCAACAGGTGTTGCCGTAAACCTTGACCCTGCAAACTTTAAAATGGTAACAGGCGATGATCCTGTGAAAGCCGTTCACACACTGAAAAAATATATTGTTCACACTCACGCCAAAGACGGAAATAAGCTCAACGACGGCAATCCGGAGTATATCTATCAGGTTGTTCACCCTGTTCCCGAAGGCTTTGGTGACATAAAATATTTCGAAGAGGTTCCCCTGGGCACCGGAAGCGTTGATTTCCCTAATTACCTTAAGGCACTTGATGAAATCGGCTACAAAGGCTTTTTGACAATCGAAAGAGAGGTTGGCGACACCCCTGCCCGCGATATCAAAACAGCTTATGATTTCCTCAAAAAAACAATTTCAGAAGCCTGATCTTGCGACTGCCAGAGCTGAAAATTAACTATGAAACCGAAAATGAATGCCACTTGTAAAGAGTGAGTGTTTGTTTTCGGTTTTTTGCGGTATTTGTTTAATTGTAATTTATCGCTCTGTTTTGCGCTAGTGTGTGAGCCTTCTCCCTGGTGGAGAAGGTGTCAAGCTTGCTTGACGGATGAGGGGATAGTGACACTCCAAGAAAAGAGCACTTGTGCGAATTTGATTGGTTAGTGGAGCGTTAAAAA
>JAZNUS010000139.1:0-2773 GCA_045592485.1 Clostridia bacterium | reverse complement strand
TGAAACGGGAAACTTATCAGAATCTTACCAGTTCACAGGCAAAACGCATGATTTATAAAGGCTTGCAGAATGAAACTGCCAACCAGACCGTTGAAGGATATGAACCGCGGGAGCCGTTGGCTCCCCGTGCCCCAATGACTGGACGGCAGAGCGAGCGGCTCACTCAACTGGTGAACGATGGATTTCTCTTCCGGTTTGATTACGGATTTTTCCGTAAAATGACTCATGAACAGGCGAGCAAATACATTCGTCTTGGCAAGTGGCGTCAAGCCAATAACCAGAGAGTTGAACCGGAAGTTCAGCCTGCCGCATAAACACAATTGAATCCGGCACAGTAGAGAACTATGTCGGATTTTTTTGCTTTCAGACTTGATTTTAAGAAAAATGATGCTATATTTCTTAAAATGCGAGGTGAATATGTATCAGTCGATCAAAGATAAAATCTGGAAAATAGTTTCTGAAAATGGTCAGGGATGGTCATTTTCAGCAAAGGACTTTTTGCCTTATTTCAAAAGAAATGACATTGATACAGCACTGTTTCATTTGGAGAAAGAAGGGAAAATCAGAAAGTTGCTCCGTGGAATTTATGACTACCCTATGTACAGCGAAATTTTGCGTTGCAATGTTTCTCCTGATCTTGATAAGGTTGCTGCTGCTATTGCAAAAAATATGGGGCGACAAATCCAGCCTACCGGAAATGCTGCTTTGAATTATTTGCGTTTATCAACTCAAATTCAAGCTCATTGTATTTATCTTTGGGATGGTCCGGGGCGTATTTTTGAAATAGAAACACAAAAAATTCATTTTCAAAATGCCGCAAGAAAAGATTTTACCCCGAAATTGATTCAGAGCCGGATGTTGGTTCAGGCATTAAGAACTCTTGGGAAACTTGCGGAAGAAGAGGAAATGAAAGCGAAAATAAAAGCAGCATTTTCTTTTGAACAATGGGAAGAAATCAAAACAGATACCAGTCTTGTTCCGGAACGGATTCATAAAATGATTTGCCGTCTGGCTCAATAGAGGAGAAATTTTTATGCCATTAAAAACAGTTTCTGAAAATGAACGCAGGGCAATCTTCACTCAAGTAGCCTCTGAAATCGGTATCAGACCAGATATGATTGAAAAAGATTATTGGGTTTCGTGGGTTCTGAATAAAATATTTGAACATGAGAAACTTAAAAAAATTCTTTTGTTCAAGGGAGGAACTTCCCTTTCAAAAGCATTTCAAGCGATCAATCGTTTTTCAGAAGATATTGACTTGCTGCTTGATTTGCATGAAGTTGCCGGGCGGGATGAATCTTTTGATAAAGAAAGAACACGCAATGCGATCAATACTTTCAAGTCCAAAACGAGCAAAAATACTCAGGTGTATGTTACTGAGAAATTGAAACCTCTGTTGGAAAATCTTTTAGGAGAGTATTGCCGCATTATCTCCGATGAGACTGACGCTTGCAATTTGTTTATTGAATATCCAGGAGTTTTTGAGAAAGATGCCTATATCCGCTCCAATATCAAATTGGAAATTGGAGCTTTCGCAGAAGGAACTCCATTTGCTCCCCAAACAATCCAATCCTATGCGGCACAAAAAATTCCTGCTTTGCAAGAAAAATGTTCTGATATTCCGACAGTTTCTGTAGAACGTACCTTCTGGGAAAAAATTACCGTTTTGCATTATCTGCATCATCTTCCTGAAGATAAAGCAACTCCGTCCCGTCATTCACGTCATATGTACGATATTTACATGCTGGCAAATTCTCCTTACAAACAGCAAATTTTATCTGCAAAAGATTTATTGGCTTCAATCATCGAGTTTGATCGTAAATTTTATCCTAAACGTGGTGTAAATTATGACACAATGACTCTTGCGACTCTCAATCTTCTTCCCGCTGAAATCCGCCAAAAAGATTTGGAAAAGGATTATATGCAAATGGGAGATATGATTTATGGAGATAAGCCTGATTGGTCACAGCTTCAAACATTCCTTTCAAAATTAGAAGATGAAATTCGCACTCTGTAAACTTAAAAAGTAAATCGACATGTCGACCTACTTTTTAAGCGTTTTGTGTTTTTGCGGCATTTCATTTTGTGTTTTTGCGGCAAATACCTTGTTTTACATGTCATTCTCTTTATGTACGCTGATAGTCACTCCCTCAATGGGATAAATAATTTTCACCCGTTCCAGTTGAAGCAATGCCAAAAGATCATCAAGTTTCTGCTGACTGCATATCTTGAACTGGAATCCGAAGGTCGTAAACAATTCAATGATCTTTTTTGACGGATCACTCTGGATAAGAGAAACTGCGTGCCACGGAATGACAAAAGTCTGAAATTCCGTAACGATTTGCAAACGGGGCATCAAATGGGCACTCCGCTGAAAGCAAACATCGGATTGATCCGGTTCCAAAGAATTAGCATCCAATTCTGTTTCAAGTTCAATCAATGCCGCGACCAGGGCCGGGCTTGCGTGGTGGTTTGGATGTTCCCGGAACTCTTGCAGGATTGTCCGTAATCTTGCGTTCCGGTCGTGTTTCTGTAACTGGCTGTTCAATGTGTTCTGGTCTGATTGTTTGTTCATGATCTTCTCCTTTACGGTTGATTTTTTCTGTTGCATTATCCACAGTCATCTGCAATACCTGACCTTTACGGTATTCGGCAACAGCCTGCGGACTATTATAAGGCGAACCGCCGAAAAGTCCGGAAACTTTTTGAACGATACGCTTCAACATTCTTATTAAAACATTTTCATTATGCTTCCGCATAAGTTCCTCCGGAA
>JAZNUS010000138.1:0-26689 GCA_045592485.1 Clostridia bacterium | reverse complement strand
TTAAATTTGTATTTGGTCATACAAATATTATACCACAAAATGGCTGATTCCGCTATGGTTTCAGCCTATTTTTTTGCACAAAAAATCGAGGAATTTTCATCCTCGATTCTTTATGGGAATTAATTTACATCCCCTTTTTTTCAATGATTTTTTATAATGTAATGATTTATAATAGCTGACTTATTGCTGTTTTTGAGTATAATGTCTGTTCCGTGCCGTGCGATTTTCGATATTGAATAGCCCACCGTATCAATTGGAAGGCGGTAATCAGAAACTGTTTTTATGTTATCGAATCCGGTAACTTTTGCGCTTGTACCGATAAAATATACCTTCAATGCATAATAATCGTTTGAACAGATTATGACGGTTTTAGTATCATAATTTCTCCTTATTTCTGAGATATCTGTAACACAGGTAAACGGTCTGTCATTTATGGCACTCAAAAAACCTTCGTATCGGAGCCTCTGAGCAGATGCATCAGGGTAGTTGAGTGCAGGAGAAAAATATATGATGTTTTCGAAATCATTCTTCAGACATTCCAATGTCATTTCCTTCATTGCTTCAAAATCGTTTATACCCGCATATGGGAACGAAGGAAGCCTGTTTCCTACACACACTATGGGTATGTCATAAAGTGAAAGGTAGTTTTCAAATTCTTTTCCTGAGTTTATGGGACACATAATTATTCCTTTAACTCCCATGTTATATAAGGTTCTTATGCATTCCGCTTCACGAAGCTTATCGTAGTGACTCATCATAACAACCGTTGAGAGTCTGTGCTCTCCAAAAACATATTCAAGCTCTGTTATGAGATTGGAAAAATATTCATTGTTCAGATTAAAGACAATAATCCCCACAAGCTCGTTTACAGCATCGGGATTTCCGGGTGCTTTATCTCTGTATCCGTAATTTTTTGCTACTTCCAGAATTTTATGCTTTGTTTCTGCTTTTATATCGGGACGATTGTTAATTGCTCTGTCAACCGTCCCCTGTGACACACCGCATATTTTTGCAATTTCTGCAGTGGTTATTTTAAGGTTTTTCATAAGGTAATCTCCAGAGATTCAAAAATATTTGTTTCCTTAAAATATATTATACCGTTTTTAAATTCAAAATCAATATTTTTTCCGTCAATTTTCAAGCTTTTAATTGCATTTGTAAATTTTAAACTAAAGGATTTGAGTGTTATGGGATTTTCGAATATGCTGAGTTTCGCAAACGAATCTTTGATTTCAAAGTTACCCCATGCATTTGCAACGCTCCAGATACACGAAAAATCTTTGGTTTTATATGGATTGAAGCCTATGTGACCATTTGGCATATCAAATTCAAAACCGGAAAGAATGGGGATGAGGGCATAGCTTGCCATTGAGCGGGCGTAGTTGGAGCCACATTCAAACTCGTTCCACGGATTTCTTTTTTTGCCATCAAACCGGTCACGAACAGCTTTTGCAACTCTTAAGCCCTCTTCAATTTTTCCGTTGGAACAAAGCACTCCTGCAAATGAATATTCAAACCCGGTCATTGTTTCTTCGCTGTACCAGATAGGAATTTTCGGTTTTTGCACACCTTTGGGATAATCACAGATTACACTTCCCGATTCATCATTGAGTGAAAAATTTCTCCATGGATTTGTCACAGAGCGCATATCAGATTTGAAATTATATTTCATCATACTGTCCAATGCTGTTGCAAGCTGTTCTTTGTCAAAAATTTCTCCCGTTCCTAAAATGTCGGAATGCCACTGAGCAAGAACCTGATCTATAGATGATGCATTTCCAAGCTGATATTTTATTTCCTTCGCTTCAAAATTCCAGTAATCATCCGCTGCTCCATATTTATCCACTTCGAATTTGTCGGTGATATCCACCTTCTGAATAAAATATTCACCGTTGAACAAATTATCCTTTGTCCATTGTTTTCCTTTTTCAAAAAGCTCCGAATATTCTTTTGCCTTTTCATTTTCGCCAAGAAAAACAGCCATTTCCTCGGCACATTTAAGAGCCAGAAGATACATACCTTCAAGCCATGAGGAGGGGCCGAAAAGCTCCATATCAAGTGTGTGATGCTGTCTTCCTTCGAGTACACCGTCCTTGTCGGCGTCCCAACAGTCGGGATTTTCGCTGCTCCATGCATACTCAAGAATTTTTTTAATGTTTTCCCAGTTTTCCTTAAGCCACTCACTGTCACCTGAAAGCTTCCATTCTCTGTAGCATTTTATAACCGATCCCATCTGTCCGTCCAGGCAAGCTCTGAATTTAGATATTCCGCTTCCCGGGGGAAGAATCATTCGGAATCCCATTTTTCCGTCAGCAGTGGTTGAATATTTGAATTCGTTATTTCTTATGGAGCGCTCCAGATTTGGAAACAGAAAGCATAACGCATAAGCATAGTTCCACACATGCTGACATGTGCCGTAGCATAGACCTTCAGTCATGGCACAACCCTCCCAGCCATAGAACGAGCCGTCTTCAAGACGGAGGACAGTGGGTGATTTCAGTACAGATAGGTTTGATGCGGCAGCGTCTGTAACATAAGAAGGAAGGGTTGATGAATGGAGAGTATTCTTGAAAAGCATTGTTCGCTTTAAAAGAGACTCAAAATTCTCCAAAGCATATTTTGCACTGTGAAAAGATGATTTAAAAACAGTTGCATAATAGTTTTTCCATGGTGTTCTATCATCTTTTTCGCCAAGCTCGTTCCAGTATTTATAGTTATTCGGAACACTCCAGGTAAGGACAAAACGGAAAATTTTCTTTTCACCGGGCAAAATTTCATGTTGGGCATAAAGCGAGCCGGTATCATATTTTCCTTCTGTGTCGTAAATACGGTTTTTAATGTTTTTTTCACCTGAAAATTCGTTCCAGAATGTTATTACATTATTTTGCCAGCTTCCTCTGTACCAGTAGTCCTGAGCAAAGGAAGTTTCGCAGTCTGTTGTCACGGTAAGGTCTCCGTAGGCAGTGTCAGAGGTCTCAACGCCACTGTTGACAAGGGTCAGATAGGTGTGCCCGTTATCTTTTCCGGAACTGTTTACGGATTTCTCAAATGGATTTGCCACAGAGAAAGCTATTTGATAAGTCATTGGCTTGTTTGTTGTGTTTTCAACTTCAAATTCAAAAAATGCACCCGGAATACTTGAATTAAATTCGTCGTTGGGAATAAAGGGATTAAAAGCGGTCATATTTATTTTTCCGGGAAAATCTGAATCTTCAAAATTGAGATTTGCAATTGGAAATTCTCCGTCAAATTCCAGGTTTCTGAAATGAGCAAAACCGGCCATTTTGTCCATACACGGTCCCGAACCGTAGCTTGATAGTCCGGCACCGTAGGGGCCGGTATATTCTTTTGTCAGATCACCATTGAGAACTGCGGCAGTAATTTTCTCTCCATCGATTGCCCTTATTGCAAAATGAGAATATCTGTTCGTGCTTCCCTTTGACGGACGGTTAAATATTTCCCAGTCAACAAGTCTGCCGTCACCGCCAAGTCCTATGCTTCCGCTTCCTATTCCACCGAGAGGAAAGGATATTTCTTTTGTGTATTCGCCTGTGTATTTCATAAAAACCTCCATATGTTCATAGCCGAAAAGCTTAAGTTATAATTTTGCTGTCAACCTAATTATAGCATTAAAAAATTCCGTGTCAACAAACACGGAATTTTTTAATGTAAAGCGAAATTATTCTTGACTTTTATGTCGTATGGTGGTAAAATATAGTCAAATATGATTTAATACAATATATGGAGGCTATTATAATGAAAAGAATTAAAACAATCGAAACAAGAAATATTGAAAAAACAGTTAAAAACGGCGGTTGCGGTGAATGCCAGACTTCATGCCAGTCTGCTTGCAAAACATCCTGCGGTGTTGCAAATCAGAAATGCGAAAATGTTAATAAATAAGACTGAACAAACCGCTGTCTTATAAGGCAGCGGTTTTAGTTTGTAAGGAGTTATTGTTTTATGGTTCACCAGTATAAATTAAACGGATATAATATTGTTTTAGACACAGCCAGCGGTTCTGTTCATGTTGTTGATGAAGTTGCCTATGACATCATTTCCATGTATAAAGAAAAGTCCGCCGATGAGATTGTGGCTGAAATTTCAGATAAATATGCACATTTGCCCGATGTTAACGAAGCAGAAATCAGGGAATGCCTTGAAGACATAAAAGCCCTTGAGGATGATGGCAGGCTTTATTCTGTCGATAAATATGAAAAACTCGCAAAGGAATATAAAAATAATTCCAATGTCATAAAAGCTATGTGTCTTCATATTGCTCACACCTGTAATCTCAACTGCTCCTACTGCTTTGCAAGTCAGGGGAAATATCAGGGAGAACGCTCTCTGATGACATTCGAGGTTGGAAAGAGGGCTTTTGATTTTCTTATTGAAAATTCCGGCACACGAAAAAATCTTGAAGTGGATTTCTTCGGCGGAGAGCCCCTTATGAACTGGGATGTTGTTGTAAAGCTTGTTGAATACGCAAGAAGCATTGAAAAACAGCACAACAAAAATTTTAGATTTACACTTACCACCAACGGTGTGCTTTTAGATGATGACAAAATCGATTTTCTTAACCGTGAAATGACCAATGTGGTTTTAAGTCTCGATGGCAGACGCGAGGTACATGATCATTTCCGCAAAGACTACAACGGAAACGGAAGCTATGACCTGATTTTGCCTAAGTTTAAAAAATTTGTTGAAAGCCGCGGCGGCAAGGATTATTATATGAGAGGAACATTCACTCATAATAACACCGATTTTACAAATGACATAATACATATGGCAGACCTCGGATTTACAGAGCTTAGTATGGAACCTGTTGTGTGTCCTCCCGATGATCCCTATGCTCTCACAAATGATGATATGCCTGTGCTTTTTGAACAGTACGAAAAGCTTGCACTTGAAATGATAAAAAGAAAAAAAGAGGGCAGACCTTTCACATTCTATCACTATATGCTTGATCTCAAAAACGGTCCGTGCATCTACAAACGAATAACAGGCTGTGGCTCCGGAACTGAATATATGGCAGTAACTCCATGGGGCGAGCTGTTCCCCTGCCATCAGTTTGTAGGGGATGAAAAATACAGTCTTGGTAACATCTGGGACGGAGTTAAAAATAAAGCTGTTCAGGATGAGTTTCGCTCCTGCAATGCCTATGCACGCCCCGAATGTAACGATTGCTGGGCAAAAATGTACTGCTCAGGCGGATGTGCGGCAAATGCATACCATGCAACAGGCAGTGTAAATGGCATATACGAATACGGATGTGAACTTTTCAAAAAGAGAATCGAATGTGCAATTATGATGCAGATTGCAGAGGAAGAAATATGAATACTCCCATAGTGGATTTTGTACGCAGTTATGCAGAAAAAAATGTATCAAGGTGTCATATGCCCGGTCACAAGGGCAGTGATATTCTTGGCTTTGAAAAATATGATATCACAGAAATTCCCGGTGCCGATGTTTTGGGCAGTGCAGAAGGAATCATAAAAATGAGCGAGGATAATGCATCACAGCTTTTTGGAAGTGCACACACTTTTTACACAACTCAAGGCTCAACAACTGCCATATATGCAATGTTGTCGCTACTGAAAAAGGATGCATTTCACAGGCCACGCATTCTGGCTGCACGCAATGTTCACAGAGCTTTTGTTCAGGGGTGTGCCCTTTCGGACTGTGATGTGGACTGGATTTTTCCGTGCGGGGAAAGCAGTGTTATCAGCTGCAGGATAACTCCCGGTCAGGTTGAAGAGGCAATCAAGACCTCGGTGTGCTGCTATGATGGGGTGTATCTCACTTCGCCCGATTATCTCGGATTTATTCAAAACATCAGCGAAATTGCACGGGTGTGCAAAAACCATAACATTCCTCTTCTTGTAGACAACGCTCACGGAGCTTATCTCAGGTTTTTGCCCGAAAGTCTTCATCCTCTTGACCTTGGAGCTGCAATGTGCTGTGACTCTGCTCACAAAACACTTCCGGCGGTCACAGGCGGTGCATATCTTCACATTTCAAAAAATGCTTCCGAAGATTTTGCCTGCAGAGCAAGAGATGCTCTTAATCTGTTTTCTTCAACAAGTCCCTCGTATCTGACGCTTCAGTCTCTTGATATGTGCAATAGCTATATTTGTGACGGTTTTTCGGATAAGCTTTCCGAATGTGTATGCCGTGTGGAGGATTTGAAATCATACATTTCCTCACTGGGGTGTGATGTTATTGAGAGCGAACCTCTGAAGATTGTTGTTGATGCTTCATCTGTTGGGTTGAGCGGAGACAATCTGGCAGAGCTTTTGCGCAATAGCGGAATTGAAAGCGAGTTTTCCGATGAAGATTTCCTCGTGCTTATGCTTACTCCTTTTAATACATCGGAAGATTTCGAAAAAGTGAAACAAGCCTTTTCAAAGATGACTGTTGGAGCAAAAAGGGAAAAACCGAATCTTTCGCTGACCGGCACAAAAAGTGTAATAACACTTCGCGAAGCGGTGTTTTCGCCAAGCGAAACCATAAGGGTTGAATGCAGTTTAGGCAGAATTTGTGCTATGCCCACAGTTACCTGTCCGCCTGCAGTACCGATAGCTGTGTGCGGAGAAATTATAACTGAAGAAATGATTCGGATTTTTAAATATTATCATATAGACAGTGTAAAAGTTTTGAAAGAAACAGTGTAGATTATTCTCTTTCGGCTAATCAGGGATGGCAATTAATTTTGTTGTCTCTGAATTTTTTTGTGTTTTATTTAGTTTTAACGAAATCCTGCTTTTCATTTGCTTTGAATATTTGTTTGACAAAGCACAAATAAAATGATAAAATATAATGGATTATGAAAATGGGTTGCTGTTTGGAGGTGTGCACCGTGCCAAAGCAGGTTGGAAATGTCAGCCTTATGCAAAAAATGAACCGTTTGAAGGTTCTGGATTTTATAAGAAGAAATCCCGATACTTCACGGCCTTATATAGCACAGCAGACAGGATTGTCTCTGGCTTCTCTCACAAATGTCACAGCATACCTTCTTGATGAGGGCTTGCTTTGCGAATGTGGAGTGGAATCTGCTGACAGAGTGGGTAGAAAAAGCACCCTTCTTAAGTTTTGTGCCGACAGATACGGCTACATTATTGTGGCACTTTATGGCAGCACTGCAGACATATATTACACCAATCTTGAGGGCGAAAAGAAATATAACGAAACCGTGTCAACTGAAGATTGCAGCAGTGAGCAGATAATATATCTTCTGCGTGAAAAAACAAATCTTCTTGTTAACCGCTTCGGCAGAGAAAATACTCTTGCGGTGGGCCTTACTTTCTCCGGACTTGTTCTTGACGGAAACCGCTTCGTTTTGTCATCGAGTATGCATTGGAATGAGCATGACATAAAAAGGATTTTTGAAGCAAATTTCGGTCTGCCGGTATTTGTTGAAAATCTTTCGATTGTAAAGGCTGTAGGTTATTTGTTTTCCGAAAAAAGATGGACAGATAAAAATATTGTTTTTGTGGATACGGAAAACGGCATCGGAACGGTGCAGATGGTCGAAGGCTCTGTTGTAAAGACTGTTCTTGGTGAAATAGGTCATACAACAGTTTCACCCGACGGTACAAAGTGCTTCTGTGGTAACAGAGGATGTTTAGAGGCTATGTGTTCTGTGAACAGTCTGTTGAGCACCGTCAATGAAAGCGGCGAGAACACAGTTAGTTGTGTCGAAGAATTTATGAAGCTCTACGAAATGGGCGATGTTTCGGCAGTTCGTGCAGTTGAAGAATGTGCCCGTTATCTTGGCATAGGTCTTGCCAATCTTGTTTATATGCTGAATCCGTCGTCTCTTGTAATCAGCAAGGGACAGTTTGAAGGGTGCGACATTGTTATTAAAAAAGCGATAGACGAAATGAAAAAACGCGTATATCCGGCACTGCTCAAAGGAACGGAAATTCGTATGGCTGAAGTGGACGAAGACATGATGGTGATCGGTGCGGCATATGAGATGTGCGACCGTATGTTTGACATATCTTTTCCGTACAATCCCGTGGAATAAACAATTGCCAAAGGAGCTGTGGTTTTTTTGAACACCGGCGACATTTTAGAATTTATTTACAGTATGAGCGGTTACATTGCGGCTGTTTGCTTATGTCTGTATTTTTTCAGACCGTTTTTTTCGGTTCTTGGTTTTTTTGCTACCAGAAAATTTCCTGCAACAGAGAATTTTCACAAATATGCAATTATGATTGCCGCCCGAAATGAAGAGGCAGTAATAGGAAATCTTATTGACAGCATAAAAGAACAGGACTATCCATCAAAGCTTGTTACGGTATTCGTTGTTGCCGACAACTGTACCGATGCCACGAAGGCAGTGGCACAAAGTCACGGTGCCATATGCTATGAGCGAAAGGACGATAAACACCGTACAAAAGGATATGCCCTTGAGTATCTGGTAAACAGAATAGACGAAGATTTTGGTATCGGGAGCTTTGAGGCCTATTTTATTTTTGATGCAGATAACCTTTTAAAAAAGGACTATATATCCCGTATGAATGAGGCTTTTGATTCGGGAGAAAAAATTGTTACCTCCTATCGTAACACAAAAAATTTTTCGGACAATTGGATTTCTGCAAGCTATGGCATTCATTGGCTGCGGACAATCAGGTTTGAACACAGGGCAAGGTCTGTACTCAGACTTGCAACCCGTATTCAGGGTACGGGATTTATGTTCGCTTCTGAGATTATTAAAAACGGCTGGCACTATGTTTCATTCACCGAAGACAGGGCATTTGCCGCTGACGCTGTTGTAAGCGGATATCCTATTTCCTATTGTGACAAAGCTGAATTTTTTGACGAACAGCCAACCTCTCTCCGCATTGCCATGAGACAAAGAATCCGTTGGGCAAAGGGACACCTTCAGGCTTTTGCACAATTGGGACCAAAGCTTATGGCTCATGTATTTTGCGGAGTGAAACAGGAAGGCGAATCCTCAAAATCCAATAAATTTATCCGGCAAATAATGTCGAGACTTATGTCCTATGACATGTTCACCGTCACCTTCCCGAGCTCCCTTGTTTCAATAATGTCATCTCTGATAAAGGCGATATGTGTTATTCTTCTTGCAATTTTTGCAGGAAGGAGCCTGGGAGTTTCAGACTGTGTTTCTGTGGTTTCGGCCTTTGCATCAAAATATGTGAGCAATGTTTTAATGGGAGCCTATGTGCTTGTTGTCGAAAGAAAAAGAATAAGAAAATTCCCTCTTTTAAAACAGTGTCTGTACTGCCTGATGTGGCCGATGTTTGACATTATAGGGAAAATATCAATGCTATTTGCCTTGTTTATGAAAGTGGAATGGAAGCCGATTCCTCATAAGGTTGACATTAATATAAACCAATTGAAATAGGATTTATATACAAAGGAGAATCGTTTTATGAGTATATATGATTTTTTGATAGGGTTCAAAGATTTCCTCAGTCTGTTTGGAGTCATTATCGGCTTTGTCTTTTTTTATCGCATCTGGAACTGGTACAAGACAATCGGAACCTTTGCAACAAGAAAATTTCCGCCGGCAAAAAATAATCATAAATATGCAATTATGATTGCCGCAAGAAACGAAGAAACAGTAATCGGTAATCTCATCGACAGTATCAATAATCAGGACTATCCATCAGACCTTGTGACGGTTTTTGTTGTGGCAGATAACTGCACCGATAAGACTGCCGAAATAGCCCGTGAACACGGAGCAGTTTGTTACAGCCGCTCGGACAATGAACACCGCACCAAGGGGTATGCTCTTGAATTTTTGGTGGATAATATAGAAAAGGATTATGGAATTGAGAGCTTTGATGCATTTTTCATTTTTGATGCGGATAATCTTCTTAAACAAGACTATCTCACCCGTATGAACGAAGCTTTTGATTCAGGTGAAAAAATTGTCACCTCCTACCGCAACACCAAAAATTTTGACGACAACTGGATTGCCGCAAGCTACGGTATTCACTGGCTTCGTACTGTGAGAAACGAGCACCGTGCACGCTCGGTTCTCGGTCTTGCAACTCGAATTCAGGGAACCGGATTTATGTTTGCTTCCGAAATCATAAAAGACGGTTGGCACTATGTTTCCTTTACCGAAGACCGTGCGTTTTCTGCCGATGCAGTTGTAAACGGATACAGAATTTCATATTGTGACAAAGCTGAATTTTACGATGAACAGCCCACATCCCTTCGCATAGCAATGCGTCAGCGTATCCGCTGGGGCAAAGGACACCTTCAGGCCTTTGCAGAGTCGGGGCCAAAGCTTTTTGCACACATTTTTGTACCCGGAAAAACCAATATAGAATATCCTGCCCTCTGTGAAGGAGCAGAAGGTTATTCTCACATAGACAACAGTATTTCCGATATTTATTACGATTTGCAGAAATGCGTGAAAAATCTTTATTCAAAGAAGCAAACAGCCTCTGCAAACGGAAAAAATCTTTTAAAATATCTGTGCATTGCCGCAATAGCCCTGGTTTCGGTGCTTACGGTAATAATGCATTTTGTGTGCAGGGTTCTCGAATCCGTCGGCAGAATTATATGCTGGCTGAAAAACACAAAATTTATCCGTGGCGTAAAGAAAAATAGGATTTTTCTCAATCTTAAAATGAGATATATGTCCTATGATATGCTCCTTATCACATTCCCCAATAATGTGGTGTCTCTTTTCAGACGCTGGCTCAATGTTTTTGCAAATGTTGCATTGTTCTTTGTGGGAGTAGAGTATTTCAAAACATTTATGGACCCCTTCTGGGCATATTTCACCATGTCCTTCGGTCCAAGATATTTAAAACAGATTTATCAGGGAATATTCATATTTGTCATCGAAAGAAAACGCATAATTCCCATTCCTTTGTGGAAAAAAGCATTTTACTCATTTATGTGGCCCATATTCGATATAATCGGTTCGGTTGCTGTTTTGATTGCCTTGTTTTCCCATGTTGAATGGAAGCCGATTCCCCACAAATCGGATGTGAGCATAGACAATCTTTCAAAAGAACTGGCAGGGAAAAAATAATTGGTCGGGTTCTGAAGAATTTTATTCGGCTATTTCAACAATTATAGGTTGATTATAGAAGTCTGCATAGTAAAATTCAATTAATTTTCAAAAAGGACTTGACAAAATAAGGATAAGTATATATAATAATTTTGTTATGTCGAGGTGTAATATGGTTTTAGATATTTCCAGATTAATCAGTAATGACGGCTCGTCCATGGATGTTTCTTCGGAGATTTCTTTTGATACCTTGTCGTTTAACGGTCAGGATATCAGCTTCAATGCTCCGCTGAAGGTAAAGGGAACGGTCAGAAACAATGACGGACTTCTCCGCATGGAGCTCGAATGCAGTGCAGATTATGTCTCTCAGTGCTCCCGTTGTCTTGAACCGGTAGGGCAGAAGCTTGATTTCACTATAAACGAGGTTTTTTCTAAAACTGAATTGGAAAACGAAAATGATGATGTCATCATTTTGAACTCCAATGAAATCGATTTAAAGGATATCGCAGAGCAGTCTTTTTGTTGCTCGCTGCCGATAACCTGCTTATGCAGTGATGACTGCAAGGGTCTTTGTCCTGATTGCGGCTGCAATCTCAACACCGAGACTTGCTCCTGCGAGACTGACGATATTGATCCCAGACTTGCTGCACTCAAAGATTTTTTAAAATGATGACTAAGTAATTATTTGGAGGTGGAACTAATGGCAGTACCCAAGAGAAAAGTTTCTAAAGCAAGAAGAGATAAAAGAAGAGCAAATTGGAAAATCTCTTTACCCGGCTTTGTAAAATGTCCTAAATGCGGTGAATTCAAATTACCTCACAGAATTTGTAAGAGCTGCGGTACTTACGATGGTAAAGAAGTTTTAAAGGCTGAATAATTTTAAATCCCAAATGACCTGCCTGGTTTTAATGGCAGGTTATTTTTGGATATAGCCATATTTTGCAGGATTCTTATTTTAGGTGATGTTATGGGTAAATACAAATATCTGTTTTTTGATCTTGACGGTACAATAATAGATTCCTTTGAGGGAGTGGCAAAAAGCTTTGCCTATGCTCTAGAGGGCTACGGAATATATGTCAAAGACCTTTCAGAGCTTTTGCCGGTTCTTGGTCCGCCACTTATAGATTCTTTTGAGAATATCTATGGTTTTTCCCATGAAAAGGGGCTTGATGCAGTCAAAAGATACCGTGAGCGTTATTTTGTGAAGTGTGCCGAGGAAAGCAGGCTTTATGACGGAATTGAAAATGTTTTGAGCCGTCTTTATGATAAGGGGTTTAAAATTGTTTTAGCAACCTCAAAACCCGACAGTCTTGCAAATTTAATGCTTGAACACTATGGTCTGACAAAGTATTTCCACTTTATCGGCGGAGCCTCAATGGATCAGTCGCGGGATTCAAAAGTCAAGGTTATTGAGCATATTTTAAAAACCTGTTCCATATCCGATATGTCCGAGATAGTTATGATCGGCGACCGCAATCTTGACCTTTTAGGGGCACAATCCTTCGGGATTGATGCAATTGGAGTCCTTTATGGTTATGCCGAAGAAGGTGAGCTTGAAAATTCACCTCATGTATTTCTTGCAAAAAATACCGAGGAGTTGTATAATTATATTGTCGGGGAGGAAACAAAGTGAATAATAAAGCAGTTGTAAAATCCGTTTTCCCCGATTCAATTGCTATGGATGCCGGAATTGAACCCGGCGATGTGATTTTGTCGGTTGGCGGAAACAAATTCACGGATATACTTGATTTTAAATTTCTCACAAGTGATGAATACTATGTTGTGGAAGTTATCAAACTGAGCGGTGAATGTGAGGAAATTGAAATCTTCAACGAATACTTTGAAAATTTTGGCGTAGAGTTTGAAAATCCGCTGATAGATAAGCCGATGCTTTGCAAAAACAAATGCATATTCTGTTTTATGGATCAGCTTCCCCCAAATGTCAGAAGCACAATGCTTTTCAAAGATGATGATGTGAGACTTTCGTTTCTTCAGGGCAATTATGTAACTCTGACAAATTTGTCCGATGCCGACATTGACCGCATATGCAAGCTCAGAATTTCTCCCATAAATGTTTCGGTTCATGTTACCGATCCCGACAGAAGAGTGATGATGCTGAAAAACCCCAATGCATCAAAGCTTATGGACATAATGAAAAAATTTGCGCAAAATTCTGTGATTATGAATGCCCAGATTGTTCTCTGTCCAGGTATTAACGACGGAGACTATCTTCGCCGCACAATAGAAGACCTCTCTTCTCTTTATCCTTCCGTCAGAAGTGTGTCGATTGTTCCGGTGGGGCTCTCCCGTTACCGTGAAAACCTTTTTGAGCTGAAGCCCTTTGATGCAGCTTCATCAAAAGAGGTTATAGACCTTGTAACGGCTTATCAGCAGGAGTTTAAAAAAGAATTCGGAACTTCTCTTGTGTATCTTGCAGATGAGTTCTATATATCTGCTAATGTGCCGGTTCCGCCCTATGAGCATTACGAAGAATTTCCGCAGATAGAAAACGGAGTGGGGCTTATTGCAGCAATGAGGGAAGAAATTGATGAAGAGTTAAAATTTCTCGATGAATACAAGGATTGCACATATGCACCAAAAACCGTGGTCACATCATACATTGCTTATGATTTTATTTGCGAATGTATTGAAAAAATAAAAAAACACAGGCCCGACATTTCGGTGAATGTGGTAAAAGTCAGAAATGATTTTTTTGGCGAAAAAATTACAGTAACCGGACTTCTTTGCGGTTCGGATATAATAAATCAGCTAAAGGGGAAAATAACAACAGAATATCTCATGCTGTCAGACAGTATGTTTAAATCCGATGCCGACATTTTTCTTGATGATACCACCCTTGAAGATGTGGAAAATGCTCTGGGGGTTAAAATAATCAAAACTCCGTGCACCGGCTGCGGATTTATAGAGGCAGTTCTCAGATAATATAATTTCCAAAAACGAAGGGAGCGAAGCTTATGAAAAAACCAACCTTTGCTATTGTTGGCAGACCTAATGTGGGAAAGTCCACTCTTTTCAATAAAATAATCGGTGAGCGTATTTCCATTGTGGAAGACACCCCCGGTGTTACCCGTGACAGAATTTATGCTGAGGGCGAATGGCTTAACAAAAAATTTGTTCTCATAGATACCGGAGGTATTGAACCTCAGAACAATGACATTATCTTGGAGCAGATGCGTCGTCAGGCTCAGATTGCCGTGGATATGTCCGATGTCATAGTATTTATGGTTGATGTGAAATCGGGTATGACATCTGCCGACAAGGACATTGCTGCAATGCTTACAAAATGCGGAAAGCCTGTTGTGCTCGTTTGTAATAAGGTGGACAATATCGGTGATGTTCCTATGGAATTTTACGAATTCTATAATCTCGGTCTCGACGATCCCATTGCCATTTCCTCCACCCACGGTCTCGGAACAGGCGACCTTCTTGATAAGCTATTCAGCTATGTGGATTTTGAAGAAGGGGATTATGAAGACGATGATGCAATAAAGGTTGCCGTTATTGGTAAACCAAATGTAGGAAAATCTTCTCTTATTAACCGTATTCTTGGTGAAAACCGTGTTATTGTAAGTGATATTGCAGGTACAACCCGTGATGCAATAGACACTCCCTACGAAAAAGACGGTCAGAAATATATTTTCATAGATACAGCCGGTATGAGAAAAAAAGGCAAAATTGACGAAGCAATTGAACGCTACAGTGTTGTTCGCTCTCTTGCGGCAATTGACAGATGCGATGTTGTTCTCATTCTCATAGATGCCGAAGAGGGTGTAACCGAACAAGACACCAAAATAGCCGGCTATGCTCACAATCAGGGTAAAGCGAGCATTGTTGTCGTAAACAAATGGGATCTTGTTGAAAAAGAAACAAACACAATGGAAAACTATCGTAAGGAAGTTCATAACGGTCTTGCATATATGATGTATGCTCCCGTTGCTTTTGTTTCAGCCCTTACCGGAAGCCGGCTCCCCAAGATTTTTGAGCTTATAAAATATGTAAATCAACAGCATGCCATGCGCATTTCAACAGGCGTTCTCAATGATATTCTCAATGAGGCGGTAACTAAGGTACAACCGCCTTCGGACAAGGGTAAAAGACTTAAAATCATGTACATTACCCAGGCTTCCACAAAGCCACCCACATTTATACTTTTTGTTAACGATAAAGAGCTTGCACATTTCTCATATATCAGATATATCGAAAATCAGATTCGTGAAACCTTCGGACTTGAGGGTACTCCAATTAAGTTTATAATCCGTGAAAGAGGAAAGGAATAAAGCTATGGTGTTATCAAGTATTATATCTGCAATAATTGCATATCTTCTTGGCAGTATCAGCACATCTATCCTTGTTTCAAAAATCATGGGAGGAACAGACATAAGAAACCACGGCAGCGGGAATGCCGGTGCTACCAACACCTTGCGGGTTCTTGGTAAAAAAGCGGCAATTTTGGTTGTTCTGGGTGACGGATTAAAGGGTGTTGCTGCAGTTCTGGCGGCAAGACTTTTAGACAAGCTTCTTGGTGTAGAATCAGGAATTGCCGAATATGTCGCAGGAGTTTTTGTGGTTCTTGGTCATGTTTTCCCGGTATATTTCGGATTCAGAGGCGGAAAGGGCATAATGACATCAATTGCAGTTGTTTTTACTCTCAGTCCTGCCATAGGCACAATTCTCGTAACAGTGTTTGTTGTTCTGGTGATTTGTTTTAACTACATTTCGCTGGCATCTGTGGTAAGTGCCCTTTGTTATCCGTTTTTTGTGTGGTTTTTGTGCTACGGCAACAAGGCGTTTCTTGTTTCTTCGATAATTGCTTCGGTCATTGCCATAGCAAAGCATCACACAAATATTTCACGGCTCATAAAAGGAACAGAAAACAAATTTATTAAGAGTAAAAATTGATAATAATAGCTGAAAGGAGCTACAAATATGAAAATCGAAACCAAATGCATACAGTCGGGTTACACTCCCGAAAACGGTGAAGCCAGAGTTTTACCCATTTATCAGAGCACAACCTGGAAATATGGCACAACCGAACAGATGGGTAAGCTTTTTGATCTTGAAGAATCGGGCTATTTCTATACCCGTCTTGCAAATCCAACCAATGATGCAGTTGCGGCAAAAATTGCAGACCTTGAAGGCGGTGTGGGTGCAATGCTCACCTCGTCAGGTCAGGCAGCTTGTTTTTATGCAATCTTTAACATCTGCCAGGCAGGAGATCATTTTGTATGCTCTTCAAGCGTTTACGGCGGCACATTCAACCTTTTCGGCACAACAATGAAAAAACTCGGAATTGATGTGACCTTTGTTGACCCCGACAGCGATGAAGAAACACTTAACGCAGCATTCCGCGAAAATACAAAGGCTATGTTTGGGGAGACTATTGCAAACCCTGCCCTCGTTGTTCTCGACATTGAAAAATGGGCAAACATTGCACACAGCCACAATGTTCCCTTAATCATTGACAACACCTTTGCAACTCCCATCAACTGCCGTCCATTTGAATGGGGCGCAGACATTGTTGTCCATTCCACCACAAAATATATGGACGGACATGCAACCTCCGTTGGCGGATGTGTTGTAGATTCAGGCAATTTTGACTGGGAAAAGAGCGGCAAATTCCCCGGACTCACAACCCCCGATGAATCCTACCACGGCATTACATACACCGAAAAATTCGGCAAAGCAGCTTACATCACAAAGCTTACTGCACAGGTTATGAGAGATTTGGGTTCAATTCCTTCTCCTCACAATGCATTCCTTCTGAATCTTGGTCTTGAAACACTTTTCCTCAGAATGGAACGCCATTGCTCAAATGCACAGGCAATTGCCGAATACCTTTCTGCAAATGATAAAATCTCATGGGTTAAATATTGCGGTCTTAAAGGCGACAAATACTATGACCTTGCTCAGAAATATCTGCCCAATGGCTCCTGCGGCGTTATATCCTTCGGTGTTAAGGGCGGAAGAGAGGCTGCAGTTAAATTTATGGATGGTCTCAGACTTGCTGCCATCGTTACTCATGTTGCCGATGCAAGAACCTCAGTTCTTCATCCTGCAAGCCACACTCACCGTCAGCTAAATGATGCCGAGCTTGAAGCGGCAGGCGTAACACCTGACCTTATCAGATTTTCTGTTGGTATTGAAAATGTTGATGACATTATTGCCGATATTCAGCAGTCTCTTGACCAAATCTGAGGTGTGACATGCAAAAGAAAAGACAACTTATAGGAACGCTTTTTCTTCTGACCGCCGCAATCCTTTGGGGTGCATCTTTTGTTTTTCAGAACGAGGGTGTTGACATTATTCATCCAATTGCATTCAACGGAATCAGAAGTCTTGTGGGCTCCTTTGCCTTGCTTCCTGTTATATTTGTGTTGCATCTTGTGTCAAAGAAAAACAAAACATGGAAAAAACCCACCAAAAAAGAACGCACAGATTTGTGGCTTGGCGGATTTTTCTGCGGTCTTGCAGTGTGTATAGCCGCAACTCTTCAGACAATCGGCATTGAACAGGGAGCAGGAGAAGCGGGATTCATCACAACAATTTACATTGTTTTTGTTCCGATTCTCGGAGTTTTCCTGAGACAGCGAATCCCGCGCAGAGTGTGGTTTGCTGTAATGATGAGTGCAGCGGGACTGTATCTTTTGTGCGGAAGCTTTGCACTCAATGTAAATCAGATATATCTTTTGCTTTGTGCATTTTTCTTTGCTGTCCACATTCTTGTGGTTGACCATTTTGCACCAAAGACAGACGGAGTAAAGCTTTCGTGTATTCAGTTTTTTGTTGCCGGAACTCTTGATTGCATAATGATGCTTTTCATTGATGTTCCCACAATGGCAGAGGTTGTTGAATGCTTCTGGCCAAACATTGCCTATGCAGGATTTGTATCCTGTTCGATAGCCTATACTTGTCAGATTGTCGGTCAAAAATATATTTCCGCCACACTGGGAGCGCTTCTTATGAGCCTCGAATCAGTTTTCTCAGTGTTTTTTGAGTGGATTTTGCAGGGCCATCTCCTTGCACCAAAGCAGCTTATCGGGTGCCTTATAATTTTCTGTGCTGTAATTCTTGTGCAGCTGCCTGCAAAGCAGTCTGATGATGAAAAGCTTTTGTCGGTTTAGTTATATTTACTTGATTAGCCAGGGCATACATATGCTTTGGCTAATCGTATTTATTTTGAAAGGAAGGTGATACCTTGAAAAGAATAGTAATCGGAGTGCTTGCTCATGTGGACTCGGGAAAAACAACCTTGTCCGAAAGCATACTCTACACTACCGGGCAAATATCTAAGCAGGGAAGAGTAGACCACAAGGATGCCTTTCTCGACACTGACACAATTGAGCGAGACAGAGGAATCACCATTTTTTCCAAGCAGGCAATACTGAATTTTAACGATACTCAGATTACGCTTGTAGATACACCGGGACATGTTGATTTTTCGGCAGAAGCAGAACGAAGTCTTTGTATTCTGGACTATGCAATACTTGTAATAAGCGGTACCGACGGGGTCCAGAGCCACACAAAAACACTCTGGAACCTTTTGTCTCACTATAATGTACCCACCTTTATTTTTATCAATAAAATGGATCTGCCCACAAGGGGCGTTGATTTTCTAATGGATGACCTTAAAACAAATCTTTCCGAAGGGTGCATAAATTTTGACAAAAAGGATGACAATTTTTTTGAATCTGCGGCTCTTTGCGATAATGAGCTTATGGACGAATTTCTTGACAATTCGTCATTATCCGATGAAACCATTGGCAAAGCAATTAATTCACGAAAAATTTTCCCTTGTGTCTTTGGTTGTGCATTAAAAAATGAGAATGTATCGTCACTTCTCGATGTAATTGACCGTTACACCGCAGAGCCTCTGTATTCCGAAGATTTTGGCGCAAGGGTATTTAAAATATCCGAAGATGAAAAGGGTGTAAGGCTTGCTCATCTTAAAATCACAGGAGGCTCTCTGAATGTAAAAACAATGCTTTCCAAAGAGGGCTGGAGCGACAAGGTAAATGAAATCCGAATGTATTCGGGGGAAAAATACACATCGGTTCAAAAAGCTTTTTCCGGGGATGTGTGTGCAGTTACCGGTCTTTCATCTGTAACCTCGGGCGAAGGTCTTGGATGTGACAGAGGTGAAGAAAGATTTTTTTCGGAACCTGTGTTTGTCTATTCAGTTGTTTTGCCGGAAGGTATGGATGTGGCAGAAGCACTGCCTGTTTTCAGAAAATTGGAGCAGGAAGACAGCCAGATGAGAATTACTTTGAGCGGATTTCCAAAGAGAATTAATGTCCGGATAATGGGTGAAATTCAACTTGAGGTTTTAAAAAGAGTTCTTCACGACCGTTTTTCGTTGGATGTAGGTTTTGAACAGGGTACAATACTCTACAAGGAAACAATAACCGACACGGTGGAAGGGGTCGGACACTATGAACCACTCAGGCATTATTCTGAGGTTCATTTGCTTATGGAGCCGGGGGAGCAGGGAAGCGGTCTTGTTTTTCGCTCAAAATGCAGTGAAGATGTTCTTGCAAGAAACTGGCAGCGGCTTATTATGACTCATCTTGAAGAAAAAGATCATCTGGGAGTTCTTACAGGCTCTCCCATAACCGATATGAAAATAACACTTGTAAACGGCAGAGCCCATCAGAAGCACACCGAAGGCGGAGATTTCAGACAATCAACCTACAGAGCAGTCCGTCAGGGACTTATGCAGGCAAACTCTGTGCTCCTTGAGCCGTATTACAGCTTTGTGCTTGAGGTTCCTACAGCTCAGATTGGCAGGGCACTTAATGATTTTCAGTATATGGGTGCCGAATTTGAAGCCCCCGAAACATTGGGTGAAATAAGCCGCATTGAAGGAAAAGCATCGGTTTCTTCCATAAGAGATTATCACAAGGAGGTTGTGTCCTACACTCACGGCATGGGCAGACTCAACCTGTCCTACTGGGGCTATGCTCCCTGTAAAAATCAGGAGGAAGTTGTTGCAAAGACGGGCTATGATCCCGAGGCAGATGTGGATAATACGGCTGATTCGGTATTTTGCGCTCATGGCAGCGGTTTTGTGGTTAAATGGAATGAGGTTTTTGATTATATGCATATTCCGAGTCTCAGGGAAAGCAAAGAAGCAACCGAAATTCCGCAGGTGGCACCAAAATATTCCGGAATAGTTGCCGATGACAATGAGCTTCTTCGTATTTTTGAACAGGTTTATGGCAAGGTTAAAGAACCGGATCCAAAAAGATTTGTTGCCGAAAGAACAGTAAAACAGTATAAATCACCTATGGCAAAGCTTGGACCTGAGTATATGCTCGTTGATGGCTATAATATCATTTTTGCCTGGGATGAACTTAAGGAAATTTCCGCTGAAAGTCCTGATGCCGCAAGAGCAATTCTGATTGGTAAATTGTGCAATTATCAGGCAATGAAGCAGAATAATGTAATAATTGTTTTTGATGCCTACAAGGTAAAGGGTAATCAGCGTGAGATTGAAAAATACGGGAATGTAAGTGTAGTTTACACAAAAGAAGCTGAAACCGCAGACACATATATTGAAAAAACATCACGGGAGCTTAGCCGTAACTATAAGGTTCGTGTTGCCACCTCTGACGGACAGGTTCAGATGATAGTTTTCGGAAATAATGCGGTGAGAGTTTCAGCATCGGAATTTATTGAAGAAATAAAGAACAGTGAAAAAGATATGCGAAAGTTCATCGATGAAAATAACAGGTAGTGTAATTTTTCAGATTGAGATTTGGCGAGGTGTTTGAAGATGAATTTTGCACCGGAGCGAGAGCCTCATTTTTTATCACCCTGCCACCCCCATTTGTTTTGTAACAAATAAATTCCGTTCTATTGACAAAGGAACCTGTTTGTAATATAATCAAACCGTAAAATTGGAATATCAAATACAAATTGGGAGGAAACAAATGAAAAAATTTTTAAAAGAATTCAAAGAGTTTGCCGTAAAAGGCAATGTTGTTGACCTGGCTGTCGGCGTTGTTGTGGGCGGTGCCTTCAATACAATCGTAAAATCCCTTGTTGACGATGTGATTATGCCGTTGGTCGGAGTTCTTATGGGCGGTTACGATTTTGCAAAGCTTTCACTCAAAATAGGTGATGCGTCAATTAACTACGGAAATCTTGTTCAGAATATTGTTAATTTCCTCATAACCGCATTTTCAATTTTTGTTGTTATCAAGGCGATAAATTCTATGAAACGCAGAAAGGAAGAGGAACCCAAAAAAGAAGAGCCTGCTCCGAAGCCTGAAGATATTGTTCTTCTCGAACAGATTAAGGATGCTCTTGTTGAACTGAAGGATTCCGGTAAATAATAAACATATTCTTTTAATGAAGCGATTATAATTAACATTAAAATTCACCACCACTTTGCACATTTCATATACTGATAAAGTAATGAAAATTGCGGAGTGGTTTTTTTATGAAATATTTCAGAATCAGCGACTATAAGCTTATTAACATAAATTCAACTCAGGATAAAGAAATAATAGACTATGGTGTGCGTATGGTAGGAGCACCCCTTGAATGGTCGGAAACCATGGGGGAGGGCATAAAGGTTGGTATTGTCGATACCGGCGTTTGTTGCAGCCATCCCGATCTTAAAAGCCGCATTGCCGATGGTATAAATTTCAGCGGAGGCTCCCGCTTAGATATTGAAGATGCCAATGGTCACGGAACCCATGTTACAGGCATTGTTGCTGCCGACAGAACAGGCAGCGGGGTGGTGGGTGTTGCGCCAAAGGCTGAGGTGTATGTTGCCAAAGCTTTTGGAAAAGACGGCAAAACCAATTATCAAGCAATCGAAAAAAGTCTTTTGTGGATGATTGAAAAAAATGTTGATGTAATAAATATGTCCTTTTCATCCCCTGAAACATCAATTCGTTATCAAAAGCTCATTGAGCATGTTCACAACTCGGGAATTACCATGATATGTGCCGCAGGTAATGAAGGCATTCACGGTAACAACACCATTGGCTATCCTGCCAATTTCTCCGAGACAATAGCCGTTTCGGCAGTAGATATAAACAAAAACATTGCCGAGTTCAGCTCTCAGGGGAGCGCCGCAGAGATTTCTGCCGCAGGCATAAATATCTATTCCACCTATCTTGACAATGGCTATGCAACCCTGAGCGGAACATCAATGGCAACGCCGATAATAACCGGAGCAGTAGCCATACTTCAGGCCAAGGGAAAGCTTCGCTACAGACGCAGGCTGACTCCCGATGAAATCAGACTTCTTTTAAACATCTATACCGAGGACCTGAGCGGTCTTGGCAGAGATGACCGTTACGGCTACGGACTTTTCAGCTTTGGCAGAATAACAGGAAGCGACTATGTTTCTGTGGGGGAAGCAGAAAGACTTATAAGAAGACGAAAAGAATTAGGCTCAAAAACAATGGAATTTCTCATAGCGATGCTTCTTTCGTAGGTGTTCTGAGAGACCACAAGAAAAGCGGATTTACTTTAAAGTGTTCTTTAAAATAAATCCGCTTAATGATTTAGTTACGGCTGAAAATTTCGTCAACCTCTTTGTATGATTTCGGGGTTCCTATGTCGTAGCATTCACCCTCAAATTTATATGCGTAAACATCCTTTTGCTTGTAAAGCCAGCTCGGGAAAAATCCCGGTGCATCAGGATTGTTTCCTTCATCAAGATACTGTTTAATCATTTTAACAGTGTCTTTTTTGTATATGTACGATGCAAAAGCCGCAATGTTCGATTTGGGATTTTGCGGTTTTTCTTCCATATCAGTAACCTTGCCGCAGCTGTCGAGAGTAACATTTGCCATTCTGCGAAGCTCTTCGACTTCGTTTATTTCCTTAACAAGAATCATATCACAGTCTTTTGATTTGTATTCGTCATAGAAATCTCTGAGAGCGAAGGTGAAAATGTTGTCACCTGCCATAACCAGAATTTCATCATCAATTGAAAGCTCGTCAATTGCAAACTGAATATCACCCACTGCACCGAGCTTGTTGGAATCGTCTGTTGTTCTGTCATTTAAAACAGTGATGGTAAGTCTTGTTTGTCTGGTGTTTTTCCAGTCGGTAAAGTGAGGGAAAAATTTTTCGTTGCTGATGACGATAAGCTCGTCAATAACCGATATTGTTTCAATTTCATCTACGATATAATCTATGATGGGTTTCCCTGCAATAGGCAAAAGTGCCTTTGGCTGATTGAGTGTCAGGGGATATAGCCTTGTTGCATATCCGGCTGCAAGAATTATTGCTTTCATCGTTAATAAACCTCCATAAATAGTTTAGGCTTTAAAACCAAACAACCTTTAGTTTTGTATGTATTGATTATATCAACAAATTTTACAAAAAGCAATATATCCCAATGTTTTTTAAATAATTTAATTTAGATTTTTTTAGAATTAAGATATTTGTTTCTTGTTGCATTTCCTCCCCGTATGTGACGCTGTGCCTTGTTTGTTTCAAGAAGTTCTTTTATTTCTTCATATTTTGTGTGGTTTATAAGCTTTAATCTTTCGCTGATATCTTTGTGTACCGTTGACTTCGACACACCAAATCTTGTTGCGGCACTTCTCACCGTACACTTGCTTTCAAGCATCTGGTCTGCTATGTCGCAAACTCTGTCAGCAATATAATCTTTCACACATATTCACCTCATAACATTACTGGTAAAAGTATATGAGACGAAATTTGCTAAAATGCCACGGCATGAAAAATAATCAGTGACCGCAATAAAAGAATATGCGTGTTATGCCCTGTTAGTTTAATTTTTTTATTCAATCCCATCTATCGCATATAGCGGAAGGTTAATAAGGCCGATTTCTTCACTGTAATCTGCCATAGAGGAGCGTATAGATATTTCGGGCGTAAATTTTTCTCTGTAAGTTTTAAGGCTCTTTGCTTTGAGATTGATTTCCGCTTTAACTTCAAGTGGGATAATATTATAACCGTTATCCACTATAAAATCGACTTCACAAGTATTCCGGTCATTGGTATAATAATAAATTCCCAAGTCCTGATTTACTGCAAGTTGCTGCATAACATATTGCTCTGTCAATGCTCCCTTAAATTCCGTGAATAATTCATTTCCATTTAAGAGTGTGCGTTGGTTTAATCCTACCATTGCACCAAGCAAGCCTACATCGACGATGAATAATTTAAAGGCTTTCAAGTCCTCGTATGCCTTAAGGGGTATATTGGGTGCATTAATTCTGCTGACCTTATGCACAAGTCCGCAATCAGAAAGCCACATAATCGCAGTTTCGTATTCTTTTGCTCTTGCACCTTCGCGAATGAGTCCATATATAAACTTTTTATTTTCTTTTGCAAGCTGTGATGGTATGCTATTCCATAACATTCTTATTTTCGGTACAATTTCCTTTGGTGCATGTTTTGAAAAGTCCTGTTCATAAGCAGTAAGTATTCTCTTTTGGATTTTCCTTGCTTCATTAAAGTCTTTTTCATCAGCAAAGGATGCCACAACCTCAGGCATACCGCCAACATAGTAATACTGCTTTAAGGCGTCAATATATGTCTGCTTAAAGCTTTTTATCATATCATAGTCTTTTTTATCTAACAACTCTGCAAATCGTTCCAGACCGATTGCCATAAGAAATTCTTTGAATGACAGAGGATACAATTTAAGGAAGTCTACCTTGCCGACGGGGAATGATGTTCCTTCGTGCAACGCAATTCCAAGAAGTGAACCGGCACATACAATATGATACTCCGGAGCATTTTCATAAAAATACTTGAGCGAAGATAATGCTTTTGGTACTTCCTGAACCTCATCGAATATAATGAGCGTATCAACTGGGTTTATTTTATGTCCCGCATATAGTTCAAGTCCCATAATGATGCGTTCCACATTTAAGTCTATGGAGAACAATTCTGCCATTTGCACATTGGAATCAAAATTTATATATACAGTCTTGTTATATGACTTTTTACCGAATTCCTTCATTATCCAGGTTTTACCTACCTGTCTTGCACCTTCGATAATAAGAGGCTTTCGATTTTTACTATTTTTCCATTTATCAAGATTTTCTATTGCATAACGATACATAGAGCATCCTCCAATTTCTTATTCTGATATTAGTATACCACACATTTTCATAAAATGCAACGAATATTATAAAATTTATCACATTTTTTACACGGAATATTTGTTGTCACATTACACTTTTCACCTTAAACAAAAACACCCATAAGAATCAATTCTTACAGGCGTTTGGTAAAATTTTATTGAAAGGTACTAGTCTCAAGCCACTTCGATATAAAAAGTTTCTATGTAGTTCTCACTGTATGATACAGTTTATTTACCTATTCTAAATTTCTTCACCAGTGTACAGACAGTTGCATTATTTCCCTAAATTATTTGAATTAACAATTTCCTGAGCATTAATAACAAATCCTTGCCATCTCTTGGCATTAACTTCTAATGACTTTTTCACATTCGTTTTTATTCCATAAAATGCATCACCAAATGATATGGCTGGTATAAAGAGTCCACCGATTGTACTGATCAACGTTTTACCTGTAGAGATAAAGCAAGAAAAATTATCATTACTTTCTAAATACTTCTTAAAAACACTATTTTTAGTTTCTTGTATGTTATGTTCTACATAACAACAGACATCTTTAATTTCGTTCTTTTGTATATTGCTATGATTGGTAATGATCCATTTTCTAAAGTCTTGAAGATATTTATTTTCACGTAACTCCTCAATGCATTCATGATATGGACCATGTACTGATAAATAGTTTGGAATATTTTTTATTATAATTGTTTCAGTTAATTCCGATTGTGTATTATCCATTTCATTGCTTTTAATCTTATACTTAGAGTTTGAAATCATCTCAACTTCGTTTTCTGCAATATTTTGCAGTATTGTTAACACATAAAGATCAAATATATAATTATCAAATCCACCATTTGCAGAAGTAGTAATATCACATATTTTCAGCCCATGTGTATGTCCATCAACACCTCTATAATCAATATTCATTTTATGACACATATCTGAATAGCCTGATATAGTACTATACTTATTATCAAGTGTCACAGTATTTTTAAAATCATCAAAATTATTAAAAGATATATCAGGGAATATTTCGTCAACAAATTTTACATAGGGCAAACTTCGCATGTTATTAGGGCATAAGCTCTTACACAAAAACCACAACTCATCATAAAGAATCATCAATCCTAAAGGACTGTCAATGATTGGATTGGGGGAGCTACTCATATCATTTTTGCATTTTGTTGCACAATTATGATAATCATATAAGAGCGGGTATGATAATCCGATGTATGCTATTCTTTTTTTCATTTGTATACCTCCTAATAATTACTATATATTCATTCAATTTTTCTTTTTCAGTAAACATATAATTGTCATATCAAATTCTTGTAAGTGGTCATCAAAATTTTCTCATATCTAGCCGAAATGTATGTCTTATAAAATTCCTTTTGCAAATCGGATATATAAATAATGTTATCAATAAATACATTTATGAGGTCAATATCAATATTGGGCACAATTCTTAAAATTGCTTTGTTGCAATCCTCGTTTCCCATTGAAGAAATGAAATCATAGTAGTTGATTTTTTTGTCATTCAGTTTAATTGCGGATGTAGGGAATTGGAAAATACGGGCATTTAGTT
>JAZNUS010000137.1:0-6723 GCA_045592485.1 Clostridia bacterium | reverse complement strand
CCTTTTGCAAAGACCTCTGCCGGTACACATGCCGCGCCAAGTTTTTCACAATAGGCGCAAAGCTCACGGATTTCCTCGTCCGTATCGTCAAGGAAACGGTTCACGGCCACAACAACCGGCACACCATAGCCACGAAGATTTTCAATGTGCTTGCCTAAATTTTCAAATTTATCCTCTCTTGCATGGTAACGAAGCGCACGAAGCGTTGCAACAAGCACCACCGCATCGGGACGAAGCCCTGCCATGCGGCACTTGATATCCAAAAACTTCTCCGCACCGAGATCCGCGCCGAACCCTGCCTCCGTCACGCAGATATCACCAAGCTTCAAGGCGTAACGCGTTGCAATAATGCTGTTACAGCCATGCGCAATGTTTGCAAACGGGCCGCCGTGTAAAATACACGGTGTGTTCTCGAGTGTCTGCACAAGATTCGGCTTAATGGCATCCTTCAGAAGTACAGCCATTGCACCTTCTGCACCGAGCTCCTTCGCCGTTACGGGCTTTTTATCATATGTATACGCCACAATAATCCGCCCAAGACGCGCTTTCATGTCGGAAAAATCCTTGGAAAGGCAAAGAATCGCCATAACCTCGGAAGCCACCGTAATCATGAATCCGTCCTCACGCGGCACACCGTTCATGGCACCGCCAAGCCCGACAACGACGTTACGGAGTGCTCTGTCGTTCATGTCAAGTACGCGCTTGAATACAATTCTTCTGGGATCTACGCCGAGCGCATTCCCTTGCTGCATATGATTATCCAGCATCGCACAAAGGAGATTGTTTGCAGCGGTGATTGCGTGCATATCCCCTGTAAAATGGAGATTAATATCCTCCATCGGCACAACCTGCGCATAGCCACCGCCTGCCGCACCGCCCTTGATGCCCATAACGGGGCCTAACGAGGGCTCACGGAGTGCCGCAATGGCGTTCTTTCCTTTTTTGCAAAGGGCTTGTGCGAGACCGACGGAAATCGTCGTCTTTCCTTCGCCGGCAGGCGTGGGATTAATGGCCGTCACAAGCACCAGCTTTCCGTCGGGTCTCTCTTGAATGCGATCCCAAAGCGCGGGGGAAAGCTTTGCCTTATAGTGACCGTACGGTTCAATTTCCTCTTCCGTAATTCCGATTTTCTCTGCAATTTTACGTATAGGCTCCATCTTTGCCTGCAAGGCGATTTCAATATCCGAAAGCATTTTCATTCTCCTTCGTTTTTATCATTTATTATTCTTGCATCGGCGAGAAATCCGCAATAGGGTATATTTTCCCACCATAGTTATACATATTTTATATTATATCACATAAAAATCGAATTGCATATACTATTTAAAAATATTTTTAAAATTTTTCCACGAAAAAAGCTCCCTTTATCTGAAAGAGAGCCGGCGCTATTAAGTGAATAGTGAATAGTGAATGGTGAATAATGAAGAGTGAATAGTTATGGTGGGTTTGCAGAGCAAACCATTATTTATTCATAGAAGAATGTAATTCATGGCCTATAATGTCCTAACGCATTTTATGAAAGCCGCGCACATTTTTCACGATTCATTACCCATAAACTTTTGATTCGTTTGGTTTGCCCACGCAAACCTTCAATCATTATTCATTATTTACTTATTTATTATTCTTCTTTGCCGTATTTATCGAGGAAATCAATACTCTTTTAATTTCTACGCAATCTGCGAGCAACTCTCTCCCTTTTTCCTCTTTTAAAAAATCAGCTTTTACAAGAAGTTTTAACCAGTATTCTGTCTCAGCAGTTTCTTTTAATGCAATATGTAATTTTGAAATAAAGTCTGCCCTGCTTTGTCCATAATTTGCTTCATTAACATTCGCTCCGATACTTGTTGCACTTCTTACAATTTGCTTGGAAATTATATATTCTTTTTTCTCTTTTCCAAGATATCTTTGCAGATGTAGAATTTTAGCTGCAAAATCAATTGTTTTTTCTGTTAGTATACTCTCTGCCAAAACATTTTTTCCTTTTTTCTATTAAATGAATCGTGAAGAGTTGCGGTGGTTTTGCTTTCGCAAAACTTTTAATTTTTTTAATCTGAATATCATTTATTTTCCTGATATACAATTTTTACTTTATAAATTTATTTCTAATTCACCTTACGCATTATTCATTACTCTATTTTTACAATTTATTATTTTTTGGGTTTGCTTTTGCAAACCTTCCTTCATTATTTATTATTCACCATTCACTTTTCATTATTCACTTTCAAAAAAGGCTCCGAAAATTCGGAGCCTTTTTCTAAAAGCTTTCGCTTTAATTATTTAATGAGTGCGTTTGCAAGACCAAGGATCTTAGCAAGCTGTGCACGAGTGATGGTTGCCTTAGGAGCAAGTGTGCCGTCGCCCATGCCGTGTACGATGTCAGCCTTAACGAGAGCGTTGATTGCTTCTACGCAGCCTTCGGAAATGCTTGCAGCATCGGTAAATTCGATAGCTTCAGCGGATTCTGCAAGTTCAACGCCTGCAGCCTTCAGAGCATTGTAGAGAAGTGTGAATGCAACTTCACGAGTGGTTTCGCCTTCAACGTCAAGCTTGTCGCCGTATACGCCGAGGATTTCGTTTGCTTCTGCGATAGCCATTTCGCCTGCTACCCAGTGTTCAGCGTCAACCTTATCGGTTGTTGCGCCTTCTTCAGCGGTAAGACCTGCGATACGAACTGCAAGAGCAATAACCTGTGCGTTTGTGGTGGTGAGCTCAGGACCGAAGGAGGTCTCTGTCATACCCTTGATAACGCCTGCTTTTGCCAGAACGTCGATGGAATCGTATGCCCATGCATATGCTTCCTTGTCAACGTCTGTAAATGCTGCTACGCCAGCTTCGTTAGCTGTGCCTGCCGGATCTTCAGAACCTGCAGGTTCTTCTGTTCCGGGTTCATCCGTGCCGGGATCTTCCGTGCCGGGCTTTTCAGGATCTTCTGTGCCGGGCTTTTCTGGTGTTACAACAGTGTTGCCGCCTGTTACAAGGGAAGCACCTGTCTGTACGGAACCGCTTGCCGGAGCCTTTGTAATAGCATTGTTAAAGATTACATATGTTACAGCAGGAATATTGTCATAATCAAATGCCGTAGCCCTCAAAACAAGATACTTGCCTTCATTGGAAACTTTTTCTGCATTTTCCTTTTCAATCTTAAAGGAGTTGCTTTCAGATTTTACCAAAACAACTTCTTTTGCTTCAATTGCAGCCTCAAGTGCAGCTACATCAGCATACTTGTTGGCTACAATTGCCCATTCATAGGTGTAAGTAATAACAGATGCATTCGTTACGTTGTTGCTCTTTGCGCTCATGTCAGAAGAATTAATAGTAACTTTATTGTTCAAATAAAGCTTCTTGTCAGCAAGCTTTGCATTTACAGTCCAGTCAGCGGGCTGACCGAATACCTTGGTAGCAGCCTTTACGGAGACAGGTGTGCCGGTCTTCGGATAGGTTTCTGTGCCAACCTTAACAGCAGGTGTTACAACAACAACTGCATAGTCATCAAGATATTCTGCGCCGTATGTTGCCGTCGCAGTAGTTTGAACGCCAACTTCAGTTTCTGCATGTGCAATAGCAGCGGCAATTCTTGCCTCTTCTGTTGCAGTTTCAGCTTCAGCACCCAGTGCAGTGTCAACTTCTTCCTTGGATACAATGTACCACTTGTATGTGTCAGCTTCAAAACCTTCGTAGGTTTCGGTATAAGTCACCACAGGAACGATTTCCTTTGTTGCGGTGCTTTCTGCAGGAAGAGTTACCGTATTGATAACGGGCATATAATCATCAGCAGGCATAACCAGTGCTTCAACTTCAACTGTGTTACCGTCTGCAACAACAGGTCTGCTAGCTTTTGCGACAACTGTTGCCTTAAGTTTTTTACCTACCCATTCATCATCAATAGTGATTTTCTTTTCATCGTCAACTAACGGATCAACTTCTTCACCGTCAACTGTCCATGTAATGTCAGAATCATCTGCATCTTCAGTATCTACGCTTCCATCTGTATAATCATAGGTTAATTCTGCTACAGAACCACTCTTTACATTTGCAAGTACAGGTTCACTTACTGTCGGCGCAGAAGGCATTGTATAAACCTTGATTGTCGATGCGTCAGTATTGTTCGTTAAAGTCCATTTATCAGCTTCGTTAACGCCATTGACTGCCATGTAGTTTGATGTAATTGTCATAGCAGATTCACCGACTTTAAGAGCTTTAAATTTTAGTGTAAAAATTACACCATCTGCAGGAACATCAAGCTGTACGCCCGTTCCAGCTTTTACAATACCGCAATAGTTAATTTCTTCCGCTTCTATAGTGCTAAAAAATTCAACAAAATTGCTGTGAAAAGTAGAAACTGTATCAGCAGCAGATGCGATTTCTGTCCCATCAGCCTTTACCGGCACAACAACCGTAGAATCGTAGTTTAAAGTAAATTCATACATACCAACTGTTGCCGGACCATCAACAGCAATATTTACATCAAAAAGATTTGTTCCATCTGCTTCATAATAAACCTTTGTAGGAGCCCATTCAATTGTTACTGTGCCGTCATTTGCGGCAGATACCGCAAATGACATGGAAAGCAACATCATAACTGCTAAAAGGATTGTAGATAATTTCTTTAACATTTGCTTTACCTCTTTCATAATTTTTTGATTCAATTTAATTATTATTTATTAATAACCAAATCTCCATTCACCATAGATAGCTGAAGCATCAAAGCCATTCACATCACCTTCGCCCGTCAAATCACCATTAGGATTATATGCAGGATCATCGGATGCCTTCTGCCATGAACCATAAAGTCCAGAAGCATCAAAGCCATCAACTTTTCCATCTCCAGTTACATCACCCGCAACCATGTCAACAGTTAGACCTGTTGCAGTTATATCTTTTACACGTGCTGATGCTGTAGCTGTATCTGCAACTTCTTTTTCATTAACGGCAGTAACCGCACCATCAGTTACAACCAATTCATACGCTAAAGTCACATAACCTGCTCTTCTAAGAATAAGCGTATGGCTTCCATTTGTTACCGCACTTGCAGTATGTTCTAACCCCTCTCTTGTTGCAAGGTTATTATCAATAGTTACTGTTGCAGTTGCAGCTGCCAAAGTCGGAATCTTAGCAAGAGTAATCTTTACCTCAATTCCCTTAATTCCGCACTTGTTAACTGTAATCGGAATTTCTTTTGTAACCTGTGTATATGTGCCATTTTCTTCGCCAATGGTTGCAACCAAGGTTACAACTTTGCTCTGCGGTGCAGAATCATCATCATAGCTATCACGACCTAAGTCGTATGCCGTGTAGTTGGCGGGCTCAATAGGTGTATTGGCCGGATCACCTTTTACTGCCCAAGCAACTGTAATGCCATTAATTGTTGCAGGCAAATCAACCTTTGCCGGACCATAAAGTTCCTTCAAAACATTAGCATCTTGTTCTGTTTCATCACCAGGAATGTCAGATGTTTCGGGAGCTTCAAGTCTGTAATTCAGGTCTTCAATAGTAAGATCTTTCGCCGCCTGTGTGGTGGGAGATGTAACCTTAACATCTACAGTTGCAGGTTCGTAATCAGTAATTTCTGCCTTAAGAGTGAAGGTTTTTTCGCCTTCTGCAACAATCAATGCTGCACAATTAATCTCAAAGCTGTCTGTTCCATCAAACTCTGCACTATCCTCTACTGCTACAACCAACGGTGCATATGCGGTATCAGGCTGTGTTTTCTCCTTGTAGTACCATGTTACGGAACCTAAGTTATTAGCCCAGCCGTGCTCCTCGTACTCATTATTCTTTGCCGCTTCGATTACTACAGCTTCTCCGGAAATGATATCCGCATCCGCTGCTGTAAGCGTGCCGGCCTTCATGGCCTTAACTTCCAGATTCAGGTTGGTCAGGTACTTAATGTCTCCATAGTCTGCACCTGTGAATTCAATGGAATTGATCTTGCCTTCATCGAGATATTCTTCGTATACCTCTGCCGGAATAACGTAGGCCGTGGGAGTTTCTTCATCATCTAATCCACAAGAAGCCAGTTTTGTCGCTTCAATCGCTGCGCCGTTAATTTTTATGCTGGTAATATCATCTGCCCAAGCAACAAAATTCACAGCGCTCGCACTGGAGTTTGCAAGAGCCAGCTTTAAAGCCTTTGTTTTGTAAAGCTCTGTGGGAGCCGTTACCGCGGGAGCTACAGATGCAAGCTCAACCTGGTCAAAGCCGAGAGTTAAAGTCTCATCTGCTCCTATTGTGCCGCCTGCATAAATGTTAATGTACCTACCGGCACCGGCAACTACGTTGCTGCTCGGAATAAAGGTAAACTCCTTAACGCCGGTAGTTTCATCCGTGGTATCCTGATCAATGTACACAACTACATCTTTCAATGCTTTTGCACCTTCTGCGGGAGTTACTGCGGGAATGACCTTCCCTGCATCAGTGGGATCCGCTGTGCGATACGCCAGAATGGTAACATCCTTATCGGCACCCGGGTTGCCGTGGGTTACCTTAACCGTAACCGTTGCGGGTGATGAGTCTGTAGCCGGATTTACCGTTGCCTCAGCAGTTATGGTAACAGCTGTTGTTTCTTCACCCTCAGTTGCCAACGCAACCGTCGGAAGCATGCAAAGCACTAAGAGCAGTGCTAAGCCCTTCCAGAATTTGTTTGTTCCTTTGAACATTTTCCTACCCCTTTCCTTCATTTTGGAAATAAATTTTGTTTGTTTGCGAAAACTCGCAGGTTTCAGC
>JAZNUS010000136.1:0-8023 GCA_045592485.1 Clostridia bacterium | reverse complement strand
TCTCGATGCTGCGATTTTTTGTGAAAATGTCAATTGACACTTCATACAAAATATGAGAAAAATTTTGGTTATTATGACATGTTGTTTCTTAAGTTGACGACATTGCCCACCAGGGGGAAGGCTCACGCCCTTGTGTTAAACTCAGCGACAACCCCCAATTTGAAAAATTATAAAGGATTCCTTATGCACCATATTAAAATTATATACAATTCAATAGCAAAACTGACCTCAGAAATCCGCTCAGCCCATCTTGGTGCATTTGCGGCGCAGAGTGCATTTTTTCTCATTATGGCATTTGTACCGATAATGCTCCTTGTTGCATCAATTCTGTCGGTTTTCGATGTTGACCCCCTTAATCTTCTTGCCTCTCACACCTACCTTTCTGAAGAAACTCTTCTGTCACTACAGAGACTTTTCGAGGAAATCTCGTCACACAAAAAAGCTTTGATATCACTTGGTACCGTTTTCACGGCATGGTCAGCCGGAAAAGCATTCTATGCTCTTGCCGAGGGCTTTCACTGTGCCCTTGGTATTAAAGACAACAGAAACTATTTTTTTCTTCGTCTGAAAGGTCTTGGATTTTCACTTGTTTTTTCGTTTCTCATATCATCGGTAGTTATAATCGGTGTGTTCGGAGAGGGTGTAATTGATTTTCTCCTTGAAGCATCAAAACATGCATTTATGTCTGTAGAAATAGCAAATGTCATTCGTAAAATGTATATCTTTTTTGCGTTTTTGTTTGTTCTGATAATGTTCTACAGATTTCTTCCCGACTGGGAAACTTCGATAAAAGCTGAAAAAATTTCCGAAAAACCAAAAATCACACATATACTGGGTATATGTGTGATTTCCACTGTCTTCATTTATGTTTTTACTGTTGGATTTTCGGTGTATCTTCTGAGGTTTTCAACCTTTGGCATCACCTATGGCAGCTTTGCCATGTTGGTTGGTATAATGCTTTGGCTCTACATTTTGATGTATGCGCTCCTTTTTGGATTCAAGCTTCTCATTGCACCGGTGCAGCGGGCTGCTCATAAACAGTGATAAATTCGCGCCAATCGTGGTTTTTGAAAATATCGATAGCTTTTTTCAGTGAATCATTTCTCAGAATTTCACTGCCGTTTAACACTTCTTCAAGCTTTAGCTGTGTTGTAATGTCTGCTACACCATAAGGATAGAGATTTGTTACCTTCTGGAAATTGAGAACGGCAGTGTAGGTTTTTGCATCAAAAATTTCATCCGGAAAACCAACGGAGAAGCCAAGAGCGTCGAGTCTTTCTTCAAGAGCAAGCACATCCTTGCCGGAGTCTCCGTTTTTGAGTATTCTGTCGTAGGTGACAGGTGCAAAGCCTGAACGGTCATAAGGCACAATTTTGTCCTCACAAACAACATCGGGACCAACACCGACACCGTTTATTTGGCGTCCGGCGGGAGAGAGAAATTCAGCCTCGGTAAGCTTTGCTCCGCCGCCTGTTTTAAAGTTGATGATGTTTTGCATGGAGCCCTTGCCAAAGGAATTTTTGCCTACGACAATTCCGACACCGGTATCCTGAACGGCAGCTGCAAACGCCTCGGAAGCACTTGCACTGTTTTCATTTACAAGAACAATCAGCTCATATTTCGGGAATGTATTTTCCGAATAAAGCACAACATTGCGCAGTGGATTTTTATATTCAAGAATAATTGCCGGCCCCTCGGGAATAAAGAGTGAGCAAATGTCAACCATTGTTTTCAGCACACCGCCGGGATTTGAGCGAAGGTCAACAATAACCTTGTTAATTCCGTTAGCGTCAAAGGTTGTGAGTGCTCCCTGAACCAGCTGATCTGCGTGTTCGTCAAATTCTGTCAGGCAGATATATCCCATTGTCTTGTTTTCAATCATCTGATAAAATCCGGTGCTGACAACAACTCTGCGTCTTGTGGCGGTTATTGTAAATTCTGTGGTTCCGCGCACAATTGTCAGTGTAACATTTGTTCCTGCTTCACCTGCAACATGGCTCTGTGCAATGCTTATGTCCATTCCGGCAAGGGGAGTTCCGTCAGATTTTGTGATTATATCGCCAATCATAAGTCCCGAATCCATTGCAGGGGAGTTTTCATACACATTTGTAATGAGAAGGCCTGTGTCAACAGTTGTAACCATAACACCAATTCCGCACACCTCACCGCTCATACTTCCGATAAAATCGTTAAGCTCTTCTTCGGTGTAGTAGGTGGAATACTTGTCAAGTGAATCGAACATACCGGAAAATACTTCCTCAAGAAGCTGTGGATTTTCGGTGAGCATATGCTCAATTGCGGCTTTGTAGATTTCCTCTCTTGACACATCAAACTTGTATCTGCTCATAATAATGTGAACAGCCTGTTCAAAATAGTCAACAGCAAGCTCCGGTGTCATTTCAGATTCTGTTATTCCTTCGGCAGGGAATTCTTCGGCAGAAACAGGTATTGAAAAGATAAGCAACGCTGTCAGTATAAGGGCAGTGATTTTGCGAAGTCCTTTAAGCACAGTAATTCATCTCGCTTTCTTTTTTGGTGTATAAAATATTTTCCGAAGTTTTAAAACCGGGTAAAATCTATTTTAATTACATTTTTTCAGGTGCATCAATTTTGAGTATTCCAAAAACATTGCGAATCACATTTTTTGTTGTATGGCAAAGAAGAAGTCTTGCCTGCATAAGCTTTTCGTCGTCACATTTAACTCTGCAGCTGTTGTAGAAGGAGTGGAAGAGAGCCGACAAATCCATTACATAACGAGTGAGCTTGCTGGGTTCCATTGACACAGAGCTTAAGTAAATTTCGTTGGGGTAGGATATGATTTTTTCAATAAGTTCAATCTCGGCTTCGTCCTTGAGAAGAGAAAGGTCGATGTCTGAAATGTCTGAAAGGGTGATTCCGTCCTCTGCAAGGTTTCTTATGATGCTTGCAATTCTTGCGTGTGCATACTGAACATAGAACACAGGGTTTTCATTGTTCTGTGCAATTGCAAGGTCAAGGTCAAATTCAAGGTGGCTTCCTGCCTGACGAAGATTGAAGAAGAATCTTGCCGCATCAATTCCTATGTCTTCAACAAGGTCTGACAGAGTAATCATTTCACCTGTTCTCTTGGACATTCTCACAGCCTCGCCGTTCTTGACAAGACGCACAAGCTGCATAATAACAATGTCGAGCTTCGAACCGTCACAACCGATTGCATCCATTGCACCCTTCATTCTTGCAACATGACCGTGGTGGTCTGCACCCCAGATGTTTATAACCTGGTCAAAGCCTCTTTTTTCAAATTTGTTTCTATGATATGCAATATCAACGGCAAAGTAGGTGGGAAAGCCGTTTGCACGAATTAAAACATCGTCCTTTTCGCTTCCGAACTCTGTTGATTTGAACCACAGTGCACCGTCTTTTTCATAGGTGAGAGAGCTTTTTTTGAGAAGCTCAATTGTTTCTGCCACTTCACCGTTTGCGTGAATTGAGCTTTCGTTGAACCACACATCATAGTTTATGCGATAGTCTGCAAGGTCTGCTTTGAGCTTTGCAATATTTTTTTCAAGACCATATGCCACAAGAGCGTCTTTTCTTTCTTCACTTGAGCAATCGAGATATTTGTCGCCGTGAATTTCAATAAAGTTTTTTGCGTGAACTCTTATATCGTTACCCTGATACCAGTCCTCGGAGAATTCAACTGCATCTTCGCCCTTTAACTCCTGAATATACCTTGCTTCAAGAGAGTTACCGAATTTTTCAATCTGCGCACCTGCATCGTTTATGTAAAATTCTCTTGTAACATCGTAGCCGGCAGTTTCCAAAACGCTTGCAAGACTGTCGCCAAGCGCTCCGCCACGGGCATTACCCATATGCATAGGACCTGTAGGATTTGCACTGACAAATTCAACCATAACCTTTTTGCCTTTGCCCACATCAAGCTTTCCGAAATCGTCGCCAAGCACGAAGGCTGAGCGCAGAGCATCGTAGAGTCTTTTTTCGGAAAGGTAGAAGTTTATAAAGCCGGGACCTGCAATTTCAATTTTTTCAATGTAGGTTCCTTCGGTTTCGATGCCTTCAATAATAGCATTTGCAATTTTTGCAGGGGCGTTCTTTAAAACCCTTGTAAGCTTCATTGCAATGTTTGTGGAAAAATCTCCGTGAGCTTTTTCTTTGGGGATTTCGGTTTCAATTTCAACATCAAGAGCGGCTTTGGCAGTTTCTTCGTCAATGCCAAGTCTTGTGCCGATGGTGCTGAGTGAATTTAAAATTGCTTCATGTATCTGATTTTTGGTTTCTGAAATAATGTTGGTCATTAGTATTTCCTCCTGATTTCCAGATCAAAATTGTTTTTGCTTGTTGTGGCGTTGTTTATATCAATGTAATAATCAACAAACACCCGCCCGCCGTTTTCGTCAATGTCAATTTCAAGCTTGTTTGTAAGTATTCCCACAACAAGCTCGCCATAGGGGGTGCTGTAGCTCGACGAGGTCTTGCGGTCTTTCATAAAAAGCATGTTGGTGTTGACTGTTCCTGTTCGCCTGAGTGAAACATAGCTATCAGCGATTTCAATGAGGGTTTTTGTGCCTTCCATACCGGTTATCTCGGTTTCTTCGTAGTCGATAAAATACACATCGTCCTGTTTTTCGAAGCCTGCCTCTGTTGTAAGGACAATGTCGGTGTCATCACCGGGTTCAGAATAGGTCTGGATTCCTCTTATGTTAATTAAAAAAGTTTCTTTCATAGGGCTTTTCTCCTGTGTTTATTCGGTTTCTGCAATTTCAATAAGTTTTGTAAGAAGCTCTGTGTAGCCTATGCCCGATGCCTCAAAAAGCTTTGGATACATACTGATGCTCGTAAAGCCCGGCAGGGTGTTGATTTCGTTTATGCAAACCTTGTCTTTGGCTTCGTCAACGAAAAAGTCAACTCTTGAAAGACCCTTGCCGTCGATTGCTTCAAATGCTTTAACTGCATTTTCTCTCACGGCTTCGGAGTATTTTCCATCGAGCTTTGCAGGGATGTATAGCTTGCTTTCCGAGGTCTGACTGTACTTTGCATCATATGTATAAAATTCTTCGCCTGCTTCGATTTCACCGACACAGGAAGCCAGTGTTTTTCCTCGCCCGCCAAGAACTGCACATTCAACCTCGTGGCCTGTTAAAAATTCTTCCACAAGAACCTTTCTGTCAAAGCGGAAGGCTTCGTTGATTGCCCCAATGAGTTCGTCCTTGTTTTTGGCTTTTCCGATGCCAACCGATGAGCCGGCATTTGCAGGCTTAACAAACATTGGGTAGCCAAGCTTTTCTTCGGCAACAGAAATTTTGCTGTCAAGGTTTTCAAGCTCGTGCCTCTGAATCACAACCCAGTCTGCCTGATTGATTCCGGCATTTGCAAAAACAATTTTTGCAAAGGTTTTGTCCATGCCAACAGCCGATGCAAGAAGTCCCACACCGACATATTTTATTCCGGCAAGGTCAAAAAGCCCCTGAACGGTTCCGTCTTCGCCGTTCTGACCGTGAAGAACAGGAAATGCCACATCAAAGGGAATCTCTGTGCAATGTCCGTCTTTTGAAACAATGAGAGCCGATTTTTTGTTGCCGTGGTCAATGTTTACACACTTAAGGTCTTCGCTGTACCAGTTGTCTGTGGGAATGTCGTCATAATCTCCTTCAAAAAGACGCCATTTTCCGTCTTTGGTGATGCCTACTGTGATTATATCATAAAGTGTTTTATCGAGATTGCAGATTACGGAGTGTGCCGATCTCAGGGAAACTTCATATTCTGTTGATTCTCCTCCGAACAACACACAAATTTTCTTCTTCATAAACATCAAAAAACTCCTTTTATAACATTTATAACTAATTATATCACAAAAGTCTGAAAAAGAAAACTTTTTTTCAAAAAAATATCCTTGAAAAATATACAAATTTATTCTTTTATATCCAAAGTTATCTGTTATTGTTTTTCATATATTGTCAAAATCACCACTTGATATATTAGCTGTATTTTGTTATACTATAAAAAGAGGTGGTAACAAATGCAGTCAGGAATAACATCGGCGGTTTCCAATCAGGTCATGCTCATGGCAATCTACATTGCCGTCGGTTTTGTTTTTACAAAATTAAAAATGTTTTCACAAAAATCCTCAAAGCAGATGACGGACCTTCTTTTATACATCGTAACTCCCTGTGTAATTGTCAAGGCTTTTCAGGACGGCTACGAAGCCGATTCGGCATCAAAGCTTGCCGTTGCATTTTTGCTTGCAATCGGATTTCATGTTATGATGGTTTTGCTTACAAAGCTTATATATATAAAATCAAAAAACAAAGACAGGGCAGTGGTAGACCGGTTTTCCATATCCTTTTCAAACTGCGGATTTATGGGAATACCTCTTCTTGAGGCGGCACTGGGACCCGAGGGGGTTTTTGCAGGCTCTGCCTATCTTGCGGTGTTCAATGTGTTTGTGTGGACCCAAGGCTACAAAATGTTCAACTCCGGAAACGGAAAAATTTCCTATGTGAAGGTTTTCTTGAATCCCGGTGTAATCGGTGTCACACTTTCTGCAATCCTTGTTTTTTCAGGAATAAGGCTTCCTTCAATTGCCACAACTGCCATAAACGGAATGTCGGCACTCAACACCCCTGTTGCAATGGTGCTTCTTGGAATTTACCTTGCCGAGACCAATCTCAAGGTTGCCCTTTCGAGCCTGAGTCTTTACGGTGTTTGCATTTTAAGGCTCATTGCAATGCCTCTTGTCATTATCGGAGTCATGTGGCTTCTTAAGGTTGAATATATGGTTGCTTTTGCAACAATTCTCTCGGGCGCATGCCCTTGTGCGACTATTTCCGCCATTTTTGCGGCACAGTTCGGCAAAAATTCGGGATATGCTTCGTCGGTTGTTGCAGTTTCAACGGTTCTTTCCCTTGTGACACTGCCTTTTGTTGCCTATGTGGCTTCAACTGTTTTACTTTAAAATAAACTACTCAATCAGGAGGTGTGGCTATGCCCATCAAAATCCCCGAGCATTTGCCTGCTAACAGTATTCTGAAAGATGAAAATATTTTTTGTATGACGGAAAAAAGAGCTTTGACTCAGGATATCCGTCCTCTTAAAATTGCAATACTAAACATTATGCCAACCAAAATTGTTACTGAAACTCAGCTCGCAAGGGTTCTTGGAAACACACCTCTTCAGGTGGAAATCGATTTTCTTCACACAGCCTCATACCGCTCAAAAAACATTAGCGAAAATCATATAAATGAGTTCTACACAGATTTTGCATCGGTTAAAAACCGCAAATATGACGGTCTCATTATTACCGGTGCGCCCGTTGAGCTTCTTGAATTTGGCGATGTTGAATACTGGGACGAGCTTACCGAAATTATGGAATGGTCAAAGACCAATGTCACAAGCACCTTCCACATTTGCTGGGCGGCAATGGCAGGTCTTTACTATCACTACGGAATCACCAAATATGCCTTTGAAGACAAGCTCTTCGGTGTTTTCAAACACAAGGTTGACCGCAAAAAAACGATGCTTGTCCGTGGTTTTGATGATGAGTTTTACGCACCTCATTCAAGACATTCCTATGTTAAAACCGAAGATGTGAAAGCAGTAAAAGACCTTGTGATTATTGCATCTTCAAAAGAGGCAGGCGTTTACATTGTCGCAAGCAAGGATAAGAAACAGATTTTTGTGACAGGTCATTCAGAGTACGACAGTGACACCTTGGCAAAGGAATATTTCAGAGACCTTGATGCAGGCAAAAAGATAGATGTTCCCTGCAATTATTTTGCAGACGACAACCCGAAAAACCCTCCGAAGGTAACATGGAGAGCCCATGCAAATCTTCTTTTTTCGAACTGGCTCAACTACTATGTTTATCAGACAACACCCTATGACATTAACGAAATTAAATAAAACTCATTAAAGAACAAACTTTTGCGGGTTTGTTCTTTTTTTTGTAATTGTTTAATTGGGGTTTATCGGTGAGATGGGATTGGGCTGGTGCGAAAGCCGCCCCTGCCTAAGGGGAGGTGGATTT
>JAZNUS010000135.1:0-3868 GCA_045592485.1 Clostridia bacterium | reverse complement strand
CCACTAACCAATCAAATTCGCACAAGTGCTCTTTTCTTGGAGTGTCACTATCCCCTCATCCGTCAAGCAAGCTTGACACCTTCTCCACCAGGGAGAAGGCTCACACACTAGCGCAAAACAGAGCGATAAATTCCAATTTATCAAACAAAAAGACCGCCCTGAGGCAGTCTCTTGTGTATCGGTTTTATCAGCTTTTAGTGATTAACTCAGAAAATCAGCCATCCAGTCCCTGAGATATTCTTCCTGAGGTGGAAATTCGTGCACTCCGTCAAAGGATATAAATTTTATGTATTGTTCAATTTCGGGGATTGATTTTCTTAAAGCTTCAAATTCTTTTGTTGCCGCATCGACATTGAACAATGCATCATTGTTTCCGATTGCAATATGAAGCTTTCGCGGACATACTAAAAGTACAACCTCGTTATCAAGAAACTTCTGTGCACTTTTGTTCCATGTCCAGTCGGACCAGTTGATAGCATAGCGGTTATTGTAGAAGCAGGTGCTGAATGCGGCTTTGATTCTTGGATCGCATGCGGCGGTGAACAGAGTGTAGAATCCGCCGTAGGAAAGTCCGACCATGCCGATTTTATCAGTATCTGTGGTGTCGAGAGATGCAAAATAGTTAATGCTTTTCATAATAGCATATACTTCCAGTGCGGTAATTGAGCTGCCAAGCTGTTTGAGACTGACATCTGTTGCTTTTCTGTCATAATCAATGCCGTATGTGGCAGAATTCCACAAAAGGAGCTGAGGTGCAAACACATTCACATCATATTTCAGAACTCTCTGCACCATATCGTTGTAGTTTGCAGAATTAAAAAAGCTTGAACAAATTTCGCTTGTGCCCGCGCCACCGTGCTGACAGATTACAAAAGGTCTTTTTTTACCGTCGTCGTGTTCAAAATATATCCCGTAAAACCATAAATCAGGAAGAATTTCAATTTGCATACGGTAAATTGAAAAAGCCTCTTCCTTTGCCACAAAATTCTTTTTTATGTTTGGAATCTGAGCTTCATCAAACTCTTCATTCAGAGGGAAACCCAGCATTTCTTTAAATTCTTTGCGGTATTTTTCGCCATTTGAAAAAATATCTCTGTGTTTTATCGTTCGGGATTCGTCTGCTTTTGTCCGCATTTTTTCAATAAGCCTATTTATTCCGTCAAGATATTCCTGACGGTATTCATTTCCAACCCATCTGTTTTCTGAGTGTGACATATGTGACATCTCCTTTGTGTTATAAAAAACAAGTTTTTTCCATTTTAGCATATTTTATGTTATATTACAAGAGTAAATACTTATAAAAAACTTAATTTGACATATTTAATTTTTTCTGTTATTATATAGGCAAGACAGTGTTGGTTTCTGATTGGGAGGTGTGACTATGAACAGAATTATAGCTTTGATAATGTTTTTAATATTTCTTTTATCCTCTGTATCTGTTTATGCAAACACTGTAACCATGTATTCGCCCGATGGCAGAAAAGCCGATGTATGGGAGAATGAGATTCAAAAATACGCATCAATGGGGTGGGAAAGAGAGCCTGTTTGTGTGGTTTACTCTCCGGCTAATAATGATACATCGGTCATATATAAATCAGAGCTTGCGACCTATCTTGGCGTGGGCTGGCTTGAAAATACGGTTATGACAATGTATTCTCCCGATGGTGCCCTTGCATCAATCTGGAAAGCTCAGGAGCAGATATACAAAAATGCAGGGTGGTATGATGTTCCTGTTGTTAGAATGTATGCCCCCGGCGGAAAGGTTTGCGTGATTGCAGCAAGCGAAATAGATTTGTACCGTAATGTGGGTTGGTATCCGGTTTATGATTTTGTTCCGGGTAAAAATGCAGATGAAATCAGGGCTTCGTTTGGTGATCTTGTAAATTATACCAATGATTTCAATTCACCCGTGTACCTTACAAATCAAGCTTCGGAAATCGATGCCGGCTTTGTATTTTCAGGCTCGGGTTCGGCGGCTGCCGTCAAATCCGGATTTGCACCATTCGGCACAATTTTTCCCTATCTTGCCATTCTTGCCGCATCCGACGGAACTCTTTCGCCGGCAAGCCTCGGAGCATTTTTCGGCACACAGCTTCAAGGGGCAAACGGAACATATACCTTTTTCTATGACAACCACACTTTTATCGTGTCTGCCAATTCAAATGGCAACATAACAATGAATTCAATCTGTGCTTACAATTAAACAAGTTTTCTAATTGAAAACCCTCTTTGCCGTTGGCAAAGAGGGTAGTTTTTTTCTTTTATGAAAGCTCAATCAGACCATAGTTACCATCTTTTCTTTTGTACACAACTTCCTTATCAAGAGTCTCGGCATTGCTGAAAACATAAAAGCTGTGTCCCAGAAGGTTCATCTGAAGAATAGCTTCTTCAACACTCATTGGTTTTGTTTCGTGTTTCTTTATTTTTACAACACGGAATTCTGATTCTTCTTCATATCCTGCAGGGGAGTCGGCAGAGTCAAATGCTCCTTCTCTCAATTTCTTTTCCAGTCGGGTTTTTTGCTTGCGGATTTGTCTTTCCAGTACATCCACAACTCTGTCGATTGCGGCATACATGTCGGCATCTCTGACTTCTGCTCTGAAAATCATACCTTCGTGATAGATAGTAACTTCTATGATGTGATCATCTTTTTGCACCGATAATGTGACCTGAGCAGCAGAGTTTTCATTGAAGAATTTGTCCAGCTTCAAAAGCTTTTTCTCTGTGTAGGAACGAAGACCGTCGGTAACATTGATTTTTCTTCCTGTAGTTGTGATTTTCATAAAATCAGCTCCTTTTGTTGAGTTTATATATAAACCGCATCGTATAAAAGAGAATAATACGAACTCGCCTGAAAAACTGCATTTTTGTTGCCTGCGTGCTTGTCGCTACTGAAAGGTGACAGCCACACTTCGTCGCCGGTATTACTCTCTTTTGGCTACGGTTATATTTTAAAATTTATCTTATCAAATGTATTTCTCCCTTCTTTTAAAGATATTATAGCACAAACCAACAAAAAAATCAATAGCTTTTGAAAAAAATGTTGCAAAATTAACATATAAAAGGTGGCATTCGCAAAATCAGTAAGGAGAATTAAAGCATGAAGGAAAAGGTGAGTCTGCTTTTCTTGGTCTCTTTGTTTCTGTGAATATTTTATACTGAAAAAATAATGTAAGCACTAATATTACAGCGTGTTTCGGGCATATCTAAATACACTAAAAGATTGACTGATCAGCACTTTTCTGTTATAATATACCTTGTATGATTGTAAATGTTTTTTGTCTGTAAGGAAGAAAAATATAAGTTACACAATATGATTTTAAATTAAAAAAATCAAGCAATACGATGGATATTGTCCTGATAAATTGCGAAATAAGGTGTTTTAAAATGGATAACAAAAAAGAGTTTTTAATGACAGAGCCTATCGGTAAGCTTTTGCTTAAACTGTCGATTCCGACGGTTGTGGCACAGCTTATCAATATGCTTTACAATATTGTTGACCGCATATACATAGGTCATATGCCGGGCGACGGCAGTCTGGCACTTACGGGCGTTGGAGTTTGTATGCCGATTATTATGCTTGTTTCGGCGTTTGCGGCATTGGTCAGCTCGGGAGGTGCACCGAGAGCATCTATCTTTATGGGCGAAAAGGATAATGAATCTGCTGAAAAGACGCTTGGTAACTGCTTTAGTCTGCAGATTGTTGTGTCAATCATTTTGACCGCAGTTCTGCTGATATGGAACAAGGACTTGCTCCTTGCTTTTGGCGCAAGCAAGAATACTATCGGCTATGCAACCGATTATATGAGTATTTACGCTATTGGCACTTTGTTTGTGCAGATGACCTTGGGTATGAATACATTCATCA
>JAZNUS010000134.1:0-2018 GCA_045592485.1 Clostridia bacterium | reverse complement strand
ACTAAAGGCGGTTTTAAAATATAAATTTCGCCTCACCCATCGTTAAAATACTCGGAAATATTAACATATTCCCTGCGTTTTTGCCTTGATTGAGACAAAATTTATTATTTTAAAACTCCGTAGGACCTCAAATGGATGAATTTTTGAGGAGATTTTGGTGCGGAGGACGCAGGAAGGCTACTCGCCTTTCAAGGACGACAAGGCAAAAGATACCGAAAATTCACCATTTGAGGCGTCTTCAGTGTTGGTTGCTAAGGCTTGTGTCAAAATATCTAATTGCATTTTACCATAAACCCTTTATTTGTCAAGGTATATTCGTATTTATTTTTTGTAAAATCGTTTGAAATACATGGTTCACCCATTTGAGCTAAGCTGCATATTATAATCAGTGAAGGGAATGAAGGTTATGAGTCGTATTCTTATTGTAGGCGGAGACATGAGAAATGTGTGTCTTGCCCGTATGCTCCGTGAAAAGAATTGTGATGTTGGTGTGTGCGGCATAAATGCAGATATTTTTCCTCCCGGCAAAGCGGATGTTTTTCAGGACATAAAAAAAGCTCTGGCTGAGGCGGAAATAATAATACTGCCATTAATTACAAGTGCAGATAATATTACCGTAAACACACCTCTTTTTGACGGGTGCATCTATATCAGTGACATATGCAGATATGCCCCGGAGAATGCAATGGTTTTTGGCGGCAAAATCAAGGCAGGAGTCTTTGAAGCTTACGGAATTGAATTTTATGACTATGCTGAAAGAGAAGATTTTGCATCGCTCAATGCAGTGCCCACTGCAGAAGGGGCAATAGAAGCGGCAATGAAGCTTCTTCCCGTCACAATTTTTTCATCAAAAATTTTGGTGACAGGCTTTGGAAAATGTGCAAAAATACTCTCCCTTACCCTTCGCGCCATGGGTGCCCGGGTGTGGGTAAGTGCAAGAGGCAGGCACGACCTGGCTCTTGCCGAGGCTATGGGCATCGAAAGTGTGCATCTTGAGAAAATGTACACAATGCTTTCGGAATTTGATGTGATTTTCAACACGGTTCCCCACACAATTTTTGGAAAAAAAGAGCTTTCGGAAATCAGAGAGGGAACCCCTCTTATTGACATTGCATCGGCACCGGGAGGTGTGCAAAGAGAAAGCGTGAGGGAATATGGAATAAAATATTCCTTTTTGCCGGGCATTCCGGGTAAATACTCACCGGAAACGGCGGCAGAGATAATACTGAAGACTATTGTAAATATTATTGGTGAAAGCGGAAAGGATGCAAAACAATGGATTTATGGGGAAAAAGGATAGGCTTTGCCCTGACGGGCTCTTTTTGCACTCTTTCGAGGGTAATAAACGAGCTTGAGGCATTGAAAAGCAGCGGTGCGGATTTAATTCCCATTGTATCGGAAGCGGTGTGGTCAACAGACACCCGTTTCGGCACTGCGAAAGACTTTGCAGACAAAATGAGAAAAATCTGCGGGAAGGAAATAATTCACGATATAAAAGGAGCCGAACCCATCGGACCTAAAAATCTTCTTGATGCACTTGTAATTGCCCCCTGTACCGGCAACACTGTTTCGAAGCTTGCAAATGCAGTTACCGATTCCTGCGTTGCCATGGCGGCAAAAGCAAGCCTCAGAAACGGCAACCCTTTGATTATTGCCGTTTCAACCAATGACGGTCTCAGCGGAAGTGCTCCGAACATCGGCACTCTCCTTGCCCGGAAGAATGTCTATTTTGTCCCCTTCGGTCAGGATGATGCAAAGGGCAAGCCCACATCTCTTGTGGCAGATATGAGTCTTATTGTACCCACAATTTCGGAGGCACTTGAGGGAAGACAGCTTCAGCCGCAGCTTGTTGTGTAACATTAGTAAATTGGAATTTGTCGGTGAGATGGGATTGGGCTGATGTGTGAGGCTTCCCCCTGGTGGGGAAGCTGTCACCGTATGGTGACTGATGAGGGGAACCCAAAGAAAGTAATTTCAAATACAAATTTGAAAATAGTTCAAACTACTGAAAATACTGC
>JAZNUS010000133.1:0-2629 GCA_045592485.1 Clostridia bacterium | reverse complement strand
TACGGAGTTTTAAAATAATAAATTTTGTCTCAGTCAAGGCAAAAACGCAGGAAATATGGTAATATTTCCGAGTATTTTAACGATGAGTGAGGCGAAATTTATATTTTAAAACCATCCTCAGTGCTGGTTGTTAAGGCTATTTTTGGAGTGTCACTATCCCCTCATCCGTCAAGCGAGCTTGACACCTTCTCCACCAGGGAGAAGGCTCACACACTAGCGCAAAACAGAGCGACAAATTCCAATTCAGCAATAAGCAAAAAACAGTTGCCTTGATAATAGCAAAAAGTCATATTGACAACCTTGATGAACTGGAATATAATAATGTTGCCAATAGCCTTAACAATCAACAGCTATTGGCTGTTAAGACTGACTGCAACTTCGGAAAATATTGAAAAATATGCAGCCATGAAATCAACGGCTATTTTATAAACATTTTTAATAAGGAAACGGAAATGACACCCCCGAAATACATAAAAATGACAAAAAGCTGATTTAAGTAAGCGAGGATAATTATGAAAAAATCTGTTGAAATATTTAAAAACATATTAATTGTCGCGGTAATTTTGTTCCTGTGCCTATGCTTGTGTCTGATGCTTAAATACATATTCAAGGACAGTGCATTGATATCGGCAATTTTTGTGTTGGGGGTATATCTTGTGTCTGTTTTGACTCCCGGCTACACCTACGGTATTGCATCGGCATTCTTCAGTGTGCTTGCGGTGAATTTTGCTTTTGATTTCCCATTTTTTGCATTTAACTTTACTATTTTTGAAAACATCATATCTGCAATAATTCTTTTTGCAGTGACCTTAATGACATGCGGTCTTACGGCAAAGGTAAAACATCAGGAAGCTATCAAAGCCGAGAGAGACAAGGAGCGAATGAGAGCAAATCTTCTGAGGGCGGTTTCTCACGACCTCAGAACTCCTCTTACAACAATTTATGGTTCAAGCTCTGCCCTTCTTGAAAATTACGATTCCTTTTCCGACAAGCAATGCAAAGAAATTCTGAAAGGGATAAGCGAAGATTCCCAGTGGCTTCACCGCATGGTGGAAAATCTTTTGTCTATAACAAAGCTCGACGGTGAAAATGTTAAAATTATCAAAACCGAAACTGTTCTTGACGAGCTTGTGGATTCGGTTTTAGTCAAATTTGCAAAAAGATATCCCGGACAGACAATTGATGTTGATCTGCCCGAGGATTTTATTGCAGTGCCCATGGACGCTCTTTTGATTGAACAGGTTTTATTGAATATACTTGAAAATGCCGTCCAGCACGCCATCGGTATGACCTGCATCACCCTTAAGATTTTCACAATTTCGGACAAGGCTGTTTTTGAGATAGCAGACAACGGAAGCGGAATCCCCGAAGAAAAGCTTAAAGACATTTTCAGCGGTATTTACGGCTCAACTACCGACATTTCCGACGGCAAAAAGAACAATGCCGGAATAGGTCTTTCGGTTTGTGCATCAATTATCAGAGCACACGGAGGCGACATTAAGGCCGGAAATTCCAAAAGCGGAGGCGGAGTGTTTCGCTTTACTCTGAACATGGAGGACAGATAATATGAACAACAAATACAAAATTCTCGTTATTGAAGACGAGGACCACATAAACAATCTTCTGAAGGCTCTCCTTGAAACCAGTGGTTATCAGGTTATCTGTGCCAAAACATGCCAGAGCGGTCAGATGCTTTTTTCTTCACACAGACCCGACCTTGTGATACTCGATTTGGGACTTCCCGATCTGGACGGAATGATTTTTCTTAAAAAAGCCAGAAAAGATTCGCTTACTCCAATTATCATACTTTCTGCAAGAACCGATGAAAAAGACAAGGTTGAGGCTCTCGACATTGGTGCAAATGACTATGTGACAAAGCCCTTCGGTTCTGCGGAGCTTGTGGCAAGAGTAAGGTCAGCTCTTAGAAATTCAAGACGAAGCACCGATGAAGGAAAACTTCCCGGAGGCAGATTTCAATCGGGAAATCTTGAAATTGACTACGATGCACGGCGGGTTTTTGTTGACAATTCGGAGGTGACACTGACTCAGACCGAATACAACATAATTGCCTTTTTATCTGCTCATCCCGGAAAGGTTATGACTTATTCTGCCATTATCCGTGACATATGGGGATATAATGATCTGAACAGCACCAAAAAGCTTCAGGTAAACATGGCAAATATCCGAAAAAAGCTTGGAGACAAGCCCGGAAAAAACAATTATATTGTAAACGAGCTTGGTGTTGGCTACAGAATGTGCGAAAGAGATGAATAGAAATATTCAGTGCGAAAACGCCTGAGGGTTAATCTGATAATCCTCAGGCGTTTTGTTATGACAAAAAATATATTTCAAATTGGAATTTATCGCTCTGTTTAACACAAGGGCGTGAGCCTTCCCCCTGGTGGCAATGTCGTCAACTTAAGAAATTTCATCTCATATTTATTGGGAATTTATTGGATTTATGTTTCCTTATTCGCTCAAAAAATCTGTTTTTTCGCACAGGAATAATCGCTTTTCTCAGCTCTTTTATAACGATTTTTATCATTTTGCGAATTTTGAACATGCTCCCATAAGCCATTGTGTCAATAACAAAATCTTTCAAACAAGCTATTGTTTGATTAACATTCTG
>JAZNUS010000132.1:0-10047 GCA_045592485.1 Clostridia bacterium | reverse complement strand
CGGATGAGGGGATAGTGACACTCCAAGAAAAGAGCACTTGTGCGAATTTGATTGGTTAGTGGAGCGTTAAAAATCAGCGTTTTCAATAGTTTGAATGAATTTCAAATTTTTATTTGAAATTACTTTCTTTCAAATTCCCCTCATCAGTCACCTTGCGGTGACAGCTTCCCCACCAAGGGGAAGCCTTTCGCTTTAGCCTCATTTGTTATTAGCTCGACAAATTCCAATTTATCAGACTGTTGTTAAAAAATTTTACAAAACGAAAAAAGAGCTTTTGTCAACAAGACAAAAGCTCCAAATAATCAAAAATTAATTCGTCCGAAAGCCTATCCGATTAGGCATTCTTCAGGCACAGTCGGACGAAGTTTTTGAAGGCACTCAGATAGCTCTGGTAACCTTATTTGAACGAAGGCAGCTTGTGCAAACATTTACTCTTTTGGGAGTACCGTTAACGAGAGCTCTTACGCTTCTTACGTTAGCTTTCCAAGTTCTGTTTGATCTTCTGTGAGAGTGACTCACCTGAATACCGAAAGCAACGCCTTTACCACAAATTTCACATTTAGCCATGTATATGCACCTCCTATTGGTTTAACCGTTCATAAAACAAGAGATATTATAACAGAAAACTGTCGTAAATGCAAGCGTTTTTTGAAATTTTTTTAAAAATAATTAAAATATGTAACTTTTTAGCAATTTTATTAAAAATTTTTTATAAAAGTATTTGAAATTACCTAAAAATAGTGTATAATAGTAAAATGTATAAGTGTGTAAATACAACAGAAAAGTTAAAATACAATAATGGAGGCATATATATGGAAGACTATACATTCAGCGTTAGCCTGGGCAAAATTGTTGAAGAATTTTCCCTTGAACCAATTTGTGTTTACGATGGTTATGAAAAGCGCAAAATTGTTACCAACGAGGTTAACAGACCGGGACTTCAGATTGCCGGATTTTTTGATTATTTTTATAACGACCGTATTCAGATTATCGGACGCGAAGAATTTTCTTATCTTGAAAAGCTAGAAGCCGATGAAAGACGAGCTTCTCTTGTGAACCTTTTTGAAAAGGACATTCCCTGCCTTGTTGTCAGCCGTAATCTTGAGGTGCCTGACGACATGATAGAGATTGCAACAGAGCACAAAATACCGATTTTCAGAACAAACAACACTACCTCGAGATTTATGAGTGCTCTCATTGCTTTTCTGAATGTTGAGCTTGCTCCTCGCATCACTATGCATGGTGTGTTGGTTGAAGTGTATGGTGAGGGTATTTTGCTTCTCGGTGATTCGGGAGTTGGTAAAAGCGAAGCGGCAATAGAGCTGGTGAAAAGAGGACATCGTCTTGTTGCCGATGATGCAGTTGAAATAAAGCGTGTTTCCGATATTTCACTTCTTGGCAGTGCACCCGATGTAATCAGACATTTTGTTGAGCTTCGCGGTATTGGAATTGTTGATGTAAAGATGATTTTTGGTATTGGTGCCGTAAAGAATGTTGAAAAGATAGACTTTATTATCAATCTTGAATTATGGCAGGATAAAAAGCAGTATGACCGTCTCGGTCTTACCACAGAATACACCGACATTCTCGGCATAAACATTCCGTCAATCACAGTTCCCGTTAAGCCCGGACGAAATCTTGCTGTGGTAATTGAAGTTGCTGCTATGAATAACCGTCAGAAGAAAATGGGTTATAATGCTGCTGAAGCTCTTAACAACAGAGTTATGTCCGGAATGAGTCTTCCGGGCAACGAAGAATGAATTTGACTGTTTAATAACTTTTTGGAGGAGAATAATATGTATTATCTTGGAATAGATCTTGGAGGAACCGGAGTGAAAGCCGGAATTGTTACAGCAAAAGGTGAAATAATTGCTAAAAAAAGTGCACCTACCGACAGAAATGCAGGTTACGAGGCTGTAGCAAAGCTCATGGCTGATCTTGCAATTAATCTTGTGGCTGAAGCCGGGTTCACCATGGACGACATAATTTCAGTTGGTATCGGCTGTCCGGGTTCTGTGGACGATAAAACCGGAATGGTTTATTATTCAAACAATATTGTTATGGTAAATGCTCCCATTTGCGACGAAATGAGAAAATATATTGATAAACCTATTCACATCGGAAACGATGCAAACTGTGCAGCTCTTGGCGAATTTTTTGCCCTCAATGACGAATCGGTTGAAAACTTTGTTGCCATAACACTTGGCACAGGTGTTGGCGGTGGTGTTATTATTGACCGCAAGCTATACACTGGCTTCAATGCTGTGGCAGGAGAGCTTGGTCACATTTTGCTCAAAATGGACGGAGAGCCCTGCACCTGTGGAAGAAATGGATGTTGGGAAGCTTATGCATCTGCAACAGCTCTTATTCGTGATACTGAAAGAAGTGCCAAAGAAAATCCCGATTCCCTTGTGGCAAAGCTTGTTTCAGAAAATGGAGGTAAAGCAAACGGCAAAATCCCGTTTGATGCGGCACAGGCAGGTGACGAAGCAGGAAAGACTGTTGTTAGAAATTACATCAGATATGTGGGTGAAGGTCTTGCAGATATCATAAATATTTTCCAGCCCAATATAATTGCAATAGGTGGCGGAATCTGCAATCAGGGAGACAACCTTCTCATACCCCTGAAGGAATATGTTTCAAAGATTACTTATGGTGCAGGTATTGTTACCTCAACTGAAATTGTTATTGCAAAGCTTGGAAATGATGCAGGAATAATCGGTGCGGCATTTTTGGGCAGATGATGAAGGATGTGAATCTTGTTGAATAAGGATATTGTTGTCAGACAACTGAAAAAGAAGCATCCGACAATGACAGTGCTTGTGGATGAACCTATGAAATTTCACACATCGTTTAAAATTGGCGGAAATGCCGATGTGTTTGTCAGTGTCAAAAGTGAGTCGGAAGTTATTGATGCATTGGAAATTTTCAAAAGTCTTGGCGTAAAATACACGGTTATCGGTAATGGGTCTAATCTTCTTGTTTCCGATGATGGAATTGACGGAGTTGTTCTTTGCATCGGCAAAGAGTTTTCATCTGTTGAATGTGACGGCAACATCATAAGGTCAAGCGCCGGAACTCTTTTATCAAAAATAGCCTCGGTTGCTCTTGAAAATTCTCTCACAGGATTTGAGTTTGCCTCCGGAATACCGGGTAGTCTCGGCGGTGCTCTTGTGATGAATGCAGGGGCGTATGGCGGTGAGGTTAAAGATGTAATTCTCAGCACAAGATATATTGATTTAAGCGGCAATATTTGCGAATGTGAAGGCGATGCGCACGGGTTCGGCTATCGTTGGAGCAGATTTTTAAGGGGAGAAATTATTCTTTCTTCTGTACTTGAACTGAAAAAAGGAAATCCTGATGAAATACGCTCCCTGATGCGTGAGCTTGCTGAAAAGAGAAGAGAAAAACAGCCTGTGGAATATCCAAGCGCCGGCTCGGCATTTAAAAGACCTGAAGGATATTTTGCGGCAAAGCTTATTGACGATGCAGGACTTCGCGGCTTTCGTGTTGGTGATGCAATGGTTTCGGAAAAGCACTGTGGATTTATTATAAATGCAGGTGATGCAACCTTTAATGATGTTATGGCGGTTATTGACCATTGCCGCGGAGTTGTTTTCGAAAAATACGGAGTTACTCTTGAACCTGAAGTGAGAATACTTAAGAGGGATTGATTGTTATGATGAAATTTGTTATTATCACCGGAATGTCCGGTGCAGGAAAGAGCGGAGCCATTAAAACCTTTGAGGATATGGGTTATTTTTGTGTAGATAATATGCCTCCTGCACTATTTTCAAAGTTTGCAGAGCTGTGCACAGGCTCTGACACAAGCATATCAAAGGTTGCATTTGTAATTGATTCGAGAAGCGGTGCGTTGTTTGAAGAGGTGGGCAAAACAATAGAAGAATTTGAGAAGCTCTACGGAAGATGCACCATTCTCTTTCTTGATGCCTCAAATGACACCTTGGTAAAGCGCTACAAGGAAACAAGAAGAAAGCACCCTATGAGTGTGGATGGAAAGCTTCTTGAAGGGATTGTGGCTGAACGACAAAAGCTTGAGCCTCTGAAACAAAAATCCGATTACATTGTGGACACTTCCGATATGAAACCCCGTCAGCTTCAGGACTACATTAAAACTGTTGTTGATTCGGAATACAGTGCACAGGAAAATATGAGTGTGGAAATTGTAAGCTTTGGCTTTAAATATGGAATACCTCTCGACGCCGATCTTGTGTATGATGTGAGATTTTTGCCAAATCCTTTCTATATTCCTGAATTAAAAACAAAAACCGGATTAGATGACGAGGTTTCAGAATATGTAAAAAGCTCCGATGTAACAGCGGAATTTTTGGAAAAGCTCACAGAGTTTGCAGATTTTCTTTTGCCTCATTATGTTGAAGAAGGTAAAAGCACTCTGGTTGTTGCAATAGGCTGTACCGGCGGAAAACATCGCTCTGTTACAGTTGCAAATGAGCTTTATAAACACATTTTAAACAAAGGCTATAACACATATATTGCACACAGAGATATTAATAAAGACAGGTAAGATTGTTATGTCATTTTCATCAGATGTTAAAAACGAAATAATCAAACATAATGACAGTACCAAACGAATGAGAATTGCAACTCTTCTGGGTATGCTTTGTTTTGGTGCGCATATTTCCGTTTCAAACGGAGAATATCACTTAAAATTTTCAACCGAAAATCCTAAAATTGCCAGATTTTTATATTCACTCATTAAAAATGACTGTGAAATAAAAGCAACCTTAAGTGTGTTCAGAGGCAAGAAGGTCGTCCTTTATTCTGTCACCCTTGATGACAGTCTTGAAATAGGTGACCTTTTTCATACAGTCGGACTTCTCAGACGGGATGAAGAGCTTGAGGATTTTTCAAATTTTCGCATAAATTCCAAAACTGTATCCGATGCTTCGGAGAAAAAGGCATTTGTCCAGGGGGCGTTTCTTGCGGCAGGTTCGGTTATTTCGCCTCAGAAAAATTGCCATCTTGAATTTGTAACATCTCACCAGAGGCTTTCGGAGCAAATGCAGAAGATGTTTGAAACCTTCGGGCTTTACCCGAAAATAGCAGTCAGAAAATCCAATTTTGTACTTTATTTTAAAAACAGCTCCGATGTTGCAGACATTCTCACCATATTTGGTGCATATGACTGCCTTATGGAATATCACAACATAAAAATAATGAAGGATGTACGCAATTCTATTAACCGTAAAATAAATTGTGACACAGCCAATATGACCAAAACTCTTGACGCTGCATTCAAGCAGGCAGAAGCTATTGAAAAGCTGAAAAAGCTTGGCATCCTTGAAAAAATGAATGACTCTCTCCGCGAAATTGCCAATCTCAGGCTCCAATATAAGGAGCTTGGCCTAAAAGAGCTTGGTGCCATGATGAATCCGCCTCTTGGAAAATCAGGAGTTAATCACAGACTCAGAAAATTGGTTGAAGAAGCAGAAAAATATTAAACGAGGTATAAATGAGCGATTTTGTCCATCTTCATCTTCATACTCAATACAGTCTGCTTGACGGTGCGGCAGATATTAACCGTGTTACCGACCTTGCGGCAGAGCTTGGAATGAAATCTGTAGCCATAACTGACCACGGCTGCATGTATGGTGTTATTGAGTTTTATGAATCGGCAATTTCAAAAGGGTTGAAACCCATCATAGGCTGTGAGGTCTATACTGCACAGCGCAGCCGTTTCGATAAAGATGCCGCCGATAAAAGATACGGGCATCTTGTTTTGTTGTGCAAAAATGAGGTTGGCTACCGCAATCTTATGTCGCTGGTTACTCTTTCAAATGTTGAAGGCTTTTACTATAAACCAAGGGTTGATATGGATATTCTGCGTTCCCACAGTGACGGTCTTGTGGCTCTGAGTGCTTGTCTCAGGGGAGATGTTTCGGACTCGTTTTTGAGATACGGCTATGATGCAGCACTGAAAAAAGCAAAAGAATTTGAAGAAATTTTTGGGAAAGATAATTTTTTCCTTGAAATTCAGAACCACGGAATTTCTGAGGAAAAGCTTGTTCGTGAGGCGTTTTTAAAAATGTCCCGTGAAACAGGAATAGGTCTTGTGGCTACAAATGATGTTCATTATGTTTCGAAGGATGAAGCTCTTCTTCAGGATGTTCTCACTTGTATCCAGACAGGTAAAAAGCTATCTGACACCGACAGAATGAAAATGGAGGAAGAGGAATACTACTTTAAAACTGCAGATGAAATGAAAGCACTTTTCGAGGGCTTTCCGGGTGCTGTTGAGAACACGGTAAGGATTTCTGAAATGTGCAATCTTGTCATAGACACAAATTCCGTGCATCTTCCTTCCATTCCAATAGATTCGCCCCTTTCCCATGAGGATTATCTCAAGAAATTATGCCTTGAGGGAATAGACAAAAAATACGGAAAACTCACTCCCGAGCTTGAAAAAAGACTTTTCTATGAGCTTGACACAATAAACACCATGGGCTACACAGACTATTTTCTTATAGTCAGTGATTTTATTGATTATTCAAAAAGAAACGGCATTGCAGTCGGTCCCGGCAGAGGGTCTGCGGCAGGCAGTCTTGTTGCCTATAGTCTCGGAATTACCGAGGTTGATCCCATTGCCAACGAGCTTTTGTTTGAGCGGTTTTTAAATCCCGAAAGGGTGACCATGCCCGATATAGACATAGATTTTTGCTATCGCAGGCGTGACGAGGTGCGCTCTTATGTTGCCCGAAAATACGGAGAGGGCAGAGTTGCACAGATTGTCACCTTCGGAACACTTGCCGCCCGTGCCGCAATTAAAGATGTGGGCAGGGTAATGGGAATAGATTTTCAGGTGACAAACCGTATATCAAATGCAGTTCCGAGAGTTTTGAACATAAAGCTTAAAGATGCTCTCAAAGAATCCCGCGAGCTTTCGGCAATGTACAATGAAGACCCGACGGTAAAAAATCTTCTCGACATAGCAATGAAGCTTGAAGGCTATCCCCGCAACTGTTCAACCCATGCGGCAGGAGTGGTTATCGGAGATGACGAGCTTACAAACTATGTTCCTCTCCAGATGTGCGAAACAGGGCTTCTGACTCAATATCCCATGGTGGCTCTTGAAAAAATCGGACTTCTTAAAATGGATTTTCTCGGGCTTCGCAATCTCACCGTTATTAATGACTGCTTCGAACTCATAAGCACCATACACGGAAAAAAGCTGAATGTGAGTTCAATTCCTCTTGATGATGCCAAAACCTTCGATATGATTCAACGGGGTGACACCGATGCAGTATTTCAGCTTGAAAATCCCGGTCTCCAGACTTTTCTTCGTAAGTTCAGACCAAAAACCGTTGACGACATAACCACAACCACATCTATCTACCGTCCGGGTCCTATGGATCAGATTCCGACTTTTCTTGAAAATCTGAAAAATCCGGACAACATCACATATAAACACCCTCTTCTTGAAGACATATTAAAACCTACCTTCGGTGTTGTTATATATCAGGAACAGGTTATGCAGATTGTCCGGAAAATTGCAGGCTATTCAATGGGAAGAGCGGACCTTGTGCGCCGTGTTATGGCAAAAAAGAAACACGGTGAAATGATGAAGGAACGCGAAATATTTATAAACGGTCTCGTGGAAGATGGAAAAGTTATGATAGACGGTGCGTTGAGGCGTGGAGTTGACGAGAAATGTGCCAACGAAATTTTTGATTCTCTTGTGGATTTTGCAAATTATGCCTTCAACAAATCTCACGGAGCCTGCTATGCTCTTCTTGCATATCGCATAGCCTATCTCAAAGCAAATTATCCCACCTGTTATCTGGCAGCCGTGCTCAAAAACTATGCAGGCTATGTAACCAAAGCAGTGAAATATATTTCTTCATTTGCTAAATACGGAATAAAGGTTTTGCCGCCCGATGTAAACAAAAGCTTTTCTCATTTCACCCCGGAGGGCAAAAATGTCCGTTTTGGGCTTTGCTGGCTTAAAAATGTCGGCGATCGTTTCCCTGCAAGCATTGCCGGGGAAAGAGCTAAAAACGGTAATTTTGAAAGCTTTGAGGACTTTGTTAAGCGGATGTCGGCTTACGAAATTAACAAACGAAGCATAGAAGTTATGATTAAATGCGGCTGCTTCGACTCCCTTTATCCAAACCGCAGGGTGTTAATGTACAACATGGAAACCTTGGTGGATAAGCATATTGAAATATCACGGACAAGCGGCATGGGACAACTCGACTGGTTTTCTCAGCTTGACGGTGATGATGCAAACACGCCTCTTTATCACGAGGATTGTAAGGATTTTGAACCTGAGGAAAAAATGGCTTTTGAATATGAGCTTTCGGGAATGTATTTTTCAGGGCATCCTCTTGACAGATGGAAGCTTAAAATCAATGCTCTCAGCAGCTACAGGGTTTCGGAAATTTCGGAATCCGAACTTTTCGACGGTGACAAGGTGGAGCTTTGCGGAAGGATATCATCTCTTTCCTCACGGCGGACAAAATCCGGAAAATATCTGTATTCAATGACTTTTTCCGATTTTTCCGGCGAATGTCCTCTTGTGGCTTTTGAAGCTACAATGTCAAAAAGCTCGGGAATTATCTATGACGGAGCTGTTGTAATGATTAATGCAACAGTATCGCTGCGTGACGAAGAAAAAGGTGCAGAGCTTACTCTTAACTATGCAGCACCTCTTTCGGCAGTGCGGATTTCTCCTGAAAAGGCTATGTATATAAAGGTTTCCGATAAAGATGGATTTGAAAAGCTGAAACCAATATTTCAAAAATATCCCGGTGACAACGGACTATGTGTATATTTTGAAGACACCAAAAGCTGGGTTAAGGCTGATTCTTCAAGAAGGATTGCGGTGACTGATGCATTGCTTGAAGAACTTGGCGAGGTTGTTGACGAAAATAATATTAAAATTAAGTGAGGGATACTAATGATAATACGAAATATATCCGGAAAGGATATGGACAAAATAATAGAGCTTTGGAAAAAGACACTTCCGTATCTTGTTATTGACAGGAAAATCTTTATGAATAAGGTTTTTCTTGAACCTAACTTCGACCCGAAGGGTTTCTTTGTTGCCGAAGATAAAGGGGAAATTGCAGGATTTGCCTATGCAACTTATCGCAAGGTTCCCATTTGTGCCAGTACAGAGGTTGAAAAGGACAAAGGGTGGATTCCGGGCTTTGTTTTTGACCGTAAATATCCGGAAGTCGGAAATATTCTTTTGGAAAAAGCCGAAGAATATCTTCTTGAAAACGGAAAAACCACAATCAACACAGGCTATTCCACTTATTTTGTTCAGGGCGTTGACGAAAGATACACTCCTGAAATTGTTACACTCTTTAAAAACAGGGGTTACAATGGCAAACGCTCGGTTTCCATGATACTCGACCTTGATGCTTACACAAGCGATCCCGGACTTGAAGCAAAACGGAAACGACTTGATGAAATGGGAATCCGTGTCATAAGTCTTACCGATGAATATATACCGCGGCTTTTTACTCTTGAAAACGATTTCCTTCGTCCCTCATGGCTTGTGGAATACCGAAACAGAGCAACCGATATGGATTTTGAACGCATAAAAATTGCGGTGCGTGGAGAAGAAGTTCTGGGAGCGTGTATATTCAAAGACCCCGGCAGCAATGATGAACGCTTTGGTCCTTTCGGAGTATCTCCTGCTTGCCGCGGCATGGGCGTTGGCGGAGTGATTCTCGACGAGGTTCTCACCGAAATGAAAAAAAGAGGTCTTAAACACGCCTGGATGCAGTGGGCATCTGACGATAAGGGTGCCGCTGTAATATATGAAAGGGCAGGCTTTAAGGTTAAAGAATCTTATATGGAATTTGAAAAAACTTTTGAAGTATAAAGGGGTTTAGCGGATAAATTTGGGGTTGTCGAGCTGTTTTGCGCTAGTGTGTGAGCCTTCTCCCTGGTGGAGAAGGTGTCAAGCTTGCTTGACGGATTAAGTGATGTCCCAAGAGTGCGAATGCACGATTGGCAGACAGAACTTATGCACCCTTTAGTAGCTGAGGGGATAGT
>JAZNUS010000131.1:0-11311 GCA_045592485.1 Clostridia bacterium | reverse complement strand
TACGAATTTCCGCGTTAAAAATGGCTCATATCCGTCAGGATTATGAGCCATTTTCGCCTTGAACTTCATAAAAAATTTTGATTTTAGGATGCGCAGCAGTTTTGAATATCTGATTTTTAGAATTAGGCAAGTAAGAAAATTATCGTAATACTGGCGTATTTCGGGAATTTTTTACGCAGCATAAACTGAAAATCAGAATTCAAAACCATTACTTCCTTATCGCCATCGACCTAAAGTGCTTGTCGTTTTTGTTTTTCGGAAAGATTTGAACTCGAAGCGTCGGGAACGGCTTGGTTTGACGAAAGAGAATATCATTGAATGCACTTGACATATGGAGGAAAAAGTTGTATTATATATATCATAGAACAATATATATTTTGGGAGGTAATTAAATATGAAATCTTTTAAAGTAAAAATCAGCTCCATTGTTGATGTAAAGAATTTTGTAAACATCGTTGGAAAATATGACTTTGATATTGATCTAATTTCCGACAGATATGTGGTTGATGCAAAGTCCATCATGGGTATTTTCAGTCTTGACCTCACAAAGCCTATTCAGGTTGATGTTCATACTGACGATGCATCTGCAATCGAAGCAGAGCTTGCTCCATATATTGCATAATCAATCAGCGCAGCCCCAAAAGGGCTGCGTGTGTTTTATCACATCTTTCAAGGACCCATGCCAGAAGATGCCGAAAATTCGCCGTTTGAGGTTTCTTTGTGGTTGGTCGTTAAGGCTATAATTAAAGAGGTGAGCAGAAATTGGAATATCCACTCTACAAACCGGATGACTACGAAACCAAGCTGGTTATAATCTACAGTCTGAAAAAATTGAAAAAACAATGCACCTATCAGTCCATAAGCCAGGTGGTGTCATCGGCTGTTGATGTTCAGTATTTTGAAATGCAGGAATATCTTCAGGCATTGATGGAAATGGGCAGTGTCAGCGAAAAAACAGAAGACGAACAAACCTTTTATAAGCTCACTGACCTGGGCGAAGAATCCTTTGAGTTTTTTTCAAACCGCATTCCTCCCAGTGTCAGAGAGAAATTGGATGAAGCGGCAAGGCTTATAAATAACGACACAAGCGACATAAACCGTGTTTATGCCGATTATCTGCCAATAAATGAAAATGAGTACAGAATCGAATGCGGAATAATGGAAAACAAGCTTAAACTCATTGACTTTCAGATGTATGCGGGTCCAAAAGACCGCGCCAAAGAGATGTGTGCTTTTTTCAAGGAACAGCCCGACGAATTTTATATGCACATAGTTAAGTTTTTTGAATCCAATAAGGAAAATGGTAAGTAGCAGACTTAAAATGGGATATCTTGTTGTTGCATTTTCAGATAATTTATTCACACAAGGAGACACAAAGTTATGGCAAAAAAACAGTTCAAAACTGAATCCAAAAAGCTTTTGGATATGATGATTAATTCAATCTACACTCACAAGGAAATTTTCCTCCGTGAGCTTATTTCCAATGCAAGCGATGCAATAGATAAGCTCTATTTCAAATCTCTCACAGATGACTCTGTGACACTTAAGCAGGGGGAATATGAAATCCGTATCACTGCCGACAAGGAAGAGAGAACCCTTACAATCCGTGACAACGGAATCGGCATGACAAAGGATGAGCTTGAAAACAATCTCGGCACAATTGCCAGGAGCGGCTCCTATGATTTCAAGCACAATCCCGAAAATGAAAACAAAGAAGAAATTGACATTATCGGTCAGTTTGGTGTTGGCTTTTATTCGGCATTTATGGTGAGCGACAAAATCACCGTCAAAACCCGTGTCCACGGAAGCGACGAAGCTTTCTGCTGGGAATCCTCCGGTGCCGACGGCTACACTGTTTCAGAATGTGACAAGGACGATTTCGGAACAGTCATAACCCTCAGTATCAAGGAAGATACGGAAGATGAAAAATATGGGATTTATCTTGAGGAATATAAAATCCGCGAGCTGATCAAAAAATACAGCGACTATATCCGCTATCCCATAAAGATGCTCGTTTCCAGACAGGAACCCAAAGAAGGAAGCGAAAACGAGTTCGAAACCGTTACATCCGACGACACCTTAAACAGTATGATTCCTCTCTGGAAAAAGAATCAGTCGGAAGTGTCGGACGAAGAATATGCAAACTTCTATCAGGACAAGTTTTTCGACTATCAGCCGCCAATCCGTACAATCCGTCAGAAGGCTGAAGGAACAACAGAATACACCGCCCTTCTTTTCATTCCGGGCCACGCTCCCTTTGATTATTACAGCCGCGATTTTGAAAAAGGACTTCAGCTTTATTCAAGCGGTGTAATGATTATGGACAAGTGCAAGGACCTTTTGCCCGACTATTTCAGCTTTGTTAAAGGTCTTGTTGATTCCTCCGACTTTTCTCTTAACATTTCCCGCGAAATGCTTCAGCACGACCGTCAGCTCAAAGCGATTGCAAAGGCTCTGGAAAAGAAGATTTCATCGGAGCTTGAAAAAATGCTCAAAACCGACAGAGAAAACTATGAAAAATTCTATTCAGCTTTCGGAGCACAGCTCAAATGGGGCATTTACAATGATTACGGTATGCACAAGGATGTGCTTCAGAATCTTCTTATGTTCAAATCCTCCTATGAGAAGAAGGCTGTTACTCTCAAAGAGTACACGGAGCGCATGAAGGAAGAACAGAAAAAAATATACTATGCATCAGGTGATTCTGTTGACAAAATCGAGCTTCTTCCCCAGGTGGAAGCAGTTACCGGAAAAGGCTTTGAAGTTCTTTATCTCACAGAAGATGTTGACGAATTTGCCCTTCAGATGCTGAGAACCTTTGATGAAAAGGAATTTCTCAATGTCTGCACAAACGACCTTGACCTTTCAAGTGACGAAGAAAAGGAAGCCCTTAACGAAGAAAACAAAAAGGGCGAGGAAATGTTTGCATTCATTAAAGAAAGCATCGGCGACGGCGTAACAAAGGTTCGCTTTACCAATTCTCTCAAGAATCATCCCGTGTGCCTTACAACAGAGGGCGCGGTTTCAATGGGAATGGAAAAGGTGTTAAATAAAATGCCCGGTGTCGAAGATAACAAAATCAAGGCGGAAATCGTTCTTGAAATCAATGTCAGCCACCCATTGGCAAAGCGCATTTCCGAGCTTTTTGAAAATGACAATGACAAGCTTGCAGGCTACAGCAAGGTTCTGTATGCTCAGGCACGCCTCATAAGCGGTCTTGCCATAGACAATCCTTCTGAAATAAGCGAGCTTGTATGCAATATGATGCTCTGATGAGACATAAAAGGCTATAAAAATCCGACGGATTTTTATAGCCTTTTGTTTGCTTTTCGGTATTCTGTTGGCAGGCAACCGTAATAGCCTTTAAATGCGTTGTAAAAGCCCTTTGATGCATTATATCCGACAGATGATGCAATTTCGGTAATGTTTTTGTCGGTTGTCAGAAGCAGCTTTGCCGCCAATTTCATTCTTCGTTCAATAATAAGCTCCTTGAAGGTTTTGCCGTAAACTGTCTTTATAATTCTTGTTATCTGTCTTGTTGAAAGTCCAAGCTTTTTGGCAACATATTCAATGGTGATATCATCAATGAAATTGTTGGAAATTATCATGTGAATCTTGTATGCCCGGGTTGAGTTGGAATCTGAAATCTTTTTGTTTGGGTTGATTTCATACTTATCACTGGCAGATTTTATTATAATTGAAACAAGCTCGTGAAATGCCAGAGAAACGGAGATTTTATCGTCTGAAATATTTTTATCTGAGTCGCTGTCGAGAGATGATATTATTTCAAGGGCTCTTTTAGGACATTTTTGGGCATAGGTGTTATCCAGAATTTTTGTAAGGATATCAAAAAGCGGCACATCCGATGTTACGGGGAGTTTCTGCATGCAAAATTGCAGACAGGAATTTACACCTCGCACAGCACATGGACCTCTTCTCTGGACATGATTTTTTCCCGGAGGAACAACCACAAGAGTCCCCGGTTCATAAAGCTGTGTTTCATCTTCGTAGATAATTTCGAGATTATTAACGGAATAGGTCATTTCGTAATGGTTGTGTGAGTGAATAGGAGTGGTGTAGTTCTGATTGTAAAAATAACCGGTCCTCGGAATATTCAAATCTACAATCCCCATATCCCACATAATAGTAAATTTTACATCTTCAATACATATGGTGTTTTCAACAACAATCTCTTCTTTGGGTTTTTTTGGCATATTGCTCACCGCCTTTATGTGATAATATCATATTTTTGAGCATTTGTCTATAATTTTACGAAATTTTTGTGTACAAAAAAGACTTTGGATTTGAAAAATGTCTCAAAATGACTACCCAACCAAATTGTTGTATTATATAATAAAATTATTAATAATCGGAAAGGACTAACGCTTATGAAAAGAAAAATCCTTATCACATTTCTTGTTGCGTCACTTCTTATTACATCGTTTGTTCCCTTTGCAGCTATGGCAAATGAAGATGAGGCTTACTATGCAACCCATGCCAAAGCGGTACAAACCTTGCTAAGGCTCGACATGCTTGGCGAGGATTATGCAGAAAATGAAAAAATCACCTTTGGTGAATTTCTCGGAACTGCAATGAAGCTTATGGGTATGTCAAATGCTGTTTCAGGCATAGCTTCACCCTATAGCGATGTGAGTGAAAATGAAAAATATTACAGTGAAGTTGTACATGCTACAAATATGGGAATTGTTTCCGGATACGGAGACGGCACTCTCGGATATGGCGAAGCCATTAATTCCGGAAGGGCATCAAAAATACTGGTGTCAATTCTCGGAAATGATGTTCACGCGGCTTCGAAAGGCGGTTATCCTGCAGGCTACACCATTGTTGCAGGAAATATCGGAATTTTTGACGACATTGAGCTTGATGCCAATGCACCTTTAACCTGGGATCAGGCGGCACAGCTTATTTATAATTGTCTTGAAATTGAAATTCTTCAGCCCGAAAGCTATCCTGCTGAAAAATACACAACAATAGACGGTGAATGCCCTCTCACAAAATGGATGAAAATTTCCAGAGCAGAAGGACTTGTTACCTCCAATGCCATTACCAACATCAAAGGCGGAGAAGGCGAAGAGGAAGGCTATGTTACAATTGACAATGTTCGCTATCTTGAAAACGAATGCGGTGCATCACGCTATGTGGGAGCGAAAATCAATGCATATTACAAGGAAGAATCCTCGGTAAAACGCACACTCCTTATGATAAGTCTTGACGAAAACCACAATGAATGGGAAATTCCTTCGGAGGCACTTGATGATTCCACCACAAAGGAAAAGGTTTTTTATTTTGAAGACGGCTCCGACAAAATGAAATCCGTTTCCGTTGAAGCGGCAGCAAACATTTTTTATAATTTCAAAAAATACACCTCTGCTCCCAATGACAATCTTTTCAAGCCCGAAAACGGTGCGGTTCGTCTTGTGGATTCTGACGGCAACAAAAAGGCAGATGCAGTGTACATAACAGAAAGCGTTACTTATGTTGTTGAAGAAGCGAGACCTTCAAACGGGTTCATTAAAGACCTCTACGGACAGGAGGATCTCAGACTTGATACCTCGATTAATGACAATCTTATTTTTGAAGTGACAAAAGATGGTGTTGAGGCTTCTGTTGAAGACATAAAGATAAATGATGTTCTTACTGTAACCAGGAGCACAGACGGCAACTTCATTTCAATTGAAATTGGCTATAAAAGAGCAAAAGGCACCCTTGACGGAATGGGAGAAGATTATCTGGAAATAAAAGGCGGAAAATATAACATTGTTAAACAAAACAAGGATAAATTCACAACCGCCCTTCTCGGAAAACAGATTACAATTCTTTTTGACAAATATATGAACGCAGCAGGCTACCTGCTTTCGCAGAACTCCGGTCTTGACTATGGTTATCTTTGTCAGATAAAAGCCGGAGGCAAGGGACTTGACGCCGGTGCATATGCACAAATTATGCTCTTTAATCCAAACGGTGAATTTGTTACATACAAAACTGCACAAAAGGTTTCCGTAAACGGTTCGAGCAAAAACGCTTCGGGTGAAACCTATGACGGCAGTAAGATTTCCGATATGTTTAACATTATGGTTGATGTGGAAGTTGAAAAGGGAAAAGTTGAAAGCCTCCCCGGAATAGCCCATCAGCTCATTAAATTTAAACTCAATGAAGCAAATGAAATTGTTGAAATTGAAACCGCCAGAAACAATTGCTATGACCACGGCGGCACAGGTATGGAGGAAGAAGGATTTACTCTTGACCTCGACTACTGGGGCTACGGAAAGAACCCCGGCGGCGCAGAACACAACTTTATCTATAAAAATTCCGGTATTCTCGGAAATGACTACGACTTAAACGGAACCATCGGAATTCAGATTCCAAACGCCGGTCTCTGGAATGGATATTTTTCCGGCACATATGCGTGGACAGATCTTGAAAAAGCATTTGACATTTATTCGCCAATAACAGACTGGGAAAATGACAGACGATTTACCGACGGCTCTAAAACAAAGCTCTATGATGTTGATGCACAAAAGGTTGCTTCATACATCATTACAGAAGGTGCTGCAGCTTCAACGATTCCCACACCCTATCTGTTCCTTGTTGAAGATGTTGCTCAGGCACTTGATGATGACGGACTCCCCGGAACAGCAATCAAAGGAATGCACAGAGGTAAACAAGTAAAAATCTTCATCAAAACCGATGCTCAGGCATTTATAGACAATCCTTCGCTTCTTGACATAAAATCAGGCGATGTCATAAGGGTTGCCCTTGATGCATCAGGAAAGGTTGTAGACCTATTTAAGGTTTACACTCTCTATCAGGATTCCGAGTGGTACACTCCCAATTTCGGAAAAAATCAGGACAAGAGGTCTATCAATGCTAAGCTCAAGGTGTTTGCGAAAGAAATAGAAGTTTCAAAGGGCAACTGGATTCCTAACCCCGGTTACCGTGAGTATCTGCTTGGTGGCAACGAATTTGCCGAATGGACATTCCACAACGGCGAAACAGGTGATCCGTATCTCCTCAGAACCTATCCCTATTGCTTCTGGACAGGTAATGGTTGCACAGTTATGCATGTGAGAACGGTATATATGAGTGGTTCAAGAGCAATGCTTAACCATGGTCCCTTAGAGTCCACCGGTGAATCCATAACCGAAAAAATAATTAACACCCCCGGTGGTATTGATAAGGGCTTCTATTTCTACGACGAAGTCACAGAAACCGTGAGACCTGCAACAAAGGATGATCTTGTTGAAGATGACAGATACACATATGTGATGCGTAACCGTTACGGTGCTGTGGAAGACCTTATTGTAATTAAGCACAAAGAGCCTGTATTGGGTTACTGGGAAGGTTATACAGAAGGAAAATAATCAGTAATTTAATATTCATGATGTAATATTAAATTTTTCAAAGGAGAGAATTTTATGAAAAAGTTTTTAAGCTTAGCGCTTGTAATTGCTATGATTATTCCTTGCTTTGCAGTTTGTGCCGAAGCGAATGTCGAACTGAATTTCGTTAAAGAAATCATTCCTGCAGGCAGTGAAACTCCTGTATACAGACAAATGACATCAACAGAAGACGGCAAAGTAGCCGCACAGGTTGTTGTTCCTGCATCAGCGTTTGAAGGTTCTGAAACCGTAAATGTATATTTTGCAAAATATACATCAGGCAATCAGCTTGATTCTGTTGCAGTGGCAACGGTAACATCCGACAAAGCAGACATCCCTGTTGTGACCGCTTCAATTGATATGGCTGAAGACAGCATTGTTAAAGCTTTTGCATGGGATGGAGCAAAAATCACTCCCGTCTCGGCAGATGTTGAGCTTCCGGCAAAAACAACTCATATTGTATACGACTTTGAAGATGACACAGAATATCCTCTTGATGCAGCGATTACAAATAAAAATGAAGAAGTTTTGCAGGCGCGCAAAGACTGCAATAAAGTGACTATTGTAAATGACCCTCTCAGTCAGAATGGTAAGGTTGTAAAATTCAATGCATCAACGGGTACTGCAAGTGCTAACTTTATTGAGGGCACGACCTACAGACCTTCAATCAACAAATTCCTTGATAAAACAAGTTCAACAGTGGAATTTGATTTTTATATGCCAAACGCTCTTTCAAGATGTGTTACTGCTAAAGATGAAGAAGGCAATCCCACAACCTACGACAAGAGAGACCTGTATTTCAGATTGCAATTTGGTTCAACATTTTATGCTCAGATTCAGATAAGAACTGCAGCAAGTGGTTCGCAGTCAAACAGACACCAGCTTTGCACAAATTCCGGTTATGGTGCACTTATGGCAAATAAATACACCAACACTGACTTCTTTGGCAAATGGCATCACTTTAAACTTACATATGCTCCCTTCGAAGGAAATGATGAAGCATGTGAATATTACTACTGGGTAGATGATGTGCTCCTTTATCACGGAATCGGTCTTAATACAAAGGTTACAAACAGGAACTATGTTCCGAGAAACCTTTATATTGGCACATATCAGGATGGTTCACATATTGATGATGAAAACGCTGTGTTCTACATTGACAATGTTAAATTCTCTGCATAAGTAATATGCTGATTTTTATGAGGTGTAAACTATGAAAAACAAGCTTTTATCCCTGCTTCTTTGCCTCACAATGGTTTTATCACTTGTTCCTGTGATGAAAAGCGAAACTGTAGCTAAAGCGGCAGATGTTAATGAAATACAAGTTACCTTTTGCGGTACACTTTTAAAATTTGACCAGCCCCCGGTTATAAAAGAGGGCAGAACCCTTGTTCCTATGCGTGGGATTTTTGAAGCAATGGGAATGCAGGTAAACTGGGATGAAGCATCTCAGAAGGTCACTGCATCAGATAGCGCAAAATCAATTGAGCTTACCATTGGCGACACAAACGGAAAAGTTAACGGCGAAACAATCACTCTCGATGTTCCTGCCGAAATTATTTCCGGCAGAACAATGGTTCCCGTGCGTTTTGTTGCCGAAAGCTCCGGCTACAGAGTTCACTGGGATACCTTCAGAAGACCAAGAGTTGTAATTATGCCGGACTATTCCCCTGAGGCATATGCGGCAATTGAACGCTACAACAACGAATGCTATTCCGAAGACCTTATCGACTGGATTATAAATCTCTACGACCCCGAATCGGGCGGATTCTATTTTAAAAAGAGTGCAAAAGATACTGTCGGATTTCTTCCCGACCGTGAAGCAACTGCAAACTGCATCGGTATGCTTTCCCGTCTTGAAATTATAGACCAATCCGATCCGGATTCCTTCCTCACCAAAGAAATGCAGGAAAAGATGATAGCATTTGCACAAGCCGGTCAGTCTGAAGAGGACGGCTACTGGTATGAAGAACCCTGGGGACAATTTATAAATACAAGCAAAAGAGACTATCAGATGTCCAGTGCAACCCAAATTTTAAAAATGCTTGGTGCAAAACCTCTCTACAAAACAGCAGGCGAACGCCTTGCAGAGCAAAAGTCAGGTTCGGAAACTGCCGCTTCTACAGAGCTTTTTGACAACAAATATAATTCTCACAAGGATTTTGAAAAATGGTTCAACGAAGGTCTCGACTGGACAAATCCCTACGGTGCAGGCTCTGCAATGCTCTCCGAGCTTGGAAGAGTGAGGGCGGCAGGTGAAGACTATTTTGATCTGGCAGTTAAGCTCATTGAATCACGCATCAGCCCCAACACCGGTCTTCTTATGCAGAAAGACCCGATAACAGGTGAGTGGATTGAAGAAATTGACTTCGACTCCATGAGCGGCACCTACAAAATTTCCGGTTACTACTCCGAAAGCTACTGGCCAAGTATGAACGGTAAAGATCTTACCTATCCTTACTTTGACAAAGCTCTTGATTCCACAGTCAAGACCATGCTTTCCGACGAAGAAGGCTATCATGCCTGTGACATAGTTAACCCCTGGGCGCTTATCTGCAATATTCTTTATTCACAAAAAGATGTTATGAATGTGCCCGAATACAAGGCGGCATATGAGAGATATCTCAAAAAGCTCCCCGATATCATCACCATGACAACTGAGAGAATTTTAACCCTCAAAACACCCGACGGCTCTTACACCTACTATGCAGGCAAAGGAGCCTCCGGTAACAAGGGTTCAAACCACGGTCTTTGTATTCTTGACGGTGAAATGAGCGGTGCATCAATGATTGTTGCTCTCAGACAGACAATCTTCAATGCACTCTTTATGGATTCACAGCCCATCTATGCAGGCCGTTTTGATGCTGAAGACATCAAACAGAAGCTTATGGCTGTTGAACCCACAAAGAAAATTCAGCCTCTTTCTGAAGCAGTTTTTGTTTTTGACGATATGCCCACAGGTTATGTTGACGAATCTGCAGGAATACGCTCAAGCCTTGATGTTCAGGTTGTGGATGACCCTGTGTATATTGGCGAAAAAGCCCTTCGCATTCATTCCCCCGGCGGTGTGAGACCTGTATGCTATTTTGATGTGGGAACAACAAACGGTAAAGGCTTTACTCTTCAGTATGATATTAAGTTTGACATAAAAAAAGAAACATCTGCAATTATGGTTAGCGAAATCGGCTCTGTGTTCTTCCCGGTGAATATGGGCTTCAGAAAGAACAACGGAAACTATATTCTCACAAGAACAACCGATAAATCTGTTCAGCTTAAAAACACTGCAAAGTGGGAAGATTATCACACTGTCAAGGTTGTGTATACTCCCAATGAAGAAGGGGGAGCTGTGAGCGAATTCTATGTTGACGGCACTCTTGTTGACACCTCCGATTACAACAAAAACGGATATCCTCAGAGACCTGCCGACAAAAACATTTCCTATGTTGGCTTCAGAGCTGACCATGAAGGCGAATTTACTGCATACATCGATAACTTTAAATTCACCGAACACAAATAATTTCGACTGATAAATTTTTTATAAACTTTTCCGAATATGCGGCTATAAAAAGTTCAGAACGCAAAAAGGCATAACAGAGTTTGTTTTTTAAAACTCCGCCTGAGTAAACAAAACGAAAAACAATTTTTATACATAACCCGTCAAAAGGAGTTTTCTCCCTTAAGAATACTGCTCTTTGATGGGTTTTTGTAATTTGGTAAGGGATAAAAATTGGAGTTTGTTCACATAAGGATTAAGGATAAGGAAATAGTGCTTCAAATTGGGGTTTGTCGCTCTGTTTTGCGCTAGTGTGTGAGCCTTCTCCCTGGTGGAGAAGGTGTCAAGCTTGCTTGACGGATTAAGTGATGTCCCAAGAGTGCGAATGCACGATTGGCAGACAGAACTTATGCACCCT
>JAZNUS010000130.1:0-6300 GCA_045592485.1 Clostridia bacterium | reverse complement strand
GTTAATTTGGAATTTATGGGGAAGATCGAAAGCAAATTGTTCAATTGTGTTGTAGGGGCGATTCACGAATCGCCCGCAAATGGCAGATATCATACGGGCGATTCGTGATTCGCCCCTACAATGTCCTTGTGTTAAACACCCCGATAAACCCCAATTTACCGAACAAATTATCGATTTCGCCAGTCTGAATAAAGAAAACGCGCAGGCGTTTTTACCATAATTATTCATTATTCATTATTCACTATTCATTCAGTGAGTTTGCAAATAAACTCACCGCCAAATCCAACAAAAAAGTGTACCGAATCTGTCAAACACAAACTCAGTACACTTACGGTCTTAACAAAGCATTGGCGGAAAAATCCACGCCTGAAACAAGACTGCCTTAAGCTTTAATTTTCATCATTATGTCCGTTTTAACCAAAATATTTCTTTCTGTATTCCTTCGGGAGACGCCCGAAGTAATTTTTAAAGGCAGTGTAGAACCCTCTTTCCGAGGAATAACCAACCATCCGGGCAATTTCGGACACCGGATAAGCGCGCTGCAAAACAAGTCTGCCTGCCTTTTCCATGCGCAGCTTTGTGACATATTCCTTAAAGCCGCAGCCAAATTTGAATTTTATAAGCCGGCTTGTCTGACGAGTTGACATGTTGATGTATGAGGCAATTTCTTTAAGGGTGATTTGCTTGCTGATGTTATTGTTTATGAAAACACGGAGCTTGTGGGTGCGAAGCTCCACATTGTCGGCAAAGACGCTCCCTAAGCTTTGGGGAACATTGCCTGTAAGCTCCACAAGCTGAATCAGAAAGGAATAGATGTGTTTGGAAACGGAGTAAAAATCCTTCTCTTCGCTCTTCGTGCTGATGTCTGACACTGTCTGTAAAAGCTCTTCGGAAGCGGGAATAACCGCTGTTGAATCGCTTATTATTGCCAAAATCGTCTTATGCAAATCAAAACCTGTTTTCAAGCCGTTTGGAGCAACAACAAACCTCAGGCAGTAATTTTTGCACCCTTTTGAGGTGTCGGCTTGCGCGTGAGAAACCTTTGGCGAAACAATTATCATTTCACCGCGTTTGAGAGTGATTCTGCGGTCCTCCACATGAACAGACATATTTCCTCTTTCGCAAAGAAAAAGTTCATAGCATGTGTGAAAATGCATATTCACATTGTCGGAGGTTCTGTGTTTTTCGTAAGCTTCGGTCTGCTGAGTTATGAGAGTGAATTTCAGATTTTCAATGTTTGCAACAAATTCATTTGAAAAAATTTCAGGACATACGAGTTCATTGTTTTTAGCCATAGTCTCACCTCTTTTTGAATTAATTCATAAAGCATTTACTGAATATTTTTTCTGTATTCCTTGGGAAGACAGCCAAAGTGATTTTTGAATGCTGTATAAAATCCTCTTTCCGACGAATAACCAACCATACTTGAAACCTCGGACACTCTGAGCTCTTTTCTTCGCATAAGCTCACCTGCTTTTTCCATACGGAGCTTTGTGACAAGCTCCTTAAAAGAACAACCAAAGTTTTCCTTGACAATGCGGCCAACCTGACGGGTTGACAGGCGAAGGATGGTGGCAAGCTCTTCGAGGCTCACCTCTTCACCGAGATGATTGTGAATAAACACATGAATTTTGTGAACACGAAGGTTAGAGTTGTCGGAGCGGGTACCTTCGTGAATTCTTGGAATGTTGCCGGTAAGCTCAACCAGCTTCATCAGAAAGCTATGGGCAAGGTTGGAAATCTGATAATAGTTTTTTTCCTCGCCTGCACGGCGAATGGCTCTCATTATGATTCCAAGGTCGCTCATACCCGGAAGCACACTGCACGAATCCCCTATGATTTTCGACACTATCTTATACAAATCGAGACTGCTCTTCTGACCGTTTGAGGAAATGCTGAAATACACAGAATCCGGTGTAGAGCCGGGCGCATAACCGGAAATTGCATGAGATACCCCGGGCGGCACAATAAGAGCCTCCCCTTCCTTGAAAGAAATTTTCCGGTCTTCAACATTGACATATACCTCCCCCTTTTCACACAAAAACATTTCATAGCATGCGTGAAAATGCATAACAACACCGCTGGGGATCTTATAGTTTTGTTGTTTTGTCTCTTGAGTTATGAAGGTAAGCCTTACATTTTCTATGTTTACGACAAATTCAGTTGAATATATCTCCGGATACATTTTCTCTTCTTTTTCGTTCATAACAGCACCCCTTTTCAAAGCACTTACCACGCATCAGGCTACAGCTCTTCAAATCTGACGCTGTCAACTCCGTCCATACCCTCGCAGCGGCTTATGATTTTTTCTTTTACTCTTTCAAACTCATCGTCCCTCAGGGGAGTTGGTCTGAAATCGTTATGAGATGAAACCGACGACACCGAGCAGGGAATAATGGTCACAGAGTCGGATTTATCTTCGATAAGCTTTCCGTCTTTAAACCTGAACACCTGATTGAAAATCATTGTGTCCTTGTCTGCCGGAGCAGTGTTACCGCCAAAGCAAAAATTGGCAAGACTGTAGGCTATGTACTTGCCCTTATACTTTTCAATGCCCTGAATAACATGGGGATGATGGCCGATAACAAGGTCGGCACCGCCATCTATGGCACGGTGGGCAAGCTCTGTCTGAATGGTGCTTGGCACAGTGGCTTTTTCTTCGCCCCAGTGAAAGCTTGCTATGATAATGTGGGGATTTTTTGATTTCAGAGCCTCAAGGTTTTTATCGAAATTTGTTCTGCCCTCGTAGTAAAGAGCATTTGTACCGATAAGCCCCACTCTTATTCCGTTAATCTCCCTTATGACAACAGTGCTATCACCAAAAACAGAAATGTCACGGCTATCCATAACCTCTGCCGTTTGTTTGAAGGCTTCATAGCCGTAGTCATAGGTGTGGTTATTTGCAATGTTTGCAGCTTCAATGGCAGAGGATGTAAGAATGTTAACATAGCGGGGGTCGCCTCTGAAGGCATATTCCTTTATTTCCCGCTCTCCCCTGTCGCTGAGAACTCCTTCAAAATTAATTATGGTGAGGTCGTCTTCCTGGAAAAATTCTTTAACATTTTCAAAAAAATAGTGATAGCTTTCTTTATTTTTGCGAAAAACCTGGTCAAAGCCCTCCAGCGGAAGATTCGGATCATTGCCGAAGGTGCAGTCACCCACTGCCGACACCGACAAAGCTATTGTGCCGTCAGACTCTTGAATTTCCGCAATTTTTTCGCCGTTTTTTTCACTGAGCGAAACCGGAGCCGAAGCGAATTTCATATGCAGCTCCATTGTCAGAATAACAATCAGCAGTATCAGAACCACTGACCAAACAATCACCATTGCTTTTTTCATTAAAATCCCCCCACACACCAAAAAAGCTAACGATTTTCCATAGCCTTAACAACCGCCTTTAGTGTTGGTTGCTAAGGATATAACCCTCATCGACAATCAGATTATCGCCGCTTGCCGCACTTGTTGCAAGAAAATCGCATCTTTCATTTTCGGGATGACCATCGTGACCTTTTACCCAGCAAAATTCAACACTGTGAACATTCATAAGCTCAATCAGCCTTTCAAAAAGCTCACGGTTTTTCACAGGCTCTTTTTTGGAGTTTTTCCATCCGTTTTTTTGCCACGAATCAATCCATTTTTTGTTAACGGAGTCAATGAGATACTTTGAATCGCTCCAAAGCTTTACACTGCACGGCTCTGTCAAAGCCTCAAGGCCTGTTATGGCGGCAAGAAGCTCCATGCGGTTGTTGGTTGTGCATTCAAAGCCCTTTGAAAGCTCTTTTTGTCTGCCCATGTAGGAAAGAATAACGCCATAGCCGCCTTTTCCCGGATTGCCGCTGCAGGCACCGTCTGTATAAATCGTAACTTGCTTCATACCGTCATCCTCTTGTGTTTAAAACTCTTCCGGTTTTTTCGCTAACGCGCTTCAGCATGAGAGTGTCTATTGTGGGATATGTTGAAAACACGGTTATAAAGGCAATGAGGGACAAAAGAATCAACGCAAAAATCGCCGCAAAGGCGAGGGTTGAATAGGCAAATATGACTGCGCTCAGATAGAGAATTGCACCTATGATTGCAGTTATGAGAAGATTAAGGGGAAGCTTGCCTATTGCAAAAATCACGGAATTTTTGAAAAGCTTTGAAAATTTAAGCTCAAAGGTTACCATCATTGTGTAGATATAGTAATGAGTCCAGGTGTAAATAATTGCCGCAAGACCGATAAAGCCTGCCATTACATAGGGAACAAGGGTCCCCATCTCGGGCATATCCTGAGGCATTATATAGACATAGAACCAAAAGCCCACATACAAAAGGGGATATATCACCAGGTCGAGAAGACTCACTGCGATTCCCTGAACATAGTTTTTTCGAAACTGCTCCCAGAAATCGGAAAACATCCAGGTGTGCTCTCTTCGCTGAAGATTACGCAGAACATAGGTGAGGCCTGCAGTTGCGGGGCCTGTGATAAAAGCCGAAGCAAGAAGCACAATAAGGCTTATATAATCGGGCTTCAGTGTTAAAAGAGGCATCTGCAAAACATCGGAAAGAGTGCGGATTTCCGTGTTTAACGAAACTGAAAAAAACAGTCCGAAAAACAAAGGAATGAGACATATTACATATACGAAATTAAGCCCCACAAGCTTGCCTATTTTTTCGCCTAAAAGCTCAAAAAAGAGGAAAAATCTTCTTTTTTCGGGTGCATCCTTGGGCACTCCGGGGCCGGGCTTGGAGTCTTTTGTTATAAATTTTGCCATAATTTTACCTGCTTTCTTTTGGTGTAACAGAAAACTTCTGATACTTCTCTTAACTGTATCATAAATAAAGAAGAATGTCAATTCGAACAAACAAAATTCTTATTATTCCCCCTCCGGAATACTCACATTTATTCCGTTCACACTCACCCCTTCATCTGCCGGAATGAGAATATATTTTCGTCCGTTAATGACACGGGTTTCCACAGTGCAGGAGTAATCGGGGTCTACGGTGATTTTTATCTGAGGAGTTGCTATTTCAAACTTTTTGGTGTTGATTATATTTTCGGGGTTAAGGGTTGAATCATCACCGAAGCGCTCAATGCATTTTTCCTCAAAAACTTCCGCAATCTCGCCCGGCACACCCTCTGAACGAAGAATTGCGCTTACCTCGTGAACATCAACCTCGGGTTTTTCGGGGATTTTGCTCTCCTTATGAACAATGAGTCTTTCACGGATTTTTTCATGAACCGACTGAACAACATCAAAGCTGCATTCCGACTCAAGGGTGTCTGAAAGGGTGTCGGCAAAGGTATCCTGCTGCTGGGGAGCAGACATGGGTGTTTCGGTGCAGAAAAGTGTTGAAATGAAGTCCTCGTGCATAAGAGCCGGATTTTTTGTATAGAAAAGTGCATTGTAGATGTTGGCAGCTCTGTCCTCAAAAACGGGGAACATAAAGCCAAGAAGGGGTGATGCCACAATCATTGGTGAAATGTGGCTTCTGAACTCCTGCTCAGACGGAACATAGGCAAGCTCCTGTTTGCCGTCTTTAACAGGGCAAACAGCACAGAGGAAATAGGAAAACACAGTGTCTGAACCAAATTTTGTTTCACCATCGGAGGATCTTGTGGGAACATCGTAGTCATCACACAAAAGGAGAATAACATAGTTTCCCTCTTCAACGGTGACACAGCTTATAATTTTCTGAAAAAGAGTCTCTCTCGCCTGTTCATTTTTGAGAGATGAATTGCGAAGCTCCATCAGAAGAGCATGCTCCGGACTGTCGGCAACCTGATTGTTGGAAAAAGCAATGTCTATCATGCTTCTGTCAAGGCCGCCCGAAAGGACCTTCTTGAAAAGGGCAAGATATTTTTCGCTGTCCTCACGCTGCATAAGTCCCAGAGATGTGTCAATATAGGATATGATTTCTTTTTGTTTGTTAACAAAGCAACCGTATATTTTTCCGAATGCCCCCTTGTCAGGAGAAAGGCGGCGGCGGATTTCATTTATTTCTCTTTGAATCATTGTTTTACCTCGCATTAGTGATGTTTGTTGGTTTTTATTGTACCACAAAACCGATATTGTTGCAAGAAGCAAATTGGGGTTTATCGGTGAGTTATTACAGAAACACTTGAGGCAACTTTTTATAATCACGCAGTTCTTTCCATAGGAATTTCAATAACAGCTCTTTCTTTGTCTGACCACCTTCGACTCCGGCACTCAGCCGTCGGCTCAGGTTAAATCCGAAGCACAGCAGCGGAAAATGATTGCTTCGGATTTTCAGAGTCGAAATGGCTGTTATTGAAACGAACTGCTAACGATTTTAAAA
>JAZNUS010000129.1:0-15381 GCA_045592485.1 Clostridia bacterium | reverse complement strand
TTAGCGGTGAGTTTAGCACCAGAGAGAAAGCCTTCTCCCTGGTGGAGAAGGTGTCAAGCTTGCTTGACGGATGAGGGGATAGTGACACTCCAAGAAAAGAGCACTTGTGCGAATTTGATTGGTTAGTGGAGCGTTAAAAATCAGCGTTTTCAGTAGTTTGAACGATTTTCAAATTTATATTTGAATTTACTTTCTTTTGTTTCCCCTCATCAGTCACCATACGGTGACAGCTTCCCCACCAAGGGGAAGCCTTTCGCTTCAGCCCAATTCCATCTCCCCGACAAACCCCAATTTGCTCAAACTAATATATAATCAAAATTCAAAGGAAAGGAATTTTTAATAATGAATGTTAATACAACCGTACCCGAAAGAAGAGTTAAACTGGAAAAATATGAATGGTCAAATATGTGGTGGGACGAACCCGAAATGAAAGGAAGACGGGTGCTTCTTGTGGGCGATTCCATTACAAACGGCTACTCCCCTGTCCTCAAAAAGATTATGCCTCCGGATATTTACATAGACAAATATGTAACATCCAGAGCGCTGGACAATCCAAGCTTTATGAAAGAGCTGACCTATGTATTGACACAGGGCGAATATGAAGTTATTCACTTTAACAATGGTCTTCACGGCGGTCTTGATGCAGAGCTTTTTAAAAAATGCTACGAAGATGTTATAAAACATCTTTTAAGTCTTGAAAACTCTCCGAAAATCATTATTTCCGGCACAACTCCCGTTGTTGTGACAGACAAACCCAACGAATATATGCCATTTAATGAAAAGTCAATTGAGAGAGACAATGCGGCAAGGGAAATTGCCGAAAAATACGGACTTATGTATGAAAACCTTTACACCCTTGTGGACGGCATCGAGGGAATAAGAGCTCATGACCCATACCACTACAACGAAAAAGGCTGCGAGCTTCTTGCAACGGCAGTTTGTGAAAATCTGAAAAAAGTTTTGAATGTATAAAACGGAGGAATTAAAATGTTTACACCCGACACAATTTCCACACTTTATGTTTCAGCTAAAACAGGAGACGACAAAAGAAACTTTGGTCTGTCTCCCGAAAACACATATCTTGGTGAAGGTCCCATTGCCACAATTGAAAGAGCACTTTCCTTTGTGTCCGAGCTTCGTGACGGCGGTCACAATCAGCCAATAAGCATTATCCTTATGGATGAGGTTTACGAAGTAAAATCACCCATTATCATAAAAAACAAAATGGATGCAATCACCATAAAATCACTCGGCAAAACCCTGATTTCGGGCGGTTTTGAAATTAAAAACTTTAAAGAAGATGTGTTCAACGGCAAAAAATGCTTCAGTGCCTATGTTCCCGAAGTGGAAAAGGACGGTATATGGTTTACGGATCTCTATGTTGACGGTGAAAGAGCACAGTTTACCAAATATCCAAAAGAGGGTACTCTTGACCCCGAATATGTTGAAAACAACGGAACAAAGCTTTTTGATTCAAGTGCTTGGTTTATTGCAAAAAAAGAAGACCTTAAAACAATTTCAACCTTTAAAAACTTCAGCGACTGCTTCGTAAGCTACAATCACTACTGGGTTGACGAACACTCTCCCATAAAAAGCTATGACCTTGAATCAGGCAAAATCGAATTTGAATACCCTTCAAGATTTTCACTTTCGTCGAAGCATCCCCGAAGCACTCTTCACTACATAATCGAAAATGTTGCAGAAGGCTTCGAAAACCCCAATGAATGGTATCTTGACAGAGAAACTTCCAGAATTTACTACATTCCCCGAAACGAAAATCAGACTCCTGAAAACATGAAGGTTGTTGCACCCCTTACTGACAAGCTCATTGTTATGCAGGGACAAAAGGGAAATCCTCTTTGCCGAGTACGCCTTGAAAACCTTGAATTTGCTTATACAAAAGGTGACTACAAAAGCAGATGGATTGAAAACGGAGAAGAAAAATTCTATGCTTCCGACGAGCAGTCAGTAAACAAGGCTCACGCTTCAATTGAGCTGTGGCACACCAAAAATTGCGCCATTGAAAACTGTGTGCTTCACGCTCTCGGCGTTCACGCAATAAGCACAAATGACGGAAGCTTTGGCACAAAAATATGCAAAAATCACTTCTATGATATCGGTGCAGGCGGCATCAAAGCAGGCGGCGAGGGGTATGTTAAAGATGAAAACAATAATATCACCCTTGACGAGCTTAATCAAAACGGCGGAAATGTTATAAAAAACAACCGCATCGAAAAATGCGGAAGAAGGTACTATGCAGGATGCGGAGTGCTGGTTAAACACTCCTTTGAAAACTACATCGGTCACAACGAAATTTCTGATATTTACTACACCGGAATTTCCGTCGGCTGGGTATGGGGATATGCCGATTCTGTTACAAGAGACAACCTTATTGAAAAAAATCTCATCTATAACCTCGGAAGCGGAGTATTGTCTGATATTGGCGGAATATATACCCTCGGCAAACAGCCCGGTACAATAATAAGGGGCAATATCGTTCACGATGTTACCTGCTTTAACTATGGAGCGTGGGGAATTTATCCCGACGAAGGTTCAAGCTGCATCACCATCGAAAACAACCTTTGTTACAATATGGGCAAAAACCCGTTCCACCAACACTATGGCAGAATGAACACCGTGACAAACAACATTTTTGTTAAAGGTGCAGAAGAAGTCTGTGTTGTGGCTGGAAATATGATAAACAACACATGTATTTTTGAAAGAAACATAATGGTATCGGAGGGTTATCCGATATATCGCACAATGTATGAATCACCCCATCACGAATGCGCTCCCCTTAACATCACATCATATCGAAACCTTGTATTTGACACCAAGGGCAAGGTTAACTCCATGGGCGACCATAAAATAATATCTCTTGCGGAGTTTAAATCCGATTACGGCAAAGACAAATATACCATTGAAGCAGATCCTCTCTTTGTTGATTATGAAAATAACGACTTCCGGTTAAATCCCGATTCACCTGCCTACGACATAGGCTTTGTTGACATCGATTTTTCAGATGTTGGCATTTTGAAAGGGGAAAATAATGAGTAAATGCACTGATTTGAAAATACACAAAATTCCGGTTTTTGCTCCGGTATCAAAAGACTACTATGTAGAAATCGAAGGCAAGGCTGCAGATGTGTGGCCTGTAACTGTTTCTTCAAAACCCACAAACGAGCTGTATCGCGGAACTCAGAGGGATGCCTCTGAAACCGAGCAGGCTTCCATTGTCAAGTTTGATTTTGAAGGCAGTGTAAAGCTTCGTATTGTGTGTGCATGGGAAATTTTCTATGCAAGGGTTCTCCCTCTTTCAAAGGGCATTGTTCCCGTGAGAGGCGAAAAGAACAAAAGCGACGAGGTCAGCTTTGAAATTTCAGAGCCGGGTCAATATGTTCTCGAAATAAACGGACTTCACAAGCCTCTCCACATTCTGGCAAACCCAATAGAAAAAGACAAACCAAATCCTGATGCACCAAATGTACAAAGCTTTATGCCCGATGAAAAGCTGAATTTTCCCGGCAACTACGCCGGCAATGCAAAAACAATTCCTGACGGCAAAGATACTATCTATTTCGGACCCGGGATTCATATGCCCTATCTCATAAACCTTAAAAGCAATCAGTCACTCTACATCGACAGCGGTGCCATCGTTTACGGAACCATTCTGGTTGAAGACAGTGAGAATGTACACATATACGGCAGAGGAATCTTAAGCGGAGAACGCTTTGACCGTCAGAGCCACCGGACAGGTCTTGTTCACACAATTCTTATTGCAAACTCAAAAAATGTCACCATTGAGGGAATAACCATTCTTGACTCTGTCATATACAACCTTTCCGTGACGGGAGGAAGCAACATAAACATTGACAATGTCAAGATTTTCTCCTGGAGAAGAAACTCCGACGGCATAGACATTCACAACACAAGCTATGTTACAATAAAAAATTCTTTTATACGAGCCTTTGACGACTCAATAGTAATCAAAGGTCAACGCACATTCGGGAAATATTCAACCAATCATGCTCCCACATCCAACATTTTAGTGGAGAAATGCACCATATGGGGCGATTGGGGCAGAGGAGTTGAATTTGGTGCGGAAACCTCTGCCGAAAAAATGTGTGATGTTATTGTCCGTGACTGCGACATTGTGCATTTTGCCTTTGTAGCCTGCGACATTCAGGCATGCGGAGATGCGCCAATTTCCAATGTGGTGTTTGAAAACATCAGAGTTGGCGATCCAATTGATCCTCTCATCCACCCCCGTCTCATTGAAATTTTCATAAGAAATATGCTCTGGCTCAAGGGCGAGGGCCTTGGATCTGTTAAAAACATCACCTACCGCAACATTTCCTACAACGGACTTGTTATCTGTCCCTGCAGATTTATCGGACAAAGCAATGAACACGACATTGCAGACATTCGTCTTGAAAACATCACCTTAAACGGCAGACTTTTAGAGTCTGAAGATGATTTGATTTCTCCTGTGATTGTAAATGAATTTGCAAATAACATTTACATTGGCGGCAGAGCAGTTGACAAGGCAAAATGCCGTTTTGAAACAGAAGAAGATACCGCCCAAAGCTATCTTGTGGGAAACGGTGCATTTATTGTTGTATAACGGAGGAAATATTATGAGCTATAAGATACACAGATTTTCAATCCCCATCAATTGTTATCTTTCAGACAACAGTCTTGCAACCGACAAACAACAAGACTTTGAAGAGATTTACGACGACTGCGGATTTATTATTCTGCCCGAAAGCTACACAGATAACGGAAGACCGACAAGACTGGTTATCAGCTGTCACGGAGCAGGCGGAACAGTGACCACCGATGACTCTCAGATTGAGCATCAGATTCTGACAATGTATCTCGTGGCAAACGGATATGCAATTATGGATGTGAACGGTCTCCCCGATGAATATGCCGGAAAAATGGGTATCGACATTCGCAACAACATAGGAAGCCCAATCGCTATGAGAAGCTATGTTAAAGCATATCATTACTGTATGGAAAACTTTAATCTGATGCCCGATGTATTTGTTCATGGGGCTTCGATGGGTGGGATAAGCAGCACAAACCTTGTGCTTTCGGGTCAGATTCCCGTCATAGCACATTCTGCTCTGTGTCCTGTTCTCGACACCTATAATCAGATTTTTCTTCATCCATGGTGCGACGGACTTCCAAAGTTTGCTCTTGGTTTAATTTACGGTCTCGAAAAAGATAAAAAGGGCGAATACATTTATGATGAAAAAAAGATAGCCGGATATAACCCTGCAAAAAATAAAAAATCAGAAATCTATCCTGTTCCCGTCAAATTCTGGCAATGCACAGACGACGGTACAGTTCCTTTTGAAGTAACACAAAAATTTATTGACAAAATAAAAGAAAACGGCGGTATAGCATATCTCAGGACCTTTACTCACGGCGGTCACGAACCTCAGCTTGTTGGCGAACCAATCGAAAACCCAAGCGGCATTGATGTGTTTAACGGTGAAAAACTTAAAATCAAGCCTGCCGTTGAAGAGGTTTTCCTGTGGATTAAAAATTTCAATTAAAATAACAAAGAAAACGGAACAGTTGTTCAAAAGGCTATCTTTGACAAACTGTTCCGTTTATTTTTAATATTCTATTAACGACCAACACTCAAGCTCTCCTGCATCATCTACAAGCTTTCTGAAATTTTTTATTCTGTCGAAGGTCTGATAATTGGTGTCATGGAAGCCGTGGGGCTTGTTAAGACCCGTGCGGCAAAGGAAGATTATGTCATCTCCCTCAAATTCAAAGTCAACATACTGGAATCCTGCCTCCTGGGGATCGAGATGGCGGTAATCATAGATGTCTTTGAGGACACACCAGTCAATTCCGTTGTCGGAAACCATAAGTGTCAGAAGATTTCTTGCGCTTATGGCAGGGTTGGTTATTCTTGTGGCAAAGCTATAGTATTTTTTGCTTTGCTCATCATATTTAATTGTAAATTTTGAGCGGTTTCCGGGATATTTTATGACACGGTGAAACTTAAGGGGTGCTTCCGGATTTTCAGTATCAACCTCAAAGGACATTATGAGACCATAGGACGGAATACAGTTTCCTGCTATGCCGTAGCGCATAATATTATAGAGCTTTCCGTCAATGACTGTAAGGGTGCCTTCGATGTTGCCGTCGGTTTTTCCTTTTGCAACGCCTTCCCAGTTGGGGTCGTAGTCAATGGGTTCAGAGTAGCTCCAGCTTTCGGGCTTCATAAGGTCTGCATCAACAGGTGCCGACATAACCATAGGAGCATGAACTCCCGACGGAGCAAATGCCCACTCAAGAGTGCCCCAAAGTCTCCCTGCAAATTCCATGACCGGCTGAGGGTTTTTGTGAACACCGGAGGTATATACCTGACTTTGGCAACCGTATAAAAGCGTCACAGGTTCTGACCAGGTGTTTCCGCCATCGACAGATTTACCGATGAGAAGATTGCCGTATTCGGTGTTAACCGAAAGCATATAAAGCTCTCCCTTATGGACAAACATTTTGCCCCAGAAGCAGGGATAAAGCTCTGTTACAAAGTGCCAGTTTTTTCCATCATCGTCGGAACGGAAAATTCGTGTGAGACACTGACGGGCGTCAGGTTCATACAAATCAAGGGACGACAGCAGGTGACCGTCAGGATGGCGAACAAGGGACGGTGAGCAAAGATACTGCCCCGAATAGCTGTATGCCTTATCATCGGGGTGAAGGTATTCCACAACAGTGCCAACAGCTTCCCCGGTGCGTGCAAGGCGGATGCGGCTCTTTTTTTCGCCCGACTGAACATAAAATTCATAGTCAAAACCGGATTCAAGACCTGTTATGTCGTAATATGCACAATCGGTTTTTCCGCAATACTCAAAATTTTCTGCTTCTCTTTTTTTACAATAAATGTCATAGGTTTCGCCGTCCTTTGCAAGCCATTCAAAATGAATTGCCGAAGACGACGGCACAACACGGCATATGTATATGTCACCAATGTTAAAAAACACAGGCTTACAAGGTGTGTGATTCCATCCGGTATTTTTTTTCATTTTCATCACTCCAAAACTTCAATAGCAGCCTTTGCTGAATTTATTTTTCTGAAAATTTCCATATCAAATTTTGCTTCTCTCCAATAGGTATAGAGTCCGTTTCTTTCCTGTTCAATGTCATAGAGCTGGGTGTAGCACAATCCCATAACCTTCGGACATTTCATAATTGCCTCTGTGAGTCCTTTGTAACGGTTTACAAATTCTTCTTCTGTTTTCGGAGCATTGCCATAGCCCCATGATTTGTCATCCTCTTCAATGTCCCACTTTATTCCGCCGTATTCACTGATGAAAACCGCTCCGCCTTTGTAGCTTTGTCTGTCATCATAGCGAGCCATGCGAAGAGTCTGGTCGGGCAAAATGTCCTCTTTTTCAAACTTTTCCATTCCTTCCCGGAATGCAGTGACCTCCTGACTGTAATCGTGAACATCATATATGTCTGTGAGAACATGGAAATTGCCGCTTGTGTCAATACAGGGGCGTGTTTTGTCCATGGACTTTGTTGCTTTGTACACAAGCTCAATAACTTCATCGTTTTGCTTTTTGCCGTCAAGGTCCCAGGTTTCGTTAAAGGGACACCAACCAATGATTGACGGATGGTTGAAATCTCTGTCGATTGCTTCCTGCCATTCACGCAAAAATGTCGGGAGGGATGAAATGCTTGTGTGGTTCAGTCCCCAGTTGGCATATTCTCCCCAAACCATATATCCCATACGGTCACAGTGATACAAAAATCTCGGTTCAAAAACCTTTTCGTGAAGTCTTGCACCATTGAACCCTGAGTCGAGACCAATCTGAATGTCCTTTATCATGGCTTCCTCTGTGGGAGCGGTATAGAGACCGTCAGGGTAGTATCCCTGGTCAAGAACAGTTCTTTGAAAAACACTTTTTCCGTTTAAAAGAAATTTGTAGCCATCAATGGAAACATTGCGAAGTCCGAAATAGCTCTTTATCTTGTCGTCGCCGTAGAAAAGCTCAAGGTCATAGAGTCTGCCCTCGCCGGGTTCCCAAAGATGAATTTCAGAAAGCTCAATTGTCACATCTGCATTTGCACCATAGCTCTCGGCACTTGCTCTGCCAACCTCCCTGCCGCAATAGCTTGCAACAGCGGTAAGGGTGCCCTTGCCGCAGACATTTGCCATTATGGTGATTTTACCGTTTGCGGCATCAGGATAGAATTTTGCGGATTTAATATGTGTTTCGGCAACATATTCAAGCCACACTGTCTGCCATATTCCTGTTATGCGTGTGTAGTAGCATCCGTAAGAAGCATATTGGGGACTTTGCTTTCCCGAAGGCTGAAGTCCGTTTCTGCAATCGTCTTCGGCATTTATCACGAGAGTGTTTGTTCCTGTGGATACAAAGTCGGTTATGTCAAATTCAAAAGATGTGTAGCCCCCTTTGTGAACTCCGACCTCATTTCCGTTTACATATACTGTTGTAAAATAGTCACAGGCTCCGATGTGGAGAATTATTCTTTCCGATTTTCCTGAGACTTCAAATTCCCTTTTGTACCATACAGAATTTAAAAAATCTGTGTCTTCAACCCCCGATAGCTTGCTCTCGGGGCAAAAGGGAACAATGATTTCATTCTTCAAATGGTCTTTTTCAAAAAGCCTTCTTGCCTTTCCGCTCATGCTTTTGTCTGTTTCAAATTCCCATTTTCCGTTTAAATTTACCCAATTTTCCCGTTCAAACTGAGGATTGGGATGCTCACTTCTTGGTATCATGATTAAAACCTCCTGTCAGGCTAATTATAATGCCGCGCTCTTGTTGTTTCAATGGGTTATATTGTCAAAAAAGTTAGGAATATACGCAAGAAAAGCGGCTTCGCCGCACCGCCTGCGGCGGGTAGTGCGGAGCATTATCGCTTTTCTTAAGCCGTGTGCATTTTTGAAAAGCTTAGCTTTCCAAAAAAATTTGCACGGCAATATAATCAAAGTTTTTTGAATTTTTTTGTTGAATTATGAAGAAATAGTGGTATAATATAATTAAACATATGAACGGAGAAAATTTTGTTATGATAAAAACCACTGACATACGAACCGGTCTTGATGTAACCTCGGGACCAATGCTTGGAAAAATTTTTGGCTTTGCAATTCCCATAATTTTGTCGGGAATACTTCAGCAGACCTTCAGCACTGCCGACACCATTGTTGTGGGAAGAGGTGCAAGCTCTGCGGCTCTCGGGGGCGTGAGTGCGTGCTCATCGCTCATTAATCTCATAATATGCATTTTCAGCGGATTATCTGTTGGTGCAACTGTTTCAATATCTCAGGCAATAGGTGCCAAAAACGAGAAAGAGGCGAGCCTTTGTGCTCACACAGCAATTGCCACAGCTCTCATTGGAGGAGTTGTGCTTGGAGTTTTGGGCATAGTAATATCAAAGCCTGTTTTAACTTTGATGAACACTCCCGAAGAAAACATAGTCTATTCCATAAAATATATGCGAATCTATTTTGCGGGAACACCCTTTTTGCTTCTATATAACTACGGCAGTGCAATTCTGCGAACTGTGGGTGATACTAAAAGACCTCTTATTTATCTTGCTATGGGCGGTATTGTCAATGTGATACTGAACTTTATTCTTGTCCTTGGCTTTGAAATGGATTCCGACGGAGTGGCAATTGCAACGGTTGCATCAAATGTTATTGCATCGGGCCTTGTTTTCTACACCCTTGTTCACAGTCACCATGTCTGCCGGATTTTCCCCGACAAAATACGCATTTCTTTCAGACAGTTCAAACGAATCCTTGCTCTTGGAGTTCCTGCAGGGGTTCAGAGCGGTATGTTTTCGCTGTCAAATGTTGTGCTGCAGTCCTCAATCAACTCCTTCGGTTCGGCAGTTGTTGCCGGAAACGGAGCATCGGCGGCAGTGGATAGCTATGCCGCATTTGTATCCGAAGGCTTTTCGCAAACTGCAATGACATTTTCGGGGCAAAATATGGGTGCAAAAAAATATAAAAGGTTAAAGACCGTATTCTGGCAGACCAACATCACCGGAATGGTAATGGTATCTCTTGTTGCAGCATTAATTATTCCATTCAGGGAAACAGTCATTTCTTTTTTCATTTCCGACAATCCCAAGGCAGTTGAAGCCGGTTGTGAAAGACTTATGTGGGTTCTTCTTCCTTATTTCATAGGCTCTGCCATGACAATCTCAAGCTCTGTTCTGAGAGGTATGGGCAAGTCGCTTCAGCCGATGATTGCAACAATTTTCGGGGTTTGCGTTGTCCGTATGATATGGGTTGTTACAATTTTCGAACAATTTAAAACAATAAGATCTCTCTATCTTGTGTATCCTGTCACCTGGGCACTGACTGTGGTTGTAATTGTCTTGATGTTCTGGCAAAATTACAGAAAGCTTGCAAGAACTGATCAGTCGAAATAACAAAGAATGCTCACTCATACATTTTGTGGGTGAGTATTTTTAAGCGGAATTTATATTTTAAAACCGCCTTTAGTGTTGGTTGCTAAGGCTATTTCAAGCCTCATATGTTTCACATTGACCGTTGCCACATAGTAGGGTTCGGTCTCATTTGTATAGGGGCTTGAATACTGAACAAGAAGAAATTTTCCGTTTTCGTCCTCAAGATTGAGGTTGTTTGAATAGTATGCACCGGCAATATAGTTTTTGTGTTCAACAAAATATCCTTCGTCCCAGTCGCTTCCGTTTTCCGAGGTGTAAATTACAAATCCGTTTCTGTCTCCGCTTCTTCCGTGCAAGATAAAGACATCGTTAAGAATTGCTGTTTGGGGATTGCGGATTCCTTCTTTAAGGTAAGATGGTGTGAGAACTTTCCAACTTTTACCTTTGTCACAGCTTATTGCATGGTCCATATTGTTTTCGTCTTTGCTGTTGTATGCATACACATGAAGTGTACCGTTTTCGTCAAAGAGCATACTTCCGTAGCCTCTCCCGATTCCGTCAATGGGAACAGTGCAAAGCTCGGAAAAAGTTTTTCCGTTGTCACGGCTTTCATAAATCAGATATTTGTGTTCATCGGTTGTGCCGAGAAAGTTTGGGTTGCAAAAATGAAGTGCATAGATAACACCGTTGTGATAAACGGCATCATAGGTTCTGCCGGGATATGAAGAGTATTCCTCCGCTTCACTCCAGCTTTTTCCAAAATCACTGCTCCTGATCAGGGTTGGTGTTGCCCAAGGCTCGCAAAACTCGGGAGACATAGCATCATTTCTGAGGCAAAAAGCAACAATTGTTCCGTCATCACAGGCAACGGCTTTTTCAACCGAAATTGTGTTAATGCCGTCCATAAAGCTTTTGTAAGAATAATCAAGGGTTTTGACATCTGAAAAGGTTTTGCCGACATCTTCTGAAATTCTGTATTCCACCCAGCCATAGGGGAAATGACCGCCTCTTCTCAGCGCAGAACAGTTTGAGTTAAAGTCAATAAAAGAACCTTTTTTAAATTCTGCCAATGCATGGGACATATGCCCGCTTCTTTCTCTGCTTTCGTTATCCACATACACATAAGGCTCACTTAATTTGATTGTATAATTATCTCTTTTTATTTCAATTCCCATTTATGGCACTCTTCCTTTTAAACGTATTTTTTCTTTGTTGCAAAATACTCCGAAAGCTCTTTGTATTCAGCATATATTTTATCGTATGCTTCTTTGTTTTCACTGTTTGGTTTATATGAAAAATCTTTTATCTTCTTCATTTTTTTTGCCGCTTCAAAAACTGTGGCATATCCGTTTTTGTTCACTGCACCAAGCACTGCACTTCCGTAGGCACAGCCAAAGGCGGTGTCTGACAAAAAGATTTCTTTTCCTGTCACATCAGCATAAATCTGCATGAGCATTTCGTCTTTTTCGGCTATGCCTCCTGTGGCATAGAGTCTTTCAATGACAATTCCGTTTTCTTCATAAATTTCAATTATTCTTCTTGTGCCGTAGGCGGTGGCTTCAATGAGAGCTCGGTAAATTTCTTCAGGTTTTGTTCCGAGGTTTAGTCCTGCAATCATACCACGGAGATTGCCGTTGACATAGGGTGTGCGGTTGCCGTTAAACCAGTCAAGAGCAATGAGTCCGTTTGAACCCGGGGGCAGAAGCTTTGCTTTTTGGCGTAAAAGACTGTGGATATTCACATTTTTCTCATCGGCTTCAATGGTGTAGCTTTGAGGTACACAGTTTGACACAAACCATTCAAAGCTGTCGCCAACACTTGCCTGACCTGCCTCGTAGGCATAGAGACCGTCAATGATTCCGTCCTTTACATAGCCCGAAATTCCGGGAATTTTAATTGCCTTGTCGCCAAGGAGAATGTGGCAGGTTGATGTGCCGATTATCATAAGAAGCTCACCGGGCTTTGTGATGCCGAGAGCCGGAATTGCCGCGTGGGCATCAATTATGGCAGGGGCAACGGGAGTTCCTTCGCAGAGTCCTGTTTTTTCGGATGCTTCCTTTGTTATGTAGCCTGCCGTTTCGGACAAACGATTAACATTTTCGGATATTTTTGTGCCGACAATGTTTTCAAGCCTCGGGTCGAGCTTTTTGAAAAATTCTTTGCCCGGGTAGCCTGTTTTTTCGTTCCACATACCCTTAAATCCTGTTGTGCAGACCGATTGGCAGGTGCTGCCGGTGAGAACACTCACAATCCAGTCGCCTGCTTCCGTAAAGCGTGCAGTATGGTTATAGACATTTTCGTCTTCTCTTAAGATTTCAAGTATTTTGGGAAACTGCCATTCACTTGAGATTATTCCGCCATACTGTCCGAGCCACTCTTCACCCTCAGATTTTGCAAGAGCATTTATCTCGTCTGCCTCTTTCTGAGCCGCGTGATGTTTCCAGAGTTTAACATATGCATGGGGGTTTCCCTTAAATTCTTCCAGAAAACAAAGGGGTGTACCGTCATCTGTCACAGGCAGAACCGTCGCCGAAGTAAAATCGACTCCGACCCCGATTATGTCACGGCTGTCAATCCCGGATTTTTCTATGCAGTCCTTTGTTACAAAACACAGAACATCAAGATAGTCCTGAGGGTGCTGAAGAGCGTAGTTTTTGGGCAGAATTTTGCCGCAGGGAAGACTTTCCGACATTATTGCGTGAGCATATTCGCATACTGATGTTGCCATTTCAGAGCCTGTTTCAATATCGACAATGATTGCTCTTCCTGAAAGAGTTCCGAAATCAATTCCCATTGAATATTTTGCCATGGTTAGTCACCTCAGTTTAATCGTCGTTTTTACAAATTCTCAGTGTCATGTGATTGACATTAACCTTCATACCTTCATATCTTCGTGAAAACTGAACAAGAAGAAAATTGCCGTTTTCGTCTTTAAGGTTAAGATTGTTGGAATAGTATGCCGAAGCACCTTTGTCGCAGTCAATCATAGTTCCCTCATCCCAGTTTGAACCGTCAGTTGATGTGTACATGATAAAGCCCTCGTAGTCCTCTGTTCTTCCGTGAAAAATGTACACTCCGTCAATATAGGCTATCTGATGGTTGCGAAGTCCCCTTGCAAGGTATGAAGGCTCTGAAACAGTCCATGTTTTACCGCAGTCACAGCTTATCACATGGTCAAGATGCTCGAGTGCATTGTCGTTGTGAGCATAGACATGGAGATTGCCATCGGTGTCAAAAATCATTGCACCGTAGTTTCTGCCCACCGGATCTATGGGAACTGTGCAAAGCTCATAAAAGCTTTCACCGTTGTCATCACTTTTGAAAATTCTGTAAACATGTTCTTCGGAACTTCCGGTGTGATTTGGATTGCAGTGATGAAGAACATATATGGAGCCCTCATGATAAACTGCATCATAGGTTCTGCCCTTATATGCACACATTTCCCTTGCTTCAGACCATGTTTCCCCCTCATCGGTGCTTTTAATCCACATTGGAGTGTCCCAGGGTTCGCAGGCCGTGGGCTGAGTTGCATCGTTTTTAAGACAAAAAGCCACAATGCTTCCGTCGGAGCATGCCACTGACTTTTCAACAGAAATAACATACATTCCGTCATAAAGACTTTCCATTGAATAATCAAGAATTTTTGCTTCGGAATAGGTTTTGCCACAGTCTTTTGATATGCGGTATTCTATCCAACCATAAGGTGAATGCCCTCCCCAACGGTGAATTGAGCAGTTTGAGTTAAAGTCGATAAAGCATCCGGGCTTGAACTCTGCCAGAGCGTGAGTCATATGGCCGCTTCTTTTCCGGCTTTCGTTGTCAACATAGAGGGTGGGTTCTTCAATATTAACATTGTATCCGTTTCTTTTTATTGTTATATATGCCAATTTGTTCACATCCTTATAGGTTTATCTTTAAAATAAGTTTTTAAGATTTTCGAGAGTTTCTTTTCCGGCACTGTACACAAAGCACCAGTCTGCTCCTGCAAAAATCATGTCAAGGTCAAGCTTCGACCATTCTCTGATATCAGATGGCGACATACCTCCTGCAAGACCTATGTACTTTCCGTACTTTTGCAGAATTTCTATTGCCTGTATGATTTTTGAAAGGGTTGCTTCGCCAAATACATTCAAAAATTCTCCAAGAGAGCCTGACAAATCGTTGGGTCCGAAAATAAAGCCGTCAATGTAGGGAATTTTAACAATTTCCTCAAGCTCTTCAATCATATCAATGTGTTCAATCTGAACGAAACGGCACAAGTCAAAGCTCTGATTTTTAACATATTCCTTTGCATCAATGGCGCCGTAGCCAATGGCACGAAGAGGTCCGAAGCCACGGGTTCCGTGAGGCGGATACAGAGTTGACTCGATTAAGACCTTAAGCTCCTTTGCAGATTTTACCATTGGAAAAATAATTCCGTCAGGACCCATTTCAAGTACCCGTTTTGTTTCGGTCAATTCATTTTGAGGAAGTCTCACAACAGCAGGAATACCGGCAGATTTTGCGGCATTCAAGTGACACAAAACATCTCTGGCACTCATATATGAGTGTTCGGTGTCTATCCACACACAGTCATAGCCGAGATTTCCCATGATTTCACAAAGGCAGGGGTCCGTCAAGCTTACCAGTGTACCAAGGATTTTTTCTTTGTTTTCTATTTTCTCACGCAATTTGTTCATTCTTATCCCTCACTTTATCACTATTATATTTGCAATTAAAACAATTGTAAATAGGAATTTTGGCAAAATACATTGTAATTTCTGCAAAGGTGTGGTATGATTGGAGAAAAGAAAAATTGGGGTTTAGCGCTCTGTTTAACACTAGGGCGAAAGGCTCCCCTGCCTAAGGGGAGCTGGCAGTGAGCGTAGCGAAACTGACTGAGGGGTATTGCTGAAAGTATTGATATTTCTGCATTTCGTACCCCTCCGTCTTTGCCTTACGGCAAATCCACCTCCCCTT
>JAZNUS010000128.1:0-3166 GCA_045592485.1 Clostridia bacterium | reverse complement strand
TAAAAATCAGCGTTTTCAATAGTTTGAACGATTTTCAAATTTATATTTGAATTTACTTTCTTTTGTTTCCCCTCATCAGTCACCTTACGGTGACAGCTTCCCCACCAAGGGGAAGCCTTTCGCACCAGCCCAATCCCATCTCACCGCTAAACCCCAATTTAACTCTGTATAACATAAAATAAATAACAAGGCAGGTTGGATAATTTCTCTCAGACTATTTACAATTTTATGTTTTAGTGATATAATTAATTCAGTTATTCTGAGAGGAGGATTCAGATGAATCTAAAAAAAGCAATTGCACTCATTTGCGCAGGCTTTACCCTGTGTTCAGGTTCGGCTTTTGCCGCCACAGCTGAGTTTACCATAGATTCCGATAAATTTTATATCAGTGATTCAGGCATAACTCAAAACACTCTTGACGCATCTCCCTACATAGAAAATTCCCGCACCATGGTTCCGGCAAGAGCCGTTTCCGAAAGCTTTGGCGCAGATGTTTCCTGGGACGAGGCTTCGCAGAAGGTTTCTGTTAAATATGGCGAAAACCTCATTGAGCTTACAATCAACTCGGACACAGCCCTTGTAAACGGTGAAGCGGTAAGCCTTGATTCCCCGGCTCTTATCCGCAATAACCGCACAATGATACCCCTTCGGTTTGTAAGTGAGGCTTTGGGTAAATATGTTGAATATGTGGGTTCAACAAAACAAATTCTCATATCCGACGAAGAGCCTGTGTTTGTTATCAACGGCACACCGGTAACCACCGAGGATTACAGAAGCTGGCTCTGGTACAGCGGTTACGAATATGCTGAAGAAAATATCTCTCAGGCACTTATCCAGGCAACAGCCAATTTTATGGAAATGTATGCATTTTCCGCTGAAACAAAGAAAATGAATCTTGTGTCGGTACCTTATGACTCCGACACCGAAATTCAATATATAATGGAAAACAAGGACGAGATATACAATAATAATGTTCTTGTTGCACCTATTGTTAAAATCCGTGAGGCCATTCTGAATATGGCTATGTATTTTGAGATGGGAGATTTCAACACTTCTGTTGAAGAAATAAAAGAATATTACAATGAAAACTATGTAAGAGCGAAGCACATTCTGATTATGTCGGGTGAAGATGGTAAGACGGCAAAAAAAGAGGCTGAAAAGGTTCTTGCCCTTGCTAAAAAAGGTGAAGATTTTGATAAACTTATCAAGGAATACGGCGAGGATCCCGGCACAGAAGCCTATCCTGACGGCTACACCTTCACCTACAACGAAATGGTTCCTGAATTTGAAAAAGCCGCATTTGAGCTTGAAGTCGGAAAAATCAGTGACCTTGTTGAAACTACCTACGGCTACCACATTATCAAAAAAGAACCTCTTCTGGAGCTTGGCGAAAGCGATATTGCCGTGATAGGCGAAAACCTTTTTAAAGCTAAATACCAGCAAAAAAGCACAGAGCTTGTAGACAGTGCCGAAATACAGGTCAATCCCGGTATGGAATTGCTTGAAGAAAAAATGAAACCCATACAACAAAATACAAATAAATGAGGTGAGAGCTTATGAAAAAATTCTATACAATGGAGATTGCAGGACTCAAAAGAGATCTTCAGCTTTTTCCTATAAGTGAAAATCTGAAAATCGCCGCTTTTATTCTTTTCGGTGATGTGGAAGTGACAAAAGCTTCTGCCAAAGAGCTTTTAAAGCTTGCTCCCGAATATGATATAATGATAACGGCAGAATGTAAAAGCATACCCCTTATCTATGAAATGGCAAGACAGGCAGGAGCGGATAATTACATCATTGCACGAAAAGCACCAAAGCTTTACATGGAAAATGTCATAACTGTCGGAACCAAGTCGATTACTACAGCAAACAATCAGAGCCTTTGTATCGGGCAGAAAGAGATTGACGCATTAAAAGGTAAAAATGTTCTGATTGTTGATGATGTCATCAGCACAGGTGAGTCTCTCACAGCCCTTGAAAATCTTGTTGAAGCTGCAGGCGGCAACATTGTCGGAAAAATGGCGGTTCTTGCAGAAGGCTCCGCCGCATTGAGAGATGATATAATTTTCCTTGAACCATTGCCTCTTTTCGACAAGGATGGCAACCCTCTCAAAAATTAATGAACAGGAGAAAATTGTTATGAACAAAAAAATTCTTATTACAATTGCAGTTGTTCTTGTAATTGCAATTGGCGCAGTTATTGGTCTTTTGTGTGCAAACAGCGGCTCTGACAAAGCAGATGTCAAGCCGGATTCTGTTTCTTCACAGCAAACGGACAGCACCGGGTCAGAATCTGCAGCCGATGTGGAAAAAGCTCCATCTGAAAATGCAAATTCTGCAGAAGAGCAAAAGGCGCCCGAAAACACCAAATATGGTGATGCAGAAATCTATGACAATACCAATGGGGTACCCTCGGCAAAGACAGAAAGCGGTGTCGAGGTTGAACTCACCGGCGATAATCTTCAAAAATTATTTGCTGAGTACGAAAAGGTAAAGGGCTCAGGCTCTGAAACGGAAAAAGCGCTTCTCGATCAGATTCAGCTCATATTGGAAACTCAGGAATTAGTCAATTAGCAATATAATCAAAGTTTTTTGCTTTATAGGAACGCAGTTCCCTATAAAGTAAAAAAGCACAAATCCTTGAATTTTTTGGATTTGTGCTTTTTCTTTATAATTTTTTCGTGCTACAGCTTTCAGACTTCAAAATCAAGACAGCTTCTCTGAGCAGTATAGGGGCGCACCTTTGTGTTTGCAACCTCAACATGAAGGGGATGGTTTGCATAAAAAGCGAGAGCCTCTTCACTTTCAAAGGAGGAATCAAGCATAAGGTCGGCGTTTGAGGTTTTGAGACCTTCGGTGTAAACCTTTATGTTTAAAAGTCCGGGAATTTTTCCGGCAAGGCCTTCGATTGATGCCTTGATTTCTGATTTGATTTTATTCTTTTCTGAATCACTGTATGAATCCTTAAGATTCCATAAAATAACATGTCTTACCATTTTTTTATCCTCTTTTCAAATTATTGAATTAGCCTTAACAACCGACACTGAAGATGCCTCAAATGGTGAATTTTCGGTATCTTTTGCCATGCGTCCTCGAAAGGCGCCAGCCTTCCGTCGTCCTCCGCACCAAAACATCCTCAAAAATTCATCCATTTGAGGTCCTACGG
>JAZNUS010000127.1:0-18134 GCA_045592485.1 Clostridia bacterium | reverse complement strand
CACTAAAATGCAATATACATAGTCTATCCCTTTTCTACCATGTTCCTGCCATACTTCCCTTATCAGAGCTTCCTCAAAGATGGTATGTTGTTTTGGATGACTATGTGGTTGTCTTGATTTATCTTTTAAGCTCTGCCATGTTCCATCGTATCTTTTGCTCCATCGCTTGATATTGCTTAATGGCTCTTTATACTTTCTTGAAGCTTTACTTTTTCCGTATTTTAAAGAATATTCAATTATACGTTGACGTTTCTTTGCTTTTTGTGTTAAAATATTCATAGAAAATCAAAATTCCTTTCTGTGCTATGTTTTCCGCAAAAAACATTATATCACATTGAATTTTGATTTTCTATTTTTTATGGTCCACATGTATTATATCAATACAAGCGCCAAAAACAGCAGGTTTGAATATAAAAGATTTATGTTTTTCAAAAAACTGCACATTATAATACTGCACAAAAAATTTGATTGGAGTGAAAGTTTATGTGTACTGCAATGTTTTGGAAAGGTTCCGGTTCATATTTCGGAAGAAATCTTGACATCGAAAAATCCTTTGGAGAAGAGGTTGTTTTTGTTCCGAAAAATTTCAGCTTTGATTTTCCGGTTTCTTTAAAAAGCAGATTTGCCATGGTGGGTATCGGAATAGTAAAAAACGGATATCCCCTCTTTTACGATGGAATGAATGAAAAAGGACTCGCCATTGCCGGATTAAGGTTTAAAGATGCAGGATACAGCTTAGAAATCTCTGAAAAATCCATTGCTCCCTATCAGATAATTCCTTTTTTGCTGTCCGGATGTGAAAACTGCCGTGAAGCAAGGGAAGCTCTTGAAACAGTTTCAATTGCCAAAATGGATTTTTCCGGCGAATATCCCTGTGCCCCTCTCCACTGGATGATTTCAGACAAAAATGAGTCTTTAACTGTTGAATGTACAGAGATTGGAACAAGAATATATGAAAACACCCCCGGGATTCTTACAAATATGCCGTCATTTGACATTCAACTCTTTAACCTGAATAATTTCATTAACCTTACACCGATGCATCCCGAAAACAGATTTTCAGACTGTCTGAAGGTCCACATCTACAGCCGTGGCATGGGGGCAATCGGTCTGCCGGGAGATATGTCGTCTATGTCAAGATTTGTCAGAGGTGCATTTGTTAAGCTTAACTCCAATAAAAATTTTAGCGATGAAGCAGAAGAAAAAAGTCAGTTTTTCCACATGCTCTACAGCGTGTATCAACCAAAGGGCTGCACAATGCTTGAAAACGGCGACGAAGAATATACCCTTTATACCTCCTGCTACAACCTGAATAAATGCGAGCTTACCTACACAACCTACAACAATTGGGGGTTTAATGTTTATGATATGAAAAGCGAAGATTGTGAAGGTGATACCCTTGTCAATTATCCGCTGAATTGGAAATAAAAACTGTTATTTTTACACAAAAACTCTTTTTTGGCAAAAAAACTCTTGACATAAACTTTATTTGTTGATATAATATACAAGTCGCTTGGAGAGGTGGCTGAGCTGGTTGAAGGCGCAGCATTGGAAATGCTGTAAACGGCTTAAACCGTTTCGAGGGTTCGAATCCCTTCCTCTCCTTAAAAAAGAAGTGTAATTTTGATGTAAAGTTACACTTCTTTTTTTGTTTACCTGTTTAAAAAAATTCTAAGAACATTATACTTTTCAAAAATATAGTATAAATATGTCAAAAATCATTATCGAAGATGAAAGTCCATTGAAAGATTTTTCGATACATTTATTGAATATTCATAAATTTGTAGTGTAATAGTCAAAATGTCAAATCAGAGCCTCTTTTTTCAATTATATAGCATATTAGCATTAGCAACTTGACGTTGACGTAAATGTGTGATATACTTACGATAGAATATTTTAGGAGGATGATTATGGATTCTGTACAGTTGATGGAGTGGCTTATAACTGAAAAACAAATGAGTACACGATCTGCAAAAGATGTGGTTTCGCGTTATGGTAGAGTATGTAGAATATTAAGCATTGATGCTTTTGATTCCAACACTTTAGACTCTCTTCAAAAAAATGAACAGTTTCAAGCAAGCTCCATATTTATAAAATCCCAACTTAAAAGAACTGTAACATTATGCCTAGAATTCATAAATAAATCATAAAAGGAATAAAATATGCAAGAACAAATTACGGTGGGTAGTATGTTTGCTGGCATCGGCGGAATCTGCCTGGCTTTTAAACAAAATGGTTGTAAATTAATATGGGCAAACGAAATCGATCGATATGCTTGTAAAACATATCGATTAAACTTTGGAGATGAATATCTTGTTGAAGGTGATATACAAAAAATAGATACAAGAGATATACCTAATTTTGAGATTTTAACCGCCGGATTTCCATGCCAAGCATTTTCTTCTGTCGGATTGCTAGAAGGTTTTAATGATCCTAGGGGAAACCTATTTTTTGAAACTGCAAGGGTAATAAATGATGTAAAACCTAAAATAGTATTTCTTGAAAATGTAGCTAATCTTGTAAAACACGATGACGGTAAAACATTTAACATAATACTTAAAACACTTGAAAACTTAGGATATTATACTGTTTATAAAGTTATGAACGCTAAAGAGTATGGAAATATCCCTCAACAAAGAAACAGAATATATATCGTCGCATTCAAATACAAAAAGAATCTTAACAAGTTTAGATTTCCAGATGCAATTCCATTAACCCAAACGGCATTTGATCTATTTGACAAGGAAAAACAAAATGATAAGTACTATATGGACGGACATCGTATGTGGGAGCGAATGATGGAATACATGAATGATCGTAAGCGAGTTTACCGTTTTACCGATTGGGGTCTTTCCAAAGGAATGGAAGGAATTTGTCCAACTCTTTTGGCTGCTATGGGAAGCCGATTTGAAAGAATTCCTTTCTTCTATGACGATTATTCAGTAAGACTTATGACGCCTCGCGAATGTGCACGACTACAGGGATTTCCTGAATACTATATTTTGCCCAAAGAAAACGAAAAACAAGTCTATAAACAAATCGGAAATTCTGTATGCATTCCTGTGGTAAATAGAATAGTGCAAAATATTGTTAAAGCGTTAGTTTAGGGAGAATGAGTATGGAACGATACAACATAATAGATTTATTTGCCGGTGTTGGTGGATTGAGCTATGGATTTTCTATACTACCTCAATTCAATATTATTGCTGCAAATGAAATTGAAAAGGACATTTCCATTGCGTATAAATTAAACCATCCTAATGTGGAAATGCTAAATTGTGATATCAACAACTTAACTAAAGAATCTTTAGAGAAAGCATTAAAAGGACATAAAGTTGATCTTATCGTCGGTGGACCACCTTGCCAATCATATTCAACGCTTGGCAAGAGACAAATGGATGATAGAGCTAATTTGTTTATGCAATATAAAAGAGTTCTAAGTATCTTGCAACCAAGAGCATTTGTTTTTGAAAATGTCGTTGGTATTTTAAGTATGGATAAAGGTAGACTATTTAAGCAAATTCAATTTGAGTTTGAAGAGCTGGGCTATTCATTACAGCATAGAGTTTTAGATTCTGTAAACTTTGGCGTTCCACAACACAGAGAAAGAGTTATTCTTGTCGGGTTTAAAGGAACTAATAATTTTGTTTATCCGACTCCCACACACGGAAATGGTTTAAAACCATATATTACTTTGAAAGATGCAATTGGTGATTTACCAGTTTTGGAAAGCGGCGAAAAGAAAAGCTATTATGCCAGCGGCATCACTAATGAATTTCTTGAATTTGTTAGAACTAATACAAATGATTATGTTGAGGAACATAGTGCTCCAAAGAATGGTGATCATCTTGTTAGAATAATGAAAGCTTTAAAAGACGGACAATCTAAAGAAGATCTCCCAGCTGAAATTCGACCTAAAAGCGGTTACGGCAATACTTATGCTAAATTGTGGTGGGAAAAACCTTCAACTACAATAACAAGAAATTTTTCTTGCCCATCATCTTCAAGATGTATTCATCCAAGGGACTCAAGAGCAATGTCCATTCGCGAGGGTGCAAGATTGCAAAGTTTTCCTGATGACTATAAGTTTTATGGCTCTGATAGTATAAAGCGTTTGGAAATTGGAAACGCCGTTCCACCACTACTCTCTGTTGCAATTGCAAAACAAATGCTTAAAGCACTTAAATAATTAAGAATCACCGAATGAGGGCTCATTCGGTGATTCTACTTTACTCAATAAAGTCACAAATTTTTTTAAAGCTATGATGAAATTGCAAGCTGCCAGGAATTACTTTTCTGGGACTATGCCACTGAACAAAACCAAACGGCAATTGTATGGTGCTTCCGCCATTTCGTGTACCATATTCAGCCGTGGGTGAGATTTTGTGAGTGATGTCGGGTAAATATATCATTTTATCAAATTTATTCTCACCAATAAGATTTTTATACCAAACAATGTGTGCCCAGTCCTGGCTGTTCTGTGCCAAGCCTTTTGAAAAACAATAATCAAACAGATCATTTATATTGATGTTAATCCAATGTAATAAGATATCATATAGATCAACATCATAATACTTAAGCGTTTCTGATACCAGCCTGTGTTTTCTCAATTCCAATGATTTGTTTCTCGTTGAAAATTCTTGAATTATATCAATAACATCTGTAGCCGAACCAAAATACAACGAAATTGCTCTTTTTACATCGTTGCTGATTTTTTTGTTATATTGCTTTTCAAAACCATCAATAAAACGTTCGATTCCAATCAGAAAAACTTGTCCACCTTCATCTTTTTTGATTGAAACATTAAGACGATTTCCGTTGGAAAGCTGTAACCACATATCAGTTTTAGATTTTGTTTTGCCACCTAATATACAATCGACATCTGTTTCACAAATCCCCCCAAATTCCACCTTTGCAATTGAGACATCTGTTAAATGAGCACATTTTAATAAGCGTAGCTGAATATCCATATTTGATTGAGTCAATTCGGCTACAAGCTTTTCGTTGTTATGCCCCGATACTTTAGCGTGTTGCCACCCGGTAGCACGATTTCTATTTTCCATATTTACTCCTCCATAAACAATTTATATGTTTCAATTTCAAGTGCATCAGCTATCCTCTGAATATTTTCAAGAGAGATGCTCCTGCGATAACACTCAATAGCACTAATGTAAGTGCGATGCATGCCACATTTATCAGCAAAGGCTTCCTGGGAAATCCCTTTGGCTGTGCGATATTTTTTTAGGTTAATTCCAAATACTTTCACAATATCCATATATACAAACCTCCATCGTAGTTATTGTAAATCATTGCACACTATAAGTCTACATACAATAAGTATCCAAATATATTTTTAATGTATTTATTCTTTTAGAAATGATAGTATAGATTGATTTATATCATCAACTTTTTATGTCTTTTCTGTAAATTTACTGTTGATAATTCGATTATTATGTGATATAATAAATTCAGCGAAACAAACCGAATAAAAAAGCATAAGGGTCTTTATTTTTTGAATAAAGTCTTTATTTTGTTGTAATCCTATAACGAGTTTCATTTGTAAAAAATGTAAACTCCTAGCAGTTATGGGATTACCTCATATGCTGTTCGGTTTGTTTCGCGACTACCGGAGTTTGCGTTTTTGTGCGCTCACTTTGGTGGGCGCATTTTTATTTTGGAGGAATTAATATGCCGGATTATACTGAATATCCCTTGAAAAGAAGGAAACCCTTTGAAAGACTTGAAATCTTCGACTGTATGGAAATTATTCTGCAAGACCTTCAGAAGTGTGCGGTGCCTGAAAGTGAGGCACTTAGAATTATCAGGCAGTACTTTGTTCCGTTATTCAACGAGACAAATGAATTGAAAAAAGAGTATGAAAAAAATTTACCGGAGGATTCTAAGCAAAAAGATTTTATAAGTTTTAAAAATGCTATGCTATAAAAGCTGCCAATAAATCTACCAAAAAAGCTGTCCTGCCAAAATCGGCAGGACAGCTTTTGAAATTAAAGCAATGTAAGATATTTTTCGTATGCTTTGTCCCAATCTGAAGGATTTTCGGGAACATAGGTTGCAATGTCGGAGGAGTCACGAATGATAGCTCGTGCTTCTTTGATGTCTTTAATGTCACCCGAAGCCATAAGCTGTACTGCAACATTGCCAAGTGCGGTTGCTTCAACAGGACCGGCATATACATTTGTGTTGCAGGAGCTTGCAGTCATCTGACAGAAAAGTGTTGCATTGGTGCCGCCGCCAACAATATTGATGCCGGCAAAGGTTTTGCCTGTGATTTTGCCAAGGTTAATAAATGCGTGTCTGTATTTGAGAGCAAGGCTTTCGTAAATACAACGGGCAATCTCCCCTATTGTCTGAGGCACATACTGACCTGTTCTTTTGCAGTATTCCTGAATTTTTTTCGTCATATTGCCCGGTTTACCAAATTCGGGAAAATCGGGGTCAACAAAGCATTTGAAGCCTTCAGCTTTAAGTGCTTCATCGGCAATTTCACCGAATGAAAGGTCATGACCTTGCTTCTGCCATTCACGGCGGGCTTCCTGAATGAGCCAAAGTCCCATAATGTTTGTAAGATATCTGATTTTGCCGCCATAGCCGCCTTCGTTGGTGTAGGAAGCCTTGAGACCCTCTTCGCTGATAAGAGGTTCGGAAAGCTCTGTGCCAAAAAGTGACCATGTGCCACAGGAAACATAAACAAAATCGTCTTCGGTTGTGGGAACAGATACAACGGCAGATGCTGTGTCGTGACCGCCCACTGCAATGACATTTACAGGATCAACATCGAGCTCTTCGCAAATTTCGGGTGAAAGAGTTCCGAGAACCTTTCCTGTTTCGATGATGTCACAGAGTACATCTGTGGGAATGTTAAGCTTTTCTAAAAGCTCTCTGTCCCATGAACGGGTATAGGGATTGAGCATCTGTGATGTGGATGCAATTGTATATTCACTCTTTTTAATACCGGTGAGGAAATAATTCAAAAGATCCGGAATAAAGAGGAATTTATCGGCACGCTTCAGCATATCACTTTTATATTTTGCAAGATAGTAAAGCTGGAAAAGAGTGTTGAAATTGAGAATCTGAATTCCTGTTTTATTGTAAAGCTCATCTTTGTTGATTTCTTCGAAAACCTCTTCGGGAATGTTGTCGGTGCGTGCATCACGGTAGTGAACAGGATTTCCGATAAGATCGCCGCATTCGTCAACAAGACCGAAATCAACACCCCATGTGTCGATACCTATTGAATCGAAACCGCCTGCAAGACGGGCTTTTACTATGCCCTGTTTAATCTGGTCAAAAAGAAAAACAATGTCCCAGTATAGAGTGCCACGCACATTAACACCGTTATTTGGAAAACGGTGAATTTCCTCAAGGGTGATTTTTCCGTTATCAAGAGTTGCTATAATACCTCTGCCGCTTGATGCGCCAAGGTCAAATGCAAGAACTTTTTTCATAATATACATTTTCCTTTCGTCTGAATTAATGATTGAATATTTTTAAAAATTATTCCGTAACAAGCTTTACATTGTTATCTTCAAGTGCAGATACAAACTCTTCATCAGGTATCTTATCGGTTATGATGTAGTCTATGTCGCCGAGAGAGGTGAGCTTTGCAAAGCTTACTCTGCCAATCTTTGCACCGTCACAGAGAAAATACTTGACTTCGGAATTTGAAAGCATACTTTGTTTTATGCCGCATTCCTGCTCGTTGCTCTCAAGAATGCCATTTTCCTTGGTAACACCTTTTGAAGAAAAAAACATCTTGTTTGCAAAATAACTTTCGCGAATGCTTCTTTCAGACAATGAGCCTACAAAAGATTGATTTGAGCTTACAATACCGCCAACTGCAATAAGCTTTATGTGTTCGCAGGAGCAAAGCTCGGCAATGACTCTGAGAGAATTTGTTATTACTGTGATGTTTTTGAGTTTTTTGATTTCTTTTGCCATGAAAAATGTTGTTGTGGATGCATCAAGAAAAATTGTGTCACCGGACACAACATGATTTGCCGCAATTGCCGCAAGCTTTTGCTTCACCTCAACATTTGTTGATTTCCTTTTTTCCAGGGAAAGCTCATAGGTTGTTCCGTCAATTGGCACAGCACCGCCGTGGGTTCGTCTGAGTGATTCTTGTTTTTCAAGCTTTTCAAGGTCGCGTCTGATGGTTTCTTCGGTAACATCAAGACTTGTGGCAAGTCGTGAAACGGTTACGGCGCCATCCTTGTGAAGCTCGTCTAAAATAAATTTTTGTCTTTCGGGTGCAAGCATTTCATCACCTCTTTTAATTTTAAAAATAACGCGGAAAAACTAGCTTATACTGCTGATTGAATTTCCGCGTTAAATTTTTGTTTTCATTTTTTGCAGGCACCGCCTAAATTCTTATGTAAAAATTATGATATTTAGTTCGCGAGATAAGATGAAAAGCAAATTCTGCTCGCGATAAGGGCACAGGCACCGCCTGAATTCTTATGTAAAAATTATGATATTTAGTTCGCGAGATACGATGCAAAGCAAATTTTGCTCGCGATAAGGGAACAGGCACTGCCTGTTATTTTCTTATAATCTGAACTCTTGCACCATTTTTGAGTGCTGCAGAGTTGGCATCATCGGTGTCGATGTGCATTTCAACATTGAAATCGTCACGGACTCTCACCTGAACATCATAAAACCTAGTGGGCTTGATGCCTTCGATTTCAACATCAACATAGTCATTGTCCTTTATTCCCTGCTTTTCGGCATATTCGGGAGTGAGGTGAATGTGGCGATTGGCAATGATAACGCCTTCCTTCAGATACACTGTACCCTTGGGACCAACAAGCACAAGGCTCGCACTGCCCTTGATGTCACCGGAAGGTCTTACCGGAGGACTAACTTTGAGCACAAAGGTGTCGGTACGGGAAATTTCGACCTGAGTGTTTTTGCGGACAGGTCCGAGTACCCTTACTTTTTCAATAGATTTAAGAGAAGGACCAACGAGTGTTACAAATTCATCGGAAGCAAATTCTCTTCCCATAAGATATTTTTTAACGGTGAGCTCATAGCCTTTACCAAAAAGAGTTTCGAGGTCTTCCTGAGAAAGATGAACATGGCGCTGTGAAACACCAACCTTGATTTCACCGTTGTTTTCTCTGATTTCACCCTGCATTTCCAGGATTACATTTTCAACTGCTTCTTTAAGCTCTTTAATATCGTACAAAATTGTTACCGCCTTTCTTTAAAGGACTGTCTTACATATCAATAAATTTAAGAAGTTCGGCATGGGGATTTGCTATTATTTCTTTTCCATATACCTTACCAAGCTTTGATGCCGCAACCTCACCTGCTTCAACAGATGCGGTAACTGCGGACACGGTACCTGCAACAACAAGAGTTACAAGGCGTCCGCCGAGTCTCTTTTCAGAGTGAACAATATGAACATCGGCAGCTTTAACCATTGCGTCAAGACCTTCAATTGTGGCAACAAGACCGTCGATTTCGAGAATGCCAAGGGATTCTTCGCTTGTCGCAACACGCTGGGGAGTTTCAACGCCCAAAAAGCTCTTGGGAAGCTTTTTGTTGTATTTGTCTCTGTTGATATCAAGAAGGTATGCCATTTTTTCTGCAGTTTCTGCAGGACGGGCAATTATGTGATGAACAATGTATCTGTCCTTTGATTTTGCATATGCAACAGAAGCTTCAATTGCAGCTTCAACTGCCGCAACCTCACCTTCCATTTTTACCACCATAATAAGGGGTACGGGAAATCCGGGTGCAAAAGGACGGTTGCGGTCGAAGGCAATAATTTTAACATCTGCCGACTTTGCCGCAAGGTCTGCAACATAAAGTGCAGTTGTGAAGCTATATACTTCTATCATTCCAAGTGCTTGCATTATAACACCTCTTTATTATAGTGATTTATTATACAATGTGAAGTCCGTCAGCCATTACACATCTTCTCTGGCGAGTAAATGAATGGGTGGCTGTGAGACCTTCACCTGTGGGGCCTGCAATTGTAAAGGTTGTGTAGCCTTCACCGCCAACACCTATACCTGCATAGGAAGGAGCATTTTTAACAAAGATTGTTGTTTCAACTGCTCTTGCAAATGCTGTAAGTCTGTCAACATTTTTGGAGTGAATGTGAGCGGAGTGTCTGCAGCCGTGTTCAGCCTGAACCGCAAGCTCAATTGCCTCTTCAATGTTTTTAACTCTTACGATAGGGAGAATGGGCATCATCATTTCCACCTGAACAAAGGGATGGTTTGCAGGTGTTTCACAGATGATAAGTCTGGGATCTGCGCTGATGCCGAGCTCTTTAAGGAAGAGACCTGCATCTTTACCAACCCATTTTTTGTTGATTGAATATTTACCATCTTTTTCAACAAGAGCTACTTTAACGAGTTTGTCAACCAAATCGCCTTTGATGAGATAAGCACCATTTTCGGTCATATATTTAATGAGATCGTCTGTAATTTTGCCGAATGCAAAGCATTCTTTTTCTGCGATACAGGGAAGGTTATTGTCAAAGCTTGCACCATTAACAATGTCCTTTGCAGCTTTTTCAATATCTGCTGTATCATCAACAATAACAGGGGGATTGCCTGCACCTGCACCAATTGCTTTTTTGCCGGAAGAAAGAAGTGTCTTAACAACACCGGGTCCGCCTGTGGCAACAAGCATTTTAACATTGGGGCATTCCATCATCATTTTTGAGGTTTCCATTGTGGGCTTCTTAACTGAAACAACAAGGTTTTCGGGTCCGCCTGCTTCGAGAATTGCACGGTTAACAAGGTCTACTGCATAGTTTGCAACCTTGCATGCATTGGGGTGAGGATTGAAAACTACTGCATTGCCGCCTGCAATCATACCCATCGAGTTACAAATAACTGTTTCACTGGGGTTGGTGGAAGGAGTGATGCTTCCGATGATGCCAAAGGGTGCCATTTCGATGAGAGTGAGACCGTCATCACCTGTGATAACAGAAGGAGAAAGGTCTTCGGTGCCGGGGGTTTTGTTTGCAACAACCTGATGCTTGATGATTTTATCCTCTACTCTGCCCATACCGGTTTCTTCAACACCCATTTTAGCCATAACCTCAGCTTCTTCGAGAGTGAGACGACGAATGTTTGCAATCATTTTTTCTCTCTGAGCAACTGTGTAGTTTCTGTACTGTTTATAAGCTTTTGCTACTGCTGCAAGAGCATCTTCCATTTTGTCGAAAACACCAAGCTGGTTGCCGCCGCATTCGGGGCAGGCTTTGGAGTCTGACATATTTTTAATTACACTTTCAACTAACTGGCTGATGTACTTTTCGTCTAACATAATTACACCTCATTAATTTATAGTCTATAAAGTTAAATCACATAATATTTTTCCAGATTTCAGGGTCGGGATTTGCAATAACCGAAGAATCAAGATACATAGATGTGTCCTTGAGTCTTTCTTTTACTGTGTCAATGGAAGCCTGAACTGCCGAAACCTCACCGGTAATGAGCATATAGGACTTACCGCACATTCCCTTTGCAATGCGAAGCTCAATGAGCTCAACATCTGCAGTTTTTGAAGCAATATCTGCCGCAACAATGATTGATGCAGCACTGTAGGTCTCGAAAATGCCGAGAGCCGACGGATTCCTGACATCGGTTGAACCATAGATTGCGGGGAAAATTGATTCATCGGGATTGCCGAGAACAAATGAATCCACAAGCTTTGAAGGGTTCTGAGCCTTTGCATTTTCAACAGCAGCATTTACTGCACTGAGCTCGCCCTCTATGAGAGCTATGTATTTACCGGGACAGACAACATGAGCTTCAATGACTTCAACCTGTGCAGTTTTTGCCATTGTGTCAGCCGCCGTTATGCCTGTGGCAACGGTTAGATATTCTATCATACCAAGTGCTTTACTCATTTATTGCCTTGCCTCCTTTTTATTATTACATACAAATCGGTTACCTCAAGGACTTTTCCGTCAACGGAGGAGTGAATGTCACTGCCAAGCTTACCCTCGGTTGTACCTAAAAGCTGACCGCATTTAACCGTGTCGCCTTTTTTCACAACCGGAGCCGCAGGAGGACCGATGTGCTGATTAAGCATAATTTTTACTTCCTTGCAATCAACCTGTTTTTCGTCGAGTGTTGCAGGAACATAGTAGCCTGTAACACCAAGTCTTGAACGAAGTCTTGTCATCTGAACCTTTTTATATTCTCTGTCGGGTGCTACACCTGTAAACTTTGGTTCTTCAAGAGGGGGAACTCCCTGCTTTCTGAGTTCATTTCTGACTGCACCAATGAGAGAGCGGGGCGAAAGGTCCTGGGGGCATGAATACAGCTCGCAAAGACCGCATTGTGAGCAGTACATTGCATTGAGAACTGCTTCGGTGTCATTGTCCATTCCTTTTGCCACGGCACGCATAAAGAGGTGGGGCTGAATTGGATAACCCAGAAGATTTCTTGAACAAAGGTCTGTGCATGAGCGGCACTGACAGCATGAGCTCATTGCCCGTTTTATGTTGATGTTGGTTTTTGCAAGTCTTTTCTGAATAATGGGGCTGTTTTTGGGAAGAACGAGAACTGCGTTAAGCTTTTTGGTCACGGTGTCGTTTGGCTGAACAACATTTCCCGTCATTAGTCCGCCGCCAAGATACATATAATCTTTAATCTTTTCACCGCCGGTGAGGGCAACTGCCTCTTTGATTGTGAGACCGACAGGAACCTTGAAGGTTCCGGGGTTTTTAACTTCACCGGTGATAGTTATGTATTTTTCGGTAACATTTTTGTCTTCTTCAACAGCATAATATGTGTTGAGCATTGTTTCTACATTATAGACAATCACTCCCTCGGAAATGGGGAGCTTGCCGGGCTTTACAATTCTGCCCGTTGTCTCGTAGATAAGTATTATTTCATCTCCCACCGGATATATTTTCGGCAGAAGGGATATTCGAAAATCTTTGAATGAGGGAAGATAAAACTCCACTCGATCTATTGCTTCCTTATAGGAAGGTTTGAGTGCAATTATAACCTGTTTTGCACCTGTTGCCTCTTTCACATGGGAAAGAGCTGTTAAAATTTCGTGAGTATAAGTTGCAAGGAGTTGTCTGTGGAGCTTGAAAAGCGGTTCACATTCGGCACAGTTAAGGATTATGGTGTCTGCCTTATCCGAGAGCTTTGTGCCCGAGGGAAAGCCCGCACCGCCGGCGCCAATTATACCGTGGGATTTCATTATTTGTGCTAATTCCTGAAGTTTCAAATCCACTCTCTCCTTTCGTTTTGTCTGACAAAACTTAAATCTGGTCCACAATACCGACAATTGCTGCGTCTACCGGTGAATTTTCCTGATTGCAGCCGATTCTTGCCGCTGAACCTGTGGCAACGAGAACGATTTCTCCAATGCCTGCTCCAACATTGTCTATTGCAACGATGGTGTGATTGATGCCCATTTCCTTTGTGGGCTGAACAATCATAAACTTATTTCCAACAAGATTTTCGTTTTTTCTTGTTGATACAACGCTTCCGGTAACTTTACCAATGATCATACAGCGTTCTCCTTTCAAGTGATAGCCGGCAATGCAGCATAAGCTGCATTCCAGTCACTTATTTTAGTTTTCTGTCTTCTCAGATTATTTAATAGAGGGCAGAATTTTTTCAACATCAGCGTGGGGTCTGGGAATAACATGTGTAGCAATGATTTCGCCGAGTTTAGCAGCAGTTGTACCGCCAGCCTGAACAGCAGCGTTAACAGCGCCTACATCACCTCTTACCATAACTGATACGAGACCGGAACCGATTTTTTCAGTTCCAACAAGAACTACATTTGCAGCTTTGAGCATTGCATCTGCAGCTTCAATTGCAGCAACGAGACCTCTTGTTTCTACCATACCTAATGCTTCCTGTGCCATTTTTACTTCCTCCTTTTTTTCTACTTTAACTTCCTGTACCTCTTCCTGAGGTACTTCTTTTTTTGTTGTCACTTTAGAGTTTGTTTTTCTCTGTGCCATTTTATATCACCTTATTAACCTATAGAAGGTAATATTTTTTCAACATCGGAGTGGGGTCTGGGAATAACGTGTGTAGCGATGATTTCGCCAAGTCTTGCAGCGGTAGCGCCGCCAGCCTGTACTGCAGCGTTAACAGCACCAACATCTCCTCTTACCATAACAGATACGAGACCTGATCCGATTTTTTCTGTTCCTACGAGAACTACATTTGCAGCTTTGAGCATTGCATCTGCAGCTTCAATTGCAGCAACGAGACCTCTTGTTTCTACCATACCTAATGCTTCCTGAGCCATGATTAAATACCTCCAAAATAATTTTGATATTTTAATTTTTATTACTTATGAATTTAATGAGCAAATACCACGAAATGATTATTCGTTGATAATTGCAATTTTAAGACCTTCCATTTTAAGGTTAGTCTCATGCGCTTCATTGATTTTGGAAAGGGGGAATCTGTGGGTAATGAGCTTAGCCAGAGGGATTCCGATTGCCTTAGCGCGTTTGAGGAAATCAAATGTTGTAGCATAGTCTCTGAGTGTGTAAACCCATGAACCAACTGTTGTGATTTCCTTGGAGCAGATGTCAAAGTGAGGATTAATTGTAGCGTCACCGCCATTGATAAAGAATCCGAGTTCACAAAGACCGCCGCCCTTGCGGATGAATTTGTAGATGTTTGCGTGAGCAACAGGTGAACCTGTGCACTGGAATGCAAAGTCTGCTTCATAACCGCCGAATGCATCTTTAACTGCAGCGGCAAGCTCTTCGATGCCTTTGTGCTGTGTGAAGTTTACACTGTTGTCTGCACCCATTTCCTTAGCAAAGGAAAGACGCATTTCCTGACCGTCAACAGCAACGATGTTTTCGATGCCCATTGTACGCAGGATTGCTATACAGATAAGACCGATTGGTCCGCATCCCTGAACAACAACTCTTGAGTTGAAACGAAGAATGCCTGTTGTTTTTGCACGCTCAACTGCGTGGATAAGAACCGCACAGGGTTCAATGAGAATACGGCTGTCGAGGTCAAGGTCGGAAACATTGAACACTGTTGAGCCGCCTCTGATAACTATGTAGTCTGCAAACCAGCCGTTGAGGTGAATGTCATCATCGGGAATAAGTCCGTAAACATCTGCACCTTCGCCGACATTCTGCTTGTTGAGGTCAAACATTGTGATGTTGGGGTCGTCTTTGAAAATCATACAGGTAACAACCTTGTCACCGATATTAAGGGGTTTGCCTGCACTGTCTTTCTTTACATTCTTGCCCATTTTGACAATTTCGCCTGTTCCTTCGTGACCGAGAACAACAGGGATAAGACCGAAGGGATCACGCTTAAATTCGTGAGCATCGGTTCCGCAAACGCCGCAGCCTTCAACTTTAACGAGGATGTCATCGTCGCCGAGCTGGGGAATGGGGAATTCTTTTATGTCGTAATGTTCAAGAGATGTGAGCATTGCAGCTTTTGAAGTAGCGGGTACTTCGCCTGCGGGTTTTGAAGCCTTGGGAGCAGCATCGCCCTGAGCCATGCCGGCAATAACCTGCTTTACAATAGCTTCGATATCAATATTGTTCATGCTTGTCATCTCCTTTAAGAATTTATTATTTCTTCAAGGCACTTGGCACCGTATTCGGAAAGCTCGATGTCCTGATCCTCCGAGCCGCCGCTGACACCAATACCGCCTATGATGTTTGAGTTATAAACAAGTGGATCACCACCGCCGAAAATCACAAGCTTGCCGTCGTTGGTAAACTGGATTCCGTAAAGTGACTGTCCGGGTTGACTTAGATTTTTGAGTGTGAGTGTGGACATTTTGAGAGCAACGACAGTGTATGCCTTTTTAACGGCAATGTCATAGCTTGCTATGTAGGAATTGTCCATGCACTCGACTGCAACCGGATGACCGGCAGAGTCGGAAACTGCCACAACAACACTAAGTCCCATTTCTTTTGCTTTTTCTTCAACCTTTGCAATGAGGCGTTTTGCCTGGCAGAGATTGATTGAAGAAACAGAAGCTTTTGAAGAAACCTCTTTTACAATGGTTTCAACAATATTCGCGATGTTATCGTTTGTCATGATACCACCTTCTTATTTTCCGAGCTTTTCCATAACCTTGCGAGTGATTTCAGCAACCATGTCAGCATCGGGGTTGTCGGTGATTGCAGTCTTTACGCCTGCTGCAGCACAGCTTGGAACGCCGCAGGAGTGACAGCTCATGCCGCCGTTTTTAGCACTGGGGCAAAGGTCTGCAGGGTGTTTACCGGGGAGACCGAACTGTCTTCTGATTTCGTAAAGTCTCTTAATCTGTTCTTTGTCAAATTCCTTTGGACCGCCGAGCTGTCTTGAATGGAAAAGGAGTTCTGCATAAAATTCGAGAGATTCCATCTTGTGATATGCCGCAAGAAGTGAATCGGAATAAGCAAGAGCACCATGGTTTTCAAGGAGAACTGCGTCAAAATAAGGAAGATATTTTTCAACATTATCGGGAATTTCCATTGTGGAAGGTGTGCCATACTCAGCAATGGGTACACAACCGAGAGCAATAACAGCCTCGGGCATAATGGGCTGAGTAAGGGGGATACCTGCGATTGCAAAGCTTGTTGCATAGATGGGGTGAGCGTGAACTACAGCTTTAACATCAGGTCTTTTCTGATATACTCTGAGGTGCATTTTGATTTCGGATGAAGGTTTGAATTTGCCGTTTGCCTGAATCACATTGCCTTCGCCGTCAATTTTACAAATGTACTCAGGAGTCATGAAGCCTTTTGACACGCCTGTGGGTGTGCAGAGGTATTCATTATCACTGATTTTAACGGAAATGTTTCCGTCATTTGCGGCAACCATGCGTCTGTCGTAAATTCGTTTGCCAATGTCGCAAATTTGTTTTTTGATTTCAAATTCTGATACCATTTGACATTCTCCTTTTTTTATTTAATGAATTTGTGTTTTAATTTTTTGTTTTTTGTTATATTTTGTTTTGATTAATTATATAATATCACATAATTAACCAAATGTCAACTTAATTTTGTGGGATTTTCTTTGTTTTTCTTTGGATTAATTGTTCAAAAACTCCAATAATTCCTTTATTCCCTTACCTGTCTTTGCGCTTGTGTGGAAAATCTTGTCACAACCGGCAATACGAAGCCAGTTTTCCGCCATATCGGGCCGGGCATCAGGGTGGTCAATTTTGGTAACTATTCCGATAACCTCCCGATTTGCCATTCCGGTTATGTTTGGGGGAAACAGACAATAAGGCTCGGTTGCAGAAACAAGAAGTCCGCACACATCGGACTCATAGGCATAGAGTGCAAGGGCTCTGCCAAGCTCTCTGTTTTCGGCATATTCACCGGGGGTGTCTATGAGGGCATTATAGTAATTGATATACTGGGTTTTTTCATAGGTTATCTTTCTGCCTCTGAGAACCTGAGTCAGAGTTGTTTTGCCGCTTTCGCTGCGGCCGAGAAGTATGAGCTTTTTCATGTTCTTGTTATGGGACAAACGGTGAAGCCCAGTGTCTCCTTTGTGTAGTCGCAAAGCGCTTTGAGAGACGATTCAACCTCGGAAACCGTTCCGGTGACAATGAGAGTGCCGCTGAAGCGGTCAACAAACCCAAGCTCAATTCCTGATGCTTTGGTGGCTATGTCGGCTGCAATGATTGCAGTTTCCGAAGGAGACATTGTAACAATGCCGATTGCCGCCTTTGAATAGTCAATTGCAGGGTCAAGACCGAGTTTTTTATAGAGAATGCGGTCGGGGTTTGCAATTATGTGGGCAAGGGATATTTGCTTACCGGGAACAAGCTCCTGAATTATTCTCATTTTATCTGTGGCATTTGAACCTGTGATGTCGGGAATATTCATATCTTTTACACTCCTGTATTCGCTTTTGTGCTCTGTTTTAATCAAAAAACAACAAAGCAAGGTTTCATACAAACAGAAACAAATTTCTTCATATTAAATATACATCATTTCCAACAAAAAGTCAATAGGTAAAAGAAAAATAATGCGAAAAACCACAATAAAAAAGAAATAATTCCCACAAAAACAAAGATTGAAGTGAAGAATATATACAGGAAGCATTGTATAATGTATAAATTGGGGTTTGTCGGGGAGTTTGAATTTGGGCTGAAGCGAAAGGCTTCCCCTTGGTGGGGAAGCT
>JAZNUS010000126.1:0-25275 GCA_045592485.1 Clostridia bacterium | reverse complement strand
GCGGACCTCAAATGGATGAATTTTTGAGGAGATTTTGGTGCGGAGGACGCAGGAAGGCTACTCGCCTTTCAAGGACGACAAGGCAAAAGATACCGAAAATTCACCATTTGAGGCGTCTTCAGTGTTGGTTGCTAAGGCTATCAACAAAAGAAACGAAAAAATATAATTATGTGGAATGCAACATCAAGAATTTTATATATATTTCAATATCTTATGTTGGGAGCTTTTGAAGGAGCAGTTCTTGATATACTCGGCACAGTTTCTTCAGTAGCAGCCCAACAGAAGGAAATTAAAGTAATTAAGAAGAATTTAATGTTTTTTGTTATAGGCATTAACTTGTTAATAATTACAGTTGGATTATTTTTATATGAAAACATTTTTAGCCTGTTTCCGATTGTAGGTGTTGTTTTACATACAAGTGCATTCTGGATAACTGAAGAAAAAATCATTAGAAGAGTGTCTTTTCTCGGATCACCATTCTGGCTTGTATATAATCTTGTAAGCCTTGCATATGGTTCTGCAATAGGGGATATATTAACCATGATTTCAATAGGAACAGCCATCTATAGGTATGATATAAGAGGAAAATCTAATTCTTAGTTCTGATTTGACACGAATTATATAAATATTTTAAATATACAAAGGGGTGTGTACAATGTTTGCAAAAACAGATGTAAATACTGGAAGACAGGTGGAACTTGACTATATGAAGGGCTTGTTTGTCCCTATGATTTTGTTTATCCACGCATTTCAGATGCTTGGCGGAACGGACGCGCTTGTGCCGGCATACGAAATCATATACATCATTGCTACAATGACCGGTGCGGCAATTTTTATGTTCGTGCTTGGCGTTGGAAGTGTGTATTCGAAAAAGAGCGACAAACAGCTCGCTATGTACGGCGTAAAGCTCGTTATAATGGAGTTTGTATGGAATGCACTCACGCTTACGCTGCCGATGATTATTGGTCAGCTGATTCGTATGGCAACCGGCTTTGTTCCAAACTGGGAAGAAACATGGATGCGTTTGCCGGTAATGCTTGAGTACATAAATGTCTTCTTTATCGCAGGTATGTGCTATTTTGTGATAGTAATTTGCCGCAAGCTCAAACTGTCGGCAATGTGGTATTTTATTCTGGCGGCTGTGTTGTTTATTGTTGACCCGTATTTGTATATGTACGACAAGACTACGGGAAATGCAGCCATCGACTATATACTCAAAACCTTTGTGGGTGGCAGAGACGCAGTTTCGCTGACATTTATCTCGCTTTTGCCGCACGCACTGCTGGGCGTTGGATTTGGCAAGGTGCTTCGCCGCACAGAAAACAAGGGCAAGCTGTACGGCGTACTTGCAATTCCGCTTGCGCTTATTGTCATCGGTTATTTTGTGTATGCGATTACAACGCATCCTGACCTTTATTCTTTGTTTATATATTCGGATATGGGCTATGTATATCCGGGAGTTTTGCGCGCATTTGCAAACGCATCAAGTGTCATTTTGCTTGCGGGTATGCTTTATGCGCTGAGAAACGTCATCAAAAAATGCGACCCGCTTCATAAGCTCATTATGCAGTTTTGCCGCAACAATACGCCGTATTATGCGATACATCCGTTTTACTATTGCTGCATCGGTGCAACGGCGGCTTATGCGACATTTTCGGCAGGGGTGTGCTGCATTATGGCGGTAGTGGTAGGTGTACTTTGCTACGGCACAATTTTGTTGTGGGAGCGGATTAGAAAGAGGTATGAAATAAAGAAATAAGTTTTTAATCCGGTCTTGACACGAGTAAGAATTTTGTCGAATGGTGTGGAACTATGTTGAAAAACATAAAAAGAGAAAGGAATATGAATATGAAAAAAAGGATTTTAAGTTTAATAGTGATGGTTAGTATATTGTCAAGCTTGATGGTTACATTTTCGATTACGACAAGCGCAGCAACCGAGGGAATATACACATACTACGTGTCGAACGGAGTGGCGACAATTACAGATTGTTCAGAATATGCAAGCGGAAATATTATTATTCCAGACACATTAGGCGGCTGCCCAGTAACAGTAATTGATAACTATGCTTTCCAAAGATGTTACAGTTTAACTAGTGTAAAAATCCCGGAAGGAGTTGTTAAAATAGGTTATTACGCATTTGATTATTGTGAAAAATTGGAAATCGTAGAAATTCCTGCTAGTGTAACAACAATACTGCATGATGTGTTTGAGAGATGTTATAATTTAAAAAGTATAAATGTATGTGAAAACAATGCGAATTATTGTTCTATTGATGGGAATCTGTTTGATATAAGCAAAACGACACTGATTAATTATGCTATAGGTAAAGATAATGTTTCATATGACGTGCCAGATGGCGTCACAAATATAAGCAGAAAGGCTTTTCAAAATGGTGAAAATTTGACAAGCATAACTATTTCTGATAGCGTAATACAGATAGGTTTACAAGCATTTTCAGGTTGTACAAAACTTGAAAATATTAGAATTGGAAAGAATGTTGAAACAATTGAGGATGGTGCTTTTAACGGTTGTTGGGGAATAAAAAGCATTGAAATACCCGATAAGGTAATCAAAATAGGAGAATGGGCATTTGCTGGGTGCAATTTTAAAAGTATAACAATTCCAGATAGTGTTACACACCTTGGAGAAAACGCATTTACAAATTGTTCTCAATTAGAATTTGTTGAATTAGGAAGTAATGTAGAGCTTAATTCCAAGGTATTTGATAACACAGCTAAACTAACACATATAAGTGTAAGTGAATTGAATCCGAATTATTGTTCGATTGACGGTGTTTTGTTTAATAAAAGCAAAACGATAGTTATTAAATATCCCAGGTGTAAAAGTGACATATCATATGAAATTCCAAATAGTGTTGTAGTGATAGATAATGGTGCTTTTTCTGACTGTCAAAATCTTACAAATATTAAAATTTCTAATAAAGTAACAAGTATCAGTGAAAATGCGTTTTCTAGTTGCTTTAAACTAACCAGTATTATAATTCCTAATAATGTGGTAAGCATTGAAACATATGCATTTAAAAATTGTAGGTATTTAACAAATGTTAAAATTCCGAATACCGTGACGCAAATAGGTTTTTGTGCATTTTCTAGTTGTTATAATTTGGAGGATGTATATTATGGTGGAACTGAAGAAGAATGGTCTAATATTAATATAATCAATGGAAATGATGAATTGATAGAGGCGAATATACATTATAATGCTTTTAGAACTCCGTCACAGGGATATAATGAAACAGAATGTATAACTGGAACATTTCAGTTTGCATCTGAATTTGGAAACAAGCAAGGGGATAACGGAAACAGCATTGCAAGTTATGTTTACGATGATAACTATTTTTCAAACTCTTCAATGAACAACTATAATCACGATTTGTCAAAAATGTCATTGCGTCTTGCTATGTCTGCTTTTGCAGTTCACGGAAGCGGCAGTGATAAATACAAATATCAGGATGTAAATGCAAAAGCTTTACTGACCGAATTAGGGTTTGATGAGATTGAAGATATAGGATATAGTGAAAAACCATCAACAAATTCTATTGGAGTCATTGCTGCAAATAAAAGGATTGCTTTTGAAGATGATGACTATACTTTGATTGCAGTTGCTGTTCGTGGAAACGGATACGAGAGTGAATGGGGTGGGAACTTCAACGTAGGAACAGGAGAGGAACATAAAGGTTTTAAGATGGCTCGTGATCAAGTTTTGAGTTTCTTGACAAACTATGTAAGAAATGCTGACATAAGTGGGAATGTTAAAATCTGGATAACAGGTTTTAGCCGTGCTGCAGCGACAACAAATCTTACGGCGGCATATCTTGATACCCACAGCTTAGCTTTGAATGGAACAAATACAGATCCTACAAAAATCATAGAGGTTAAACCTGAAAATATATATGCATACTGTTTTGAAACACCTGCAGGAACACGAGCAGCTGATAAAAACAATGAAAAATATAATAATATTTTCAGCATTGTGAATCAGAACGATTTTGTTCCAATGGTTGCACCAGAAAAATGGAACTATGGAAGATATGGTATTACCTATTATCTGCCAACCGCACGAACAAATTCTGATTTCAAATCGCTCGTAGGTAATATGTACACATATTTTGACGAGTATGCAGGTCATGATTATGTGTCATGGCGCGCACCTGTTATTGAACAATTTGATAATTATAAAATAAGCTGGTCGTTAGACCATGCATATCCCTATTATGGATTTTATTTAAAAGAGAAAAATTCAAAGCAGACAATGGATGATTTTCTGCAAAATGTGATTGACAATCTGGCAACGACATTTAAATCTCCCGAATATTACAATGAGCATTTGGAAGATGCTTTGGTTTTCTTTGGCACAGAGATAATGGGCCAGGAAAAAGCTGATAAATTTGGCGAAATTTTTGTGGATGAGCTTATGAGCAGACTTAACCCTTTTAAAAGTTTATTTGAAGGCATAGATAAACTGACTCAAGGAGAAAAAATAGGATTGCTTCGCAGCACGGTAAAAGGAACATTCAAAAGAATGTCAATCAATATTAGTGATGAAGCTTTTGATGGCTTAGTCGAACTTTTTTCGTATCTTTTGAACAACGGTAGTCTGGAGACTTTGTTAGGTAATTTAAACATACTTCCTAATGTTCATTTTCCTGAACTTTGTCTTGCTTGGCTCGACTCTACACAGCCATCAAAGTATTTACGAAACACAAGAAAAATGTGTCTGAACTGCCCTGTAGACATAGAAGTATATGACAGTAACAATAATTTAGTTGCTGCAATCAGAAACAACGAAGTAATAGACATTGAAGATAGTTCTATCGTTGCATATGTGGATGAAAACGGACAAAAGGTTATATATTTGCCGACTGATGAGGAGTATCGAACAGAAATTATTGCAACTGACGATGGAGAGGTTACATATTCTGTCCAGGAGCAAAATGTTGATACCGGCGAAATAAGAGTTATCAATTATAATAAGATGACAATGAAAAAAGATGATACATTGACCGGTACTGCTGAAAATCTTAATGAAACAGAGATTGCAACCTATACTCTGACATCTAATTCTGTAACAGTTGAAGAACCAGAAGTGATAGAAAATGCTTTGCCTGTTGCAATTACTCCTGTAGCAGAGGGTAATGGTAATGCATCAGGTGGTGGCTCGCTGTTAAAGGGGGAATATGCACAGCTTACAGCAACACCTTTTGAAAATGAAACATTCATTGGTTGGTACAATGGTGAAACTTTGGTAACAAATGAAGCAACATATCGTTTCCAGGTGGCAGAAGAAACAACCTTGACTGCAAAGTTTACTGAAAACACTTGTGAAATTCTTTATCTGACAGATGATGAAGATGTAGTTGTCATTGATAGAATTTTAAAAGGCTCCACAGTTACATTCCTGAGTATGACTCAAAACCCCAATTATATGATTATGGGTATTTATACAGATAAAGAATTCAATACTCACGCAGACGAGAGTGCAGCCTATTCCCAAGATGCAATATTGTATGCAAAGGTTTTAACTAAAGACGAGTGGGTTCAGTTTGACGAAGTTAATAATAAGTTGGTTGTTTATACTTCTACTGCAATGAACGATGTTCAACTTTTAGTTGCTTTATATGAGAAAGAAAAATTAACCGAGTTAAAACCATCTACTGTAGATTTAGTTGTTGGAAAAAATGAGTTTGAAAATTTGATAGCAAATATGGAAACTGCAGATACTTTGAAAATTTTTGTTTGGGACGGATTATCGTCATTAAAACCAATATATAAAAATTGTGTAGTGGATTTAAAGTAATACACAATCAAGCATCCAAGGACAGCTTTGTTGTGGCTTGGTATGTTAAGAGTATCAAAATTTAATATAATAGTTTGCCGATCTTAATATTTACATATCGGGCAGGAAAATCTAACATTCCTGCGGGTTCTGATGAAAAATGTCAGGGTGAAAATAGTAGGTCCTATTATTCACTGTTCACCGGTCTTGACACGAGCCTATAAAGATTTCATCAAATAGATGAAATTAATGAATAATGAAGCCGCTACGCTGATGAATATTGAATAATGAAAAATTAATGAAGAAAATCGCAAAGGGATTTTCAACCACAATTATTCATCATTCATTATTAATTATTCATTTTATAAGCGGCATCCAGATTATACAGTCTTTATATAAAGAGTGTCGAAAGATGTCGAAAAAACAATGAAAGGATGACAATAAATGATAGCGCAGTTGCTATTGTACAAAATATTGCAATTGTTTCTTATAATGATATTAGGTTTTGTTCTTGTAAGAGCAAAGCTGGTGAAAAGTGAAGATAGTGCAGTGTTGTCGAAACTGTCACTATATTTATTTATGCCTGCAGTAATTATCAATGCCTTTAATATAGAAATGACCAATGATATTGTGATGGGACTTATAGTTGCTTTTTTTGTAGCTGTTCTAATACATATTGTGCTCTTGGTGTTAGATTGTATTTTGAAAAAATATTTTAAAGCAATAAATGTAGAACGTGCATCAATTATGTATTCAAATGCAGGCAACCTTATCGTTCCTATCGTAACTTATGTTTTGGGCGAAGAATGGCTGATTTACAGTAGTGCATATTTAATTGTTCAACTGGTGTTTTTGTGGACGCATGGAGTGAGATTATTCTCTGACCAAAAAATAAGCCTTAAAAAGATATTACTTAATGTAAATATGCTTGCGGTAATTTCAGGTTTTGTTATAATGTTTTCGGGATTAAGATTGCCAAACTTCATTGGAGAAATAACTTCTTCAATGAGTGCAATGTTGGCTCCTGCGGGGATGATTATAGCAGGAATGCTTGCGGCAAGTGTGGATTTTAAGAAAATGCTGAAATTTAAAAGACTATATTTTGTAATGATAGCACGACTCGTGATATGTCCTGTTATAATTATGTTTTTGCTGAAAGGCATTTCGTTAATTGTGAGAATACCTAATGTTGATACTGTAATGCTTATATCCTATCTTGCTAGTATCACCCCTGCAGCGTCGACAGTTATGCAGTTTTCTCAAATTTATGGGAAAGATTCTTATTATGCAACAGCTATTAATGCAATTACAACGGTAGGATGTATAATCACCATGCCATTGTTAATTATATTTTTTTAATTTATTTTTGGTCTTAACCTGACACGAACTGCTACTAAAAAATGGCATCCAGATTGTGCAGTCTTTATAAACTTTGATATACAAGGGACAAAAATATATTGTGATAAAACTCTTTTATGGAGGTTATACATATGGATAATAAAATACAAATATTTGAAGATAAAAGAATAAGAACTGCTTGGAACGAAGAAACAGAAGAATGGTATTTTTCTGTCAGCGATGTAGTCGAAATATTAACTGACAGCAACGATGTTAAGCAATACATAAAAAAGATGCGAAGCCGAGATGCTGAACTTAATTCCAAGTGGGGTACAATTTGTACCCCTGTTGAAATGATTGCTTTGGATGGCAAGAAAAGAAAAATACAAGCAGCAGATGTTGCCGGAATTCTTCGTATAATTCAATCTATTCCGTCACCTAAAGCAGAACCTTTCAAGATGTGGCTTGCTGAAGTTGGAAAAGAGAGAATTGATGAAACAATCGATCCCGAACTTGCAATTGACCGGGCGATAGAAACTTATCAAAAGAAAGGCTGCAGTGACGAATGGATACATCAAAGGATTTTATCTATCAGAGTGCGTAATGCTTTGACGGACGAATGGGACAAGCACGGGGTTCAAAAAGGTGTGGAATATGCTATTCTTACAGATGAGATTACAAAAGCTTGGTCTGGAATGACAACGGAATAACAAAAGTTTCTGTTTGTTTTTTTTGAAGATGATTTGTGGCTTACGCAGGCACAAATTACCGAGCTTTATCAAACAAGCAAATCAAATATAAGTGAGCATATAAAAAACAAATGCGAATCATTGTTTATTCTGTCTTTTAAGCATCTTTTTCCAGCTCATGTAACCGTAGATATCGTTGAAAAGAAATGAAACAAAGCACACTGCCACAGAAATGTAGCGTGTGTTATGGAAGCTTGCCAGTATCCACAGCACAATCAGCACAATGTCGTTGGCACCATATGCCAACGCAAAATAAGGGCTTCTGCGAAAGGTCAGATAAACAGCCAGAAAGCTTGTTGTAACAGACAAGGTGCTTGGAATGATATATGAAGTGTTGAAATGTTTCAGTATGAAATAAAAAATGGCGGTGACCAGGACTGTTACAAACCACATCAGGATTTTTTCATTAATTGATAATAAAGGGTTTACCCTGACCTCTGACCTGTTGCCGTTAAATGGGTTTCTGAGCCATGAAACAAGAGCAAAAACAGCCATTGGCATTGTCATACCCAGATATGTTATCATTTCTCCGTAGTAGGAAAATGTATATGAGATTATTCCGTAAAGCAAGCTGAAAATTATCATCAGAACTTGACCGAAGGGGTTCCCCTTTGCGTTGAAAATGAGTGATGTCACACCAATCAGAGATGCACTGAGGGTTAGATAACTTTCTCTGTCAAACAGACAAAAAGAAATGATGATTAGTGCCACGGATGAAACCCACAAAGCAATGTCACTTTTTGAAAAGTAATTTTTAAATCTATTCATAATCAGCCTCCAAAAAAAATAAACATCCGCAAGTATATCTTCAAAGACCTAACGATATACGAACGAATGCTCAAAGCATCGACTACCCGGTGGCAGTATAGTTATTAAATTATTCAGATTATAGCATATTATTATTTAAATTGCAAGAGATTTTAATATACAAAACATAAATATTACCATAAATGAAGATATGAAACATTATTTTCGGTCATTTTTGTTATTGAAATTATATGCTTTCTTTTATATAATCATAGAAGAGGTGAGGTTATGGAAATATTTGTTCCTGCATACATTACGACAGTTCTTGAGGAGCTCTATAATAACGGTTTTGAAGGTTACCTTGTGGGTGGCTGTGTTCGTGATGCAATGATGGGTAAAACACCTCACGATTTTGACCTGACAACCAATGCCTTGCCCGATGAAATGCTCTCTGTTTTCAAGAATTACCGTATCATAGAAACCGGAATCAAGCATGGAACAGTGACTGTTGTTTCGGAAGGTGAAAATGTTGAAATAACCACATATCGCATAGACGGCGAATATCTTGATAATCGTCGCCCCGAGAGTGTTTCCTATACACGAAACATTCACGAGGACCTTTCAAGAAGAGATTTCACGGTAAATGCCCTTGCTTACAGTCCGAAAGATGGTCTTGTGGATATGTTTGGCGGTATTGATGACCTCGCTTCAAAAATCATTCGCTGTGTTGGCGAAGCTGACAAGCGCTTCAACGAAGACGGACTCCGGATTATGCGTGCTCTCAGATTCTCTTCTGTTTTGGATTTTGATATTGAAAAAGATACATCTGACAGCATTCACAAAAACAAGAACCTTCTGAAGAACATTTCAGCAGAAAGAATCTACACAGAGCTTAAAAAGCTTGTTTGCGGTGTGCGTGCAAAGGAAATTGCCGAAAAATATTCCGATGTTTTCGAAACTGTTTTTCCAATGATTGCAAACGACATTGAAAGGTTCGTTGCAAACAGTAAAAAAACCTGTTTGCTTCCTGCCGATTCATCACTCAGGCTTGCTTCGCTTTTGTTCGGATTTGAAAACTCCAAAGTCAGAAAGTTTATGAATAGCTTAAAGCCCGACAATAAAAGTCTTTTTGAGGTGAGTGAGCTTAATTGGCTATCTCAAAAAGAGCTTTTGTGCGACAAAGTGTTTATCAGACATTTAATGGGGAAATATGACGATGATTTCATAGTGAAGCTCTCAAAGCTTAAAAAGGTTCATTGTTCCGGCTTTAAATACGATGAGTTTATTAAATGCTACAATACTCAGAAAGAGCTGAACCCTTGTGTAACTCTCAAATCAATGAAGTTCACCGGTTCCGACCTGATAGCTCTCGGAGTAAAGAGAGGTCCTGTTATCGGTGATATAATGAACAAGCTTCTTGAGCTGGTGATATCAGACCAATGTGAAAACGATTTTGAAAAGCTGAAGGTTTTTGCAAAAAAATTGATTATGGAGAATGCAAATGAAAATTAACATAATTTGTGTTGGGAAGCTAAAAGAAAAATTTTTTAAAGATGCAATTGATGAGTATTCAAAAAGGCTGAAACGCTTTTGTTCATTTAACATCACAGAGCTTTCCGATGAAAAAATTCCCGACAATGCATCCGATGCTGAAGAGAAAAAAATTCTTCGTACAGAAGGCGAAAAAATCCTTAAATGCATCGCTCCCGATGACTATGTTTTTTCACTATGTGTGGAAGGGAAGGGAATGTCCAGCGAAAAGCTTGCCTCTAAAATGTCAGAGCTTATGCTTTCGGGCAAAAGCACCGTTGACTTTGTAATCGGAGGCTCTCTTGGCCTTGATATCTCAGTTAAAAACAGAAGTGATTTCCGCCTTAGCTTTTCTGAAATGACCTTTCCCCATCAGTTGATGAGAGTTATACTCTGTGAACAGATTTACAGAGCCTTTAAAATAAACAATAATGAAAAATATCATAAGTAAAAGGAGTTCATCATGAAAACAAAATTCAAAGGCTATTATGAGCAATATTTAAACACTCTCAAAAATGAGGTAATGCCTTTCTGGCTTAAAAATGCCATAGATCCTTCCGGCGCAATAAACAACTGTATCGACGAAGACGGAACTGTTCTTTCAAAGGAACGCTACATATGGTCTCAGGGCAGAGCACTCTGGACTTTTTCGGCTCTTTATAACCGCATTGAAAAAAAGCAGGAATATCTTGATGCTGCAACAGGTCTTTTTAACTATCTTTTGAAAACGGGAAGAGATGAAAACGGCAAGTGGCTCTATCGTTTTGATGAAAACGGAAATGTTCTGGACGGTGACATCAGTATCTATGTAGATGGCTTTGTTTTAATCGGTATGACCGAATACTATGTTGCAACAGGTGACGAAAGAGCAAAACAAATAGCACTCGAAACCTATGAAAACACCTATCGACGCATCAACACCCCCGGCTCCTACAGCGTTGCTCCCTATGTGATTCCCGAGGGTATGAAAACCCACGGTGTCAATATGATTTTCTCCTATTTCTATTATCAGCTTGGTAAGGCAACAAACAACATTGAAATCTGCTACATTGGCCACAAGCTCGCTCTTGAGGTTCTCAATCAGTTCTATGTTAAAGAAAAAGATGCCGTTTTGGAATTTGTAACTCTTGACGGTGAATTTGTTGACATTCCTGCAGGCAGAGCCTGCGTGCCCGGTCATGCAATTGAATGTATGTGGTTTCTGATAAACATTTTCGAGGATAAAAAGGAACAGGAGTGCATCGACAAATGCATCAGCATAATCAGAAGACACATTGAGCTTGCCGAAGACAAGGAAAAGGGCGGTCTTATTCTTGCTCTTGATATTGACGGCAAAGAGCCCTGCTTCTGGGGTAAACCAACCTATAAGCCATGGTGGGTTCAGCTTGAAACCCTTGTTGCTACTCTTTATGCTTATAAATATACAGGTGATGAATGGTTTGCAGATGTTCACAAACGACTCAACAAATTTGTGTATGAAAACTATCCCAGCGGCCACGGCGAATGGTACAACTGGCTTGACAATGACGGAAATGTAGGCGAATCTGCGGCACTTCCTGTTAAAGACCCCTTCCATCTTCCTAGAGCTCTTATGATGATGATTGAGCTTTTAAAACCCGAGGAAGAAAAAAAGCCCGACATTAAAGATGTTGACCAGAATTTTCAGGTATCAAGAGATTTTCAAAAAAACAATATGAAATTCTACGATGCAGATGAGGCTCCCTTCAAGGTTTACGGACTAATTCGTGAGGGCAGACTATACCGCCGTATGCCTGATGATGTGGCTAAAAGTGTAAGTCCCGGTGTTCATTGGCTCCACACCAACACCGCAGGGGGCAGAATCCGTTTTATGACTGATTCTGACTATGTCATTGTCCACACTGAAATGGAAAATATGAGCAAAATGGAACATTTTCCCTACACAGGCTCTGCAGGCATGGATATCTATGTAAACGAAGACGGCACTCAGAACTATTGGGGCACATTTATTCCGCTTCTTTCAGATGTTGAGGGCTACGATGCAATCCGTGATTTCGGTACAAGAAAAATGAGGGATATAACAATAAATATGCCTCTCTACAGTGATGTGAAAAAAGTATATATTGCTCTTGCGGATGATGCAAGGGTTGAAGAAGCACCTCCTTATTACAACGATAAGCCCGTTGTATATTATGGTTCGTCCATAACTCAGGGCGGATGTGCATCAAGAGCAGGTATGGCATATCAGGCAATTATTTCCCGTCGCTTCAATCAGGATTTTGTGAATCTCGGATTCTCCGGCAACGGAAAAGCAGAGGACGAAATGATTGACTATATCAAAAATCTTGAAATGAGCATGTTTGTTATGGATTATGACTACAATGCTCCAACAGTGGAACATCTTGAGAAAACTCACTCAAAGCTTTTTAATGCAGTGAGAGAGGCACATCCCGATATTCCTGTTATTATGATGTCAAGACCTCGTGTTATTCTTACAGAGGAAGAAGAAAAGAGAGTTGAAATCATAAGGAATACCTATAACACAGCAATTGCCAAGGGCGATAAAAATGTCTATTTCATTCCCGGTTCAGAGCTTCTTGGCGAAGCCAAGGATGAAGGTCTTGTTGACCGTTGCCACCCAACAGACCTTGGTTTCTGGTGTATGGCAAAACGACTTGGTGATGAAATGGAAAGAATTTTAAATTAATCTGAGGTGTTTTAAAATGAGTAAAGCTATTCTTATATCAATAGACGGAATGAGACCTGATGGTCTGAAGCAATGCGGAAATCCATATCTTGACGAGCTTATAAAGAAATCATCCTACACCTTTAACGGCAGAACGGTTTTCCCGTCAATAACTCTTCCGTGTCATCTTTCAATGTTTCACTCAGTTCCCCCTGAAAGACATGGAACAACATCAAACACCTATGTTACTCCTGTGAGACCTGTCAGCGGACTTTTTGAACAGATCAAGGCTGCCGGAAAAACCGCCGCTATGTACTATGGCTGGGAACCTCTGCGTGAAATAGGTCGCCCCGGTTCTCTTGCTGCTTCGGAGTATATTAATGCATATTCATTTGACCATTCAGATGGCATTCTTGCTGACAGAGCAATTAATTACATAAAAATCAAAAAACCTGACTTTGTTTTTCTTTATATGGTTGAAACCGATGAAAAAGGCGGTCACGACTCAGGGTGGATGACCGATACCTATCTTGACTACATAAGCTGTGCCATCGATAATGTGAAAAAGGTTATCAACGAATTTGAAGATGAATACACCATCATTATCACTGCCGATCACGGCGGTCACGAAAGATCTCACGGAACCGATATGCCTGAGGATATGACAATTCCGCAGTTCTATCTTGGTAAAAAATTCATCCCCGGCGAGGAATTGAAGGATGTAAGTATTTTAGATACAGCTCCCACGATAGCTGACATAATGAACATTACCATTCCCAGAGAGTGGGAGGGTAAATCCCTTGTCAACTGCAAGTAGCTTTTTCTGAAATTTAAAATGTGTGCAATAATGCAATTAACTACCGGAGGAAACAAAATGAAATACAACACATACCTGTTTGACTTTGACGGAACCCTGGTTGACTCTATGCCGTCATTTGTGGCGGTAATGCTGAGGATTCTTGATGAAAATAACATTAAATATGAAAGTGACATCATAAAAATAATAACACCCCTCGGCTATAGAGGCACTGCCGCATATTTCAGAGAAAAGCTCGGACTTAAACTTTCTGAAAAAGAAATTTTAAGCCTTATGAATAAATATGCCTATGATGAATATGCCAAAAATATTCCTGCAAAGAAAAATGTTGTTGAAACCTTAAGAAAATTAAAGGACATGGGAGCAGACCTTAATGTTTTAACTGCAAGTCCTCATTCGGTTTTAGATGTTTGTCTTAAAAGGCTTGGTATTTATGATTTGTTCACAAATGTGTGGTCCTGTGACGATTTTTCAACAACAAAGTCCGATGTTGAAATTTACAAAATGTCGGCTGAAAAAATCGGCAAATCTATTGAAGAAATCCTCTTTCTCGATGACAATTTCAATGCAGTAAAAACGGCATCCTTGTCCGGGATAAAAACCTGTGGTGTGTATGACAGTTCCTCTGACGAATATATCGAAGAAATTAAAACTGTATCGCACCATTATATTAATGATTTTTCAGAACTGTTAATTCTTTGAGACAAATAACAGGAGAAATTTATGAGAAATAAAAACCTTGTAATTAACATTTGATATTTATTCTATAATTAAAGACTTGCATCTGTATTAAACAGTTGTCATATCTTTGTGCTATGAAAATACTTTTAAATTTTTGAAGGGAAGTGATTGAAATACTGAATAATATTGTACTCATAATTTCCGTGATTTTCACTTTTGCAATTGGTTTTCTGGCTGCAAAAAGAGTTGTCTCTCAAAGATTCGCTTCCGTTAAAATCATTAAAGCTCAGGTTGTTGATAAATATAAACCAAACCATGTTTCAAAATATCCCGAAAGCATGGGATCGCAGAATTATGTTGTCGTATTCGAAGCAAAGGGCAAAAGAATGTCATTTAATGTTTCGGAGTTTTCATACGGAAGCTACACTCTGAAGCAAAAAGGAACTTTGAAATATAAGGGCAATCGTCTCATAAGCTTTAAATAAAAGCATCAAATCAGCCGGAAGGGTAGAGTTTCCGGTCATTCATTGCTAAGGCTAAGACTTCAATAAGAAAAATAAATGAAAAAGGAAATGGTGATACTATGAATTTATGGGAAAAAGACAAGGTACCTTTTTATGATGAGACCCTGATGGACGGCTTTGTTCCGACACTGACTCCCTATATTGCAGATGGTGCCAAAACCTGTATTGTTGTAATTCCGGGGGGAGGCTACACCCACCGTGCCCGTATTCACGAGGGTGAGCAAATTGCCGAATGGTTCAACTCAATTGGCATGTCGGCTTTTATCCTTGACTACCGCCACTCTCCCTACCGTCATCCTGTACCTGTTACCGACGGCAGAAGAGGGGTGCGTCTTGCACGCAGTCTTTCCAAGGAATATGGTTATGAAAAGGTTGGTATCATGGGCTTTTCTGCAGGTGGACATCTTGCAGGAAGTGTAGGCACATTCAAAGGAGATTTTGGCTATGAGCCTCAGGATGAGATAGACAAGGAATCCTCAAAGCCCGATTTTATGATTCTTTGCTATCCGGTTATTTCTTTTGCGGAATATGCTCATCGGGGAAGCTTTGAAAACCTGTCCGATGACCTTAAGCCTCAAACTGCTGTTGAGCTTTCAATAGATAAAAATGTAGACAGCAACACGCCTCCCACATTTCTTTTCCATGCTGTGGGAGACATTTCCGTGCCTGTTGAAAATTCCCTTCTCATGGCATCGGCACTTTCGAGATACAAGGTTCCCTTTGAGCTTCACACCTTTGCCGATGGCGGTCATGGTGTAGGTCTTGCAAACGGTAATAAGCCGGCTTGCTATCTTGAATATACAAAATTCTGGACTGAAAATCTTAAAAACTGGCTGAAAAGTATTGGATGCTGAAACCTGAAAAGCCGAAATCATCACTAAAGATGGTTTCGGCTTTTTAAATACATTTTTCTGTGTTTGTTAAATCTTATATGCTTTTTCTGTTGGAATGGCGGCTATAATGCCGTTGGCTTTTGAATGAATGCCAAATTCCCTGTTCACATCTTCCATAATCTGCCTGCTTGTTTTCAGGGGAGCAAGAATAACGAGAATTTCCCTTTCTTCATCAATCTGAAGATTTTCAAGCTCCGTAATGTTTTCCATATCGGCAAGCCTGCCCTTTATAACCGTGCCGCCGGTGGCTCCTGCCTTTCGTGCCACCTGCATCACGCTGTCTGCATAGCCTTCGTTCAGGGATATTATAATAAGGTTATTGTGATGTTCGTTTTTCATAGCTCCGTCTCCTCTCTCTGATACAGCGTCAATATTATAGCTAAGCAGCTCCGTAAGCACTCTGCCTGCGGCACTTGTTGTAAGAATTACCATAAGTCCGCCGTATTTTGTGTGGCTCTGAAATGCTGTTCCGAAGTCTGCCATCATATCCTTCACTGCACTTTCGGCGGCAAGGCTTATGACAATGTCTTTATCGTTGGACCCAAGTCCGAATATATCCATCATTTCGGTGGGGGCTGTACCAAAGCCTACACATTGGAAATTCATTCTTATATTCATGTTCTCCAATGCCTTTATGAGTTTTTTGCCTTTGTCCCTTTCCACAATGGACAAAAGCGCCATTATCCGCTTATTCACTCAAATCCCCCTCCTCATCAAAGTATATGATGTCGTCTTTAACCATACTGATTTCCGTGTGAAGCTTCCTGATTTTCTGCATATGTCTGTTTCGTTCATACAATCCCAGAACCTGAATGGTGATAAGGGGAGTCATTGCTATCATTGCCACAATTCCAAAAGCATCGGTCATCACATTTCCGCCTATCGCCTCACAGGCACCCATTGCAAAGGGAAGCATAAATGTTGAAGTCATGGGACCGCTGGCAACTCCGCCGGAGTCAAAAGCAATGCCTGTGTAGATGTGGGGAACATAAAAGCTTATAACAAGAGATACTGCGTAGCCGGTAATAAGGAACGGCATTATGGGAATGCCTGTGATAACTCTCAGCATTGAGATTCCCACAGAAACCGAAACTCCCACTGAAAGGGCTACAGCAACAGATTTTTGTGAAATTGAACCCTTCGTGATTTCACTTACCTGTCTTTTGAGAGAGTGAACTGCAGGCTCGGCAGATACCACAAAATATCCCATTACCATGCCTATTGGCACAAGCATATTCTTAAATGAGCCTGCACCAATGCTTGCACCAATCAGTCGCCCTGCAGGCATAAAGCCCACATTGGCACCTGTCAGAAACATTACAAGACCAATGTATGTGTACACAAATCCTACAGACATTTTTAAAATGTGATGAATGTGAAATCGCCTTGTTATTGCCTGATAAATTACAAAAAGTATAACAATCGGAACAAATGCTCCTGCAACCTCTTCGGCATAAACCGGCAGAGAGTGGATGAACTGTCTGAAAGCGTCCTGTGTGGTGAGAATCTTGGTTATTTCATATGCCGATGTAGCAGGCTGAGGTTTGTAAAAAATACTCAACAGAAGTACCGAAAGAATGGGACCGATGCTGCAAAGAGCAACCAGACCAAAGCTTTGTTCACCTGTGTGCTTGCCTTTTTTAACCGATGCCAGACCGGCACCCAGAGCCATAATAAACGGAACGGTAATGGGCCCCGTTGTCACACCACCTGAGTCGAAAGCAGTTGCAACAAATTCTTCAGGAGCAAAGAACGAAAGTGCAATAATCACAATATAGAAAACCAAAAGAAGGGTTCTCAGAGGAATTTCTTTTTTGTTTCGCACAAGAGTAATGCTGAGAAACAGTCCCACACCAACCCCCACACACATCACAAGCATGCTATTTGGAATTGTTGGAACCTGCTCGGCAAGCACCTGCAAATCCGGTTCGGATATGGTGATCAGGAGTCCGAGAACAAAGCATATCACAAGAGGAATAAGTATATATTTGCCTTTGCTGAGAGATTTTCCTATTCCGTCGCCCAAAGGCTCCATGGAAATTGTTGAACCAACTGTAAAAAAGCTCATTCCCATAATCAAAAGTATTGTTCCGAACAAAAACAGCACAAGAACACCTGCGTCAAGGGGAGCGCAGGTGACTGAAAGAATCAGGACAATAATCGCTATCGGAAGAACCGAAGAAAGCGACTCTTTGATTGATGAGAAAATGTGTGACATTGTGTAAAACTCCTGTTTACCAGATTAGTGAAAAGTACACTGCATATGAAACGAGCATAAGCACGCCCGCCCAGCGTTTGAGCTTTAAGTCCTTCAGGGGACAGACCCAGAGAATGAGAGCTGCAATAACTGCAACAATTGTGTCGAAACGGAACCCTGCTGCAAAGGGGACGGGGATAATTGATGCGGAAATACCGATAACAAACAATATGTTGAAAATGTTGCTTCCCACAATGTTTCCGATAGCAATGTCCGCATTGCCTTTTCTTGCGGCAGACACCGATGTGAAAAGCTCGGGCAGTGATGTTCCGAGAGCAACAATTGTAAGACCGATAAATCTTTCGCTGAGTCCAAGGACCTTGGCGATTTTTGTTGCGGCATCAACAGTGACATTGCTTCCCCATACAATGAGAATAAGACCGATAACAATACATATCAGCGCCTTTAAAATGGATATCTCCTCTGCAGGCTCTTTTGTCTTGTCTCTGTCTTTTTTTGCCATCACAAAGAGATAAGCAAGATAGCTTATGAAAATAGCCAGAAGAAGAATACCTTCCAAAAGACCTATTGTACCGTTGTAGCCAATAGCTAAAAGCAACAGAGTTATGGCAATCATAATGGGAATTTCAACACGCATAGTTGATTTTGCAACTGCCAGGGGAGTAATCAGTGAGGAAAGTCCCAAAATTATGAGAATGTTTAAAATGTTACTTCCCACAATGTTTCCAACTGTAATCTCAGCATTGCCCTTTAGTGCCGCGGTTATGCTTACCGCCGCCTCCGGCGCACTTGTTCCCATAGCAACAATCGTAAGACCGATTACAAGCTGTGGGATTTTAAATTTTGCAGCGATTCCCGATGAACCGTCAACAAACCAGTCGGCACCTTTTACCAGCATTACAAATCCCACACAGAGCAGAAAAAGTTGAATTAAAAATTCCATCAGAATTAACATCCTTTCCATTATACTATATTATAGGTAATTTTACAATATCATAAATTACTGTTTTGAAGTGTTTCACAAAGCTTGTTTTCTTGTGTCAGCTTTTTTTGAGCCGTTCCCAGCATCAGCTTTATGCGGTTAAGCTGATTCACTTCACTGGCACCGGGATCATAATCCACTGCCGTGATGTTTGCATATGGGTACATGCGTTTCAGCTCTTTTATGACGCCCTTTCCGACAACATGGTTCGGAAGACAGCCAAAGGGCTGAATACACACAATGTTCGGAACCCCCGACATAAGAAGCTCTGCCATTTCTCCTGTCAGAAACCAACCTTCGCCGTATTGGTTGCCAATTGAAATAATCGGCTTTGCAAGCTTTGCAATTTCATCTATGGGAACCGGCGGAGCAAATCGGTTGCTTGCCTCAAGTGCGGCAATTGCCGGGCGTCTGTATCTTTCAATCACACCAAGAATTACATCGGCAATTAAATGCTTTGTTTTTTTGCCTCCCAGATAATCTGCCTGATAGTGATTGTTGTAAACAGAATAGGCGAAAAAGTCCATAAGGTCAGGAACCACAGCTTCGCTTCCTTCATTTTCCAGAAGCTCCACAAGATGATTGTTTGCAAGGGGCATATATTTAACCAGAATTTCACCCACAATTCCGACTCTTGGCTTTTTCAGAGCTTCATCAATGGGCAGTTTGTCAAATTCATCCACAATCTTTTTGCAAACCTCGCTATAGCTTAATTCGCTTTTTTTGTTAATAAGAGAATCAATTACAAGCTCATTTAAATTGCGGTACAGTTCATCGGCACTGCCGTCAATAAGCTCATAGGGCCTTGTACGGTAGAGACATTTCATGAAAAGGTCTCCGCATATCACAGCCTTTATTATATCTGCAATAAAAGCCGGCTTCCACTTAAAGCCCTTGTTTTTTTCCATACCGTTGAAGTTCAGTGAAATTACGGGAATGTGGGACAGCTCTGCTTTTTCAAGAGCACGGCGAATGAAGCTCACATAGTTGCTGGCTCTGCAGCAGCCGCCGGTCTGAGTCATAAAAATTGCAAGTCTGTCTGTGTTGTAATCTCCTGACAAAACAGCTTCCATAATTTGCCCTACAACAGTCATAGAAGGGAAGCAGGCGTCGTTGTTTACAAACTTAAGACCTGTGTCTATGGCACTGCGGTTGTCATTGTCAAGAATCACAACATTATATCCGTATTTTCTGAAAACAGGCTCTGCAATCTTAAAATGCAGGGGGCTCATCTGCGGTGCAATAATTGTGTAGCCCTGATCGTTCATTTGTTTTGTGTATTCGGTGCGTTTGTAGTCCGGCGATTTATACCGTGAGGTTATGCCGCTGCGCTCTCTTAATTTTATGGCAGCAATAAGACTTCTTATTCTTATTCTAACTGCCCCAAGGTTGTTCACCTCGTCAATTTTAAGCAGAGTGTACATTTTGTTGCTCATTGACAAAATTTCGCTGACCTGGTCTGTTGTCACTGCATCAAGACCGCACCCGAAGGAATTTAACTGAATAAGCTCCAGGTCGTTTCGTTTTGCCACAAATTCCGCGGCAGAATAAAGGCGCGAATGATACACCCACTGATCCACAACTCGCAGAGGTCTTTTTGGAATAAAATCAATCGGGAGAGAATCTTCCGTAAACACATAAAACCCATATGAAGCTATCATTTCGGGAATGCCGTGGTTTATTTCCGGGTCAATATGATAAGGTCTTCCCGCAAGAACGACTGCGCGTTTGTTTTCCGCTGTCATTTTGTCAAGAATCCGCTTTCCTTCTGCACGGATATCTTTCTTTGCACAGTTTTGCTCAATCCATGCTTTGCCAACAGCTTTTTTAACCTCGTCGCCGTCAATACCCCAATGCTCCCGACACACATCTGTCAATCGTTTTGTAAGATTTTTTTCGTTTGCAAAGGATATGAAGGGCCGTATATATTTTATTGAGCCGTCATTGATTTCATCTATGTTGTTTTTCAGATTTTCAGCATAGGAAACCACCATGGGACAGTTAAAATTGTTCTGAGCTTTTTTAACCTCCTTGTGTTCATAAAAAACACAGGGGTGGAAAATGGTTGTAACCTTGTTATTAATAAGCCATTTAACATGACCGTGAGCAAGCTTTGCCGGATAGCATTCCGACTCAGAGGGAATGGTGTCCATTCCAAGCTCATAGATTCTGCGGTCAGAAAATGGGGACAGCACAACTCTGAATTTAAGCTCTTTGAAAAATGTTGCCCAGAAAGGAAAGTTTTCATAGATGTTAAGCACTCTCGGAATTCCGATGATGCCTCTTTCGGCATCTTTTTCGTTTAATGGTGCATAACCGAAAATTCTGTGGCGTTTGTATTCGAAAATGTTTGGTGCCCTCTCCGGAGGATTGTTTGCATCAGGATTTGAATGCCCTTTTTCGCATTTGTTGCCGCTTATGTATTTGTTTCCGTTTGAAAACTTGTTTATTGTCATCATGCAGTTGTTTGAACAACCCTTGCATCTCAGGGAGGATGAGGTGTATTTAAGATTTGTTATCTCTTGGGGCGAAAGCATCGATGTTTCCTGACCGTTATAGTTATCTTTTGCAATAAGTGCAGCACCAAATGCACCCATAAGCCCCGAAATATCAGGGCAAATCACATTTGCTCCGGTTATTTTTTCAAAAGCCCGGAGAACTGCCTTGTTATGAAAGGTTCCGCCCTGAACCACAATGTTTTTGCCAAGCTCTTGGGCACTTGAAAGCTTGATAACCTTAAACAGGGCGTTTTTTACCACAGAGTATGCAAGCCCTGCCGATATATCTGAAACAGTTGCTCCTTCTTTTTGTGCCTGCTTTACATTCGAATTCATAAACACGGTGCATCTTGTGCCAAGGTCCACGGGTGCTTTGGCAAAAACAGCCTTCCCGGCAAACTCATTCACCCCAAGACCGAGAGACGATGCAAAATTTTCAATGAAGGAGCCGCATCCCGAAGAACAGGCTTCGTTCAGAATTACCGAATCAACGCAGCCATCCTTTAAGGTGATGCACTTCATATCCTGACCGCCAATGTCCACAATGCAGTCAACCTCGGGATTGAAAAAGGCAGCCGCAGTTGCATGGGCTATTGTTTCAACCTCGCCGTCATCAAGGGAGAATGCTGCTTTTAAGAGTGCTTCGCCATATCCGGTTGAACAGCTTCTTACAATTTTTGCATCGGGAGAAAGCTTTGTCATTAGCTCTGAAAATGCTCTCTTTGCAGTTTCTATGGGACTTCCGTCATTGTTTGAATAAAAAGAATAAAGCACCTGCCCCTTTTCACCAATAAGCACAATTTTTGTGGTGGTGGAGCCTGCATCAATTCCGAGAAAACAGTTTCCGCTGTAGCTTTCGGGAGATTCCTTGGCAACTACAGCAGTTTTGTGTCTTTTGGAAAAGCTTTGGTATTCCTCTTCGGTTTCAAAGAGGGGTTCAAGCCTCGGCATTTCATATGTTATGCTTGTATTTTCTTTTAATTTTTCAATTAGCTTGTTTATTTCGTTTCCTTTTGCATTTTCTGCTTCCAGGGCCGCTCCGATTGATGCAAAAAGGTGTGAATTTTCATGGTCAACAGTTGTTTCCTCTGTAAGTCTGAGAGTTCTTATGAATGCTTCTTTAAGCTCTGTAAGAAAATGAAGAGGACCGCCCAGAAATGCCACCTTGCCCCGAATAGGTTTTCCGCAGGCAAGACCTGATATGGTCTGGTTTACAACAGCCTGAAAAATTGACGCCGCAAGATTTGCCTTGGTTGCACCTTCGTTTATAAGGGGCTGAATGTCAGTTTTTGCAAAAACCCCGCAACGAGCAGCAATGGGATAGATTTCTTCGTATTCCTTTGCAAATTCATTAAGCCCGGAAGCATCGGTTTGTAAAAGAGATGCCATCTGATCTATAAATGCACCTGTACCGCCGGCACACACTCCGTTCATACGCTCTTCGAGACCGTTTGTAAAATATATTATTTTTGCATCTTCTCCGCCAAGTTCAATGGCAACATCGGTTGACGGCTCAAAATACTCAACAGCTTTAGCGGTTGCAACAACCTCCTGAACAAAATCAACATCAAGAAACTTTGAAAGATTGATTGCTCCTGAGCCTGTCATTGCACATTTGAGCACACATTCTCCGATTTTTTCTGCGGCTTGTGTCAGAAGCTCCAGAAGAGTTTCCTTTGTACGGGCCTGATGCCTCTGATATTTATTGAAAACTATATTTTTATTATCGTCGAGGATAACCAACTTTACCGTTGTTGATCCAACATCAATTCCTGCTAAATATTCCTTCAAGGTTATACCTTCTCTCGTTATATAATTGAATACTTCCCGGCATAGTGAGAAAATTTGCTTTTAAAATATTCACTGTTAAACTTCATATCTCTGACAGACTGATGAACATTCATGTTGTTTTCCGATGCATCAATTACACATGCGGCAATGTTGGAACAGTGGTCAGAGGTTCGCTCAAGGTTGGTTATAAGGTCAGCCCACACAAATCCGGCTTCAATTGAACAGCTTCCGTCTTTAAGGCGTCTGATGTGTCCGTCACGGAGTATTTTTTTCAGTCCGTCAATTACCTGCTCGAGGGGTTCAACATCACGGGCGAAGGCCAGGTCGTTGCTGACAAAAGCCTTATATGAAAGTGTCAGGATTTCAGACACTGCACCGCAAAGAACATCAAGCTCTTTCTGAGCATCCGGAGTAAACATCATCTCTTTGGCCATAAGCTCTTCGGCAGATTCCAGAATATTGATGCTGTGGTCTGAAATTCTTTCAAAATCACCGATAACCTTTAAAAGCTTTGAAATTGAGGCACTGTCGCTGTCGCTGATTTTGTTGCGGCTCAGTTTAACAAGATAGGTTCCGAGAATATCCTCGTAGTGGTCGGCTTTCTCTTCAGCTTCGCGTATTTCACGAGCGGTGTCTTCGTTGTATTTGGTAAGCATATTCAAGCCGTTTTTAAGTGCCGTAACTGATGATTCTGCCATCTCACGCACAAGTGAGTTGCATCGCTCCAGAGCGATTGCCGGAGTAACAAGAAGTCTTTCGTCAAGCTCTGATGTTTCGTCCTTTTTGTCAGTGTCAGGAACAAGCTTTGTTGCCAGCTTTTCAAGAAGCGAAGACATTGGCAGCAGGAGAATTGTGCATGCAATGTTAAACATTGAGTGTGCGACAGCAATTCCAAGATGGCTTGCCGATTCATCAAGAATAGCCGGGGTGAAAATTGCAGAAATAAGACTGAACACGGAAAGCCAGATGATGGTTCCGACAACATTAAAGGACAAATGCACAATAGCCGCGCGTTTTGCATTTTTGTTTGTTCCGAAGGAAGATAGGAGAGCAGTTACGCAGGTTCCGATGTTCTGACCCATAATAATTGGAACTGCAGCACCATATGTAACCTGACCTGTGACAGAGAGTGCCTGGAGAATGCCGACAGATGCAGAGCTTGACTGAATAATGGCGGTAAGAATTGCTCCTGCCAGAACTCCGAGAACGGGATTTTTGAACATTATGAAAAGATTACGGAATGCCGGCACATCTGCAAGACCCGACACTGCCGAAGACATTGTGTCCATACCAAACATAAGTGTGGCAAATCCAAGGAGAATAGTTCCGGTATCTTTTTTCTTGCTTGATTTGCCAAACATCAAAAGTGCCGTTCCCAAAAGGGCGAGAACGGGAGTAAAGGATGCGGGCTTTAAAAGCTGAACGAAGATGTTGTCACTTGATATTCCGCCAAGGCTGAGTATCCATGCTGTTACGGTTGTTCCGATGTTTGCACCCATTATAACACCGATGGATTGCTTAAGGGAAAGGATTCCGGAGTTTACAAAGCCCACCACCATAACAGTTGTTGCAGAAGAGCTTTGTATAACAGCTGTTACGCCAAGACCTGTCAAAAATCCGGCAATTTTGTTTTGGGTAAGCTTTCCAAGGAGCTTTTTCAGGCTGCCTCCGGCTCTGCGCTCCAATGCATCGCCCATAACATTCATGCCGAAAAGAAACAGGCATAATCCGCCAATCATAGTTAAAATGTCAAATACTGTCATTTGTGCACCTCTCAAAAAAATTTCTCATTATACCATATCAGTATATATTTTTTTTGGTTAAGATGCGGTTAAGATTGAATGGAGTTTCTTCGGAAATTGGGGTTTAGCGGTGAATTTGAAATTGGGCTGATGTGTGAGGCTTCCCCCTGGTGGGCAATGTCGTCAACTTAAGAAATTTCATCTCATATTTATTGGGAATTTATTGGATTTATGTTTCCTTATTCGCTCAAAAAATCTGTTTTTTCGCACAGGAATAATAGCTTTTCTCAGCTCTTTTATA
>JAZNUS010000125.1:0-34758 GCA_045592485.1 Clostridia bacterium | reverse complement strand
GAAATCTGATGAACAGGGTCCTGGCTTGGTAAAAGCTTTGATATCACAGCATGACCGGCTTCATGGAATGCAGTCAGCTTCTTTTCTTTCAAAGACATAACCCGTGTCTTTTTCTCTGTACCCACAACAACCTTTATCATTGCATTCTCAATTTCTTCCATACCAATTGTTCTGAGGTTGTATCTTGCGGCAAGCAAAGCGGCTTCGTTAAGTAAATTTGCCAGGTCTGCTCCGGTAAAACCGGCTGTTGTTTTTGCAATTACCGATAAATCAACTGAGGGATCCAGCTTTTTGTTTCGTGCGTGAACCTTAAGAATTGCTTCTCTACCCAGCAAATCGGGGACATCAACAACAACCTGCCTGTCAAATCTTCCGGGTCTCAGAAGTGCATTGTCGAGAATATCGGGACGGTTTGTGGCAGCAATAACAATTACGCCTTGATTAACAGAAAATCCGTCCATTTCCACAAGCAACTGGTTAAGGGTTTGTTCACGCTCATCGTGACCACCACCAAGACCTGCACCTCTTTGTCTGCCCACAGCATCAATTTCATCGATAAAAATAATGCTCGGAGATGATTTCTTTGCCTGCTCAAATAAATCTCTTACTCTGGACGCACCAACACCAACAAACATTTCAACAAAATCCGAACCGCTTATTGAAAAGAAGGGGACTTTCGCCTCTCCGGCTACGGCTTTGGCAAGTAATGTCTTTCCTGTTCCCGGAGGTCCCACAAGCAAAACGCCTCTGGGAATTTTCGCACCGAGAGCCTGGAATTTTTGAGGGGCCCGGAGAAATTCAACAATTTCTTCGAGTTCTTCTTTCTCGGCATCAGCTCCCGCAACATCTGCAAATGTTACTGTGTTTTTTTCACTGCTATGCATTTTGGCTTTGCTTTTGCCAAAGCTCATAGCTCCTCTTCCTGAACCACCGGATTGTTTGAACATCATAATCCAAAAACCAATCATAACAACCAGAAGTAATATTGTCGGAAGCATAGATAAAAACCATGGGTAGCTTTCGGGCTCGGGAGTTATGATTTTAATCTTATTGTCGTTTACCTGTTCTTTTAAAGCGTCTCCGGCATGGATATAGAGCATATCCAGTGAAGGCAGGTAGCATGTTTTTATAATGTATTCATCATATTTGTTTTTTTCATTTGTTTCTATAGTGACAATATTGTCTTTATAGCTTAATTTTGTTACATTTCCTTCGTTGATTTCATTTACTAATTCTGAAAAATCAATAGATTCATTTAATCCTGGAAAATCTATCAGTGAGTAAACACTGAACAAAACAACAATCAAAAGAATCCAGATTCCAAAACTTTTAAAAAACCTTTTCAAATTTTAGTCCTCCTCAATTGTAATATATATTATGATTTATGAGTATATTTCTTTTTTCAATGCTCCGACAAAAGGAAGATTTCTGTATTTTTGTGAATAGTCCAATCCGTAACCCACAATAAAATCGTCATTATCCATAGTGAAGCATATGTAATCTGCCTGAACATTTTCTGTTCTTCTTGTTGGTTTGTCTATGAATGTTGCAATCTTAAGTGATGCAGGATTTTTTGATTTCAGATGTGCCACAAGCTTGGATATGGTATATCCGCTATCTATAATGTCTTCAACTATAATTACATCTTTTCCGGATATATCAAATGATAAATCCTTTTTCATCACAAAATTCCCACTGCTAGATGTTCCGCTGCCATATGTGGAGATTTGAATGAAATCTACAGAACAATCAACAGTAATTTCTTTCATTAAATCAGATGTAAACATAAAAGAGCCATTAAGAACAGAAATGAAAATAATTTCTTTGCCCGAGTATTCATCTGATATAATCTTGCCGATTTCTGATACTCTTTTAATAATTGTTTGTTGGTCCAAGAGTATTTTTTCGCAAACATCAGTATTATGCATTTTGTTACTCCTTTATCATTTGTATTTTTAAAATTGATTTTGTATTATCATTGATTTTGTAGTCGTCGGAGATGCGATAGGGGATTACAGCAACTATTTCCTCGTCTGCACACAGCAAAGGAACCAAACTACGACTGCTTGCCTTAATTTCAAGTTCGGACATCAGTTGTTTAAGTTTTTTTGTGCCGGTCATACCGTATGGCTTTATGCGATCGCCATCTTTGCGATTTCTGATAACAAGTCGTTTTTTCAATAGCTTTTCTGCATCAACATACAAGCAATTTTCATCATAACAACTTACGGGATCAATAATCTCAAATTTGCAGCTGAAATATTCGTTTTTGATAATTGATTCATTCAAATCCACCTTAAAAGAAAAAGTAATGTTCCGTGGTGGTTTTGCATATGAAAACACAAGTTCATTTCGACAGGATTCAACTGTTATATTGTTTGGCATATTAAGAATTTTGCCTGTTGAAATTTCTTTAGTCAGAATATCAATATGTTTGCTTTCGATATTGTTACAATTTGAATTTATAAGAGCAAAAGCTTTAAAAATTATTCTTTTTTTAATCGGAAGTTTGAGTTTGTTAAAAACTTTTTTGTCAATGATAACATTATTATCTGCAACAGATATGCAATCGGTTGAATCAGCAAAGTCATCAATAAAGCTATTGTCGTCATTAATGTTTTGCAAGTTAGAATAAATGGTTTGTATAACTGTCGGATTAATTTCCTGCATTAATGGGATGATTTTGTTTCTGATTTTGTTTCGTGTGTATATATCGCAAAAATTTGTGGTATCCGTGCAATAAGAAATGTTATTTTTGCTCAGGTAGTTTTCAATCTCGCTGCGACTTATTTCAATAATAGGGCGGATAATTTTGTCGTTGACAGGTTGTATTCCGCACATACCTTTTAATCCCGAGCCTCTGACAATATTAAAAATCATTGTTTCAACACTGTCATTCATATTATGTGCGACGGCTATTTTATTATATCCGTGTTTTTGACAAATCTGTTCAAAAAATTTATATCTTTCATGTCTTCCTGCCGTTTCTTCGGAAAGCTTATTTTGTTTTGCAATCAGTGGAATGTTGAGATTTGTAGTGAAATATGGGACAGAGTGGTTTTTGCAAAAATTTTCAACAAAAATTTGATCTTTATCTGCCTCATTACCTCTTATTCCATGGTTGATATGAGCAACTCCCAAGGATATATTAAGCCGTTTTTTTATATGAATAAGAGCAAGTGCAAGAAAAACAGAGTCAGCTCCTCCGGAAACACCTATCAATACATTGTCATTTGGAAAAAGCATATTATATTTTTCTATAGTATTGTAAACTTTATTAAATATACTATTCAAAATACTGATACAGCTCCTTAATGATTTTGCTCAAGATTCGTAAATTTTGTGTATTCTCCAAGAAAGCCCAGTTCTATCGTTCCTACACTGCCATTACGGAATTTTGCTATAATGCACTCAGACACATTTTTCTTTTCTGTTTCGGGATTATAGTAATCGTCTCTATATAAAAACATAACTATGTCTGCATCCTGCTCGATTGAACCCGAATCTCTCAAGTCGCTGAGAATAGGGCGGTGATCCTGACGCTGTTCAGGGGCACGGCTAAGCTGCGAAAGACAAATTACAGGCACATTAAGCTCCTTAGCCATAATTTTAAGCAGACGGCTGTTTTCGGCAACCTCGTTTTGACGGCTTTCGCGCGAATTACCTTGAATAAGCTGAAGATAATCAATTACAACAAGACCAAGTTCTCCCTTAAGTTTCAGTTTTCTGCATTTTGATTTTATTTCAGTAACGGTTATACCTGCAGTATCATCTATGTAAATAGGTGATTTGGACAATGCATTAATTGTGGAAGCGAGTTTTGCAATGTCCTCTGCGCCAACATCGGCTATTCTGATTTTTTCGTTAGAAATCAAAGCTTCAGAGCAAAGTATGCGGTTTGTAAGCTGTTCTTTACTCATTTCCAGGCTGAAAATAGCAACAGGAACATTGGCATTAAGTGCGGCATTTGTTGCAATGTTAAGTGCAAAGCTTGTTTTTCCCATTGCGGGTCTTGCGGCAAGCAGAATAAGGTCAGACGGCTGAAGTCCGGTTGTTTTGATATCCAGAATTTTAAATCCTGTTGGAACACCGGTAATTTTCTCTTTTTTCTTGACCATTTCTTCAAGCTTTGCCAGGTTTTCAGCGAGAACATCTTTGATGTGAGTGAGCTCAACGGTTGATTTGTTCTGCAAAATATCATAAATCTTTTTTTCTGCAACACTCAAAACAGCTGATAATTCATCTTTTTGTTCATAAGCTACCGAAACAATATCGTTTCCGGCAGAAATCAGTTTTCTGAACACTGCCTTGTCTTTAATTATCTTGATATGATATTTAAGATTGGAAGTTGTCGAAACCATCAGACGCAGTTTAGTCAGATATTCAATTCCGCCAACAGCATCAAAATTCATTGACAACTGACTTTTCAGTGTAACAAAATCAATGGGTTCTGCCCGGTTGGAAATCAATATCATTGCTTCGAATATGATGCGATGCTGTTCAAGATAGAATTCATCAGTTTTCAGAGATCCCATAATATCCGGTATACATTCGTTGTCAAAAATTATCGCGCCGAGAACATATTGTTCTGCTTCAACGTTGCAAGGCATACTTCTTGCAATATCAGAGGGCATTTTTTACACTCCTTTATTCACTTATCACATTAACTGTAATTGTACCTGAAATTCCTGCGTGAAGTTTAACTTCAATTTTGTGTGTTCCAACAGTTTTGATTCCATCGGGCAAAACAATTTTTTTCTTGTCAATTGCAAGATTAAATTGCTGTTTTATTTGTTCTGAAACTTCCTTGCTGGTAATGGATCCGAAAAGCTTTCCATTTTCACCGCTTTTGGCAGAAATTTTAACAGTGATTTCCGAAAGCTTGTTTTTTAAATCCTGAGCATTATCAATCTCTTGTTGTTTTTTAAAGTTTTCAGAGTCTTTTTTTCCTTTGTAATCATTAATGTTTGATGCGGTTGCTTCAATAGCATAACCTTTTGGAATAAGGAAATTCTTGGCATAGCCATCGCTGATGTTTTTTTCTTCTCCGACTTTGCCCTGACCCTTTAAATCTTTAATAAATATAACTTTCATAATAATTCATCCTTTCGGTTAATGTTACTTTACATAGTCATCAAGTATTTTCTTTAGTTTATCAAGAACCTCTTCCGGAGTTGTGTCGGTTAATTGGGCACCGGCTATGGTCATATGACCTCCGCCGCCGAGCTTTTCTGTGATAACCTGAACATTTATGTCTCCGAAGGATCTTGCACTTACGATTATTTTATTGTCACCCATATCACAGATAACAAAAGATGATGAAATATCTGTAATGTTAAGCATTTCATCCGCCGCCTGTGCAACAATTGTTTGCATATCATTATCGTTTTTGACGCACAGGGCAATTGCAACCTTATTTTTATATGTTGTGGCATTTTCAATAATTGCCCACTTTTTTACAAATGCATTGAGATTGATCTGGAAAAGCTTTTTAACCTCAATAGTATCAACACCGCGTCGTTTAAGATAAGATGCGGCTTCGAAAGTGCGTACACCTGTTTTGAAGGTGAAATTTTTTGTATCCATATAAATTCCGGCATAGAGTGCTTCAGCCTGCGATTTGTTTAATTCTGCTTCATCAATGTAATGCAAAAATTCGGTTACAAGCTCACTTGCAGATGATGCATAGGGCTCATGATAAGTAATTAAATAATCCTTTATAAAATCATTGCTTTTTCTGTGATGGTCAATTACAATAACATTTTTGCTTACATCGAGTAATGCAGGTTCTTCAACCATCGAATACTTTTGAGTGTCTACCACAAAAATCAAAGTGTTTGGTGTTACAAATTCGTTTGCATATCCTTTTTTTACAAATACATCTTTGTATTCATCTTCATATTTTGATATGAAGCGTTCAACGGTCTGGTTATAAGTGTCAAGGAGAATTTTTGATTTTTTTCCTAAAGCTGTTATAATTGCGTATAAACCGAGAGCCGATCCCAATACATCTACATCGGCATAACGATGGCCCATTATAATTATTTGCTCCGATGACATTATAATTTCTTTCATAGCCTGTGAAACGACACGGGCTTTAACCCGTGTTCTTTTTTCAACCTCAATACTCTTGCCGCCGTAGAAGTGATATTTGTCATTGTCTTTTACAACAACCTGGTCTCCGCCTCTGCCGAGTGCCATATCGATTGCAGAATATGCATATGAATCATTCTGTGCAAGGGATTCACCATCGGTTCCTATGCCTACACTTAATGTTGGAGCAACTTTGTTTCCACACAGGAGAGTTTTGAAGGTTTCAATAAACTGAAAATTATTTGAAATCATTTTGTTAAGATGATTCTTTTGAATATAAAGGAAAAATCTGTCCTTTTCATATTTATTTAAAATACCGTTACATTCCTGAGCTACAGAATCAAGTGCCTCTTCCATAAAGGCTGTCAATTGAGGTTTGTCAGCGTTGGGAGTGCTCTGCATAACATCGTCATAGTTATCTATGACAATCATACAGCTTACAAATGCATCGTTGTAGTGCTTTGCTTTGAGCATTTCGTGCTCAGTGTTGTCATACCAATACAGAACAATATAGTATGAGTCATCGTGAGTACGATTTTGATAGATGGAATCTGCATAAATTACATATGAACGGGAATTGTGTGACACATCATATTTGAATTTTCCGTCACTGTCAGAATCAAGGGTGATTTTGTTTATGTCAAAAGAAGGAATGTAATCTGTTATGGGAAGATTCCGGACATTATCAGTGCATATAATTTTGCTGAAGGATTCATTACACCATTCAATAGTACCGTCTGTATCAATTATGGATACAGGAATGTTAAAGTCATATAATGTATGAAAAGTGGAGTTTTTCAAATCAAGCTCCAGTGAATTAATATATTTAAATATGACCCTTTTTTTCTTATATTTTGCACGAATATACAAAGACAGCATTATTACAAATATAACTGATTCGGTTATTGCAACTCTGTAGTCAAATAAGTATGCAACAATTGTAAAGGCAAGAATCATCCAAAGATAATAGGGCACATCCAATGAATTTGATTTCAGGAATTTTCTTAAACGATTCACTCATATCACCTCAACATATTTTGGCATAATATAACACATTTTATTATTATAACATCATTTTATAAATATTACAATAAGTTATTTGCATTTTTTTAAAAATTTTATGATTGTTTTTAAATTGATGAATAAATCTTCATTTTTTGAAGATTATAATTAACGGAGATGATAATAATGATTGATAAAATTGCATTGATAATTGTCATAATAGGTGCTGTCAACTGGGCATTTATCGGTTTGTTCGGTATCGATCTTGTTGCGTTGGCTTTTGGCGGTCAGTTGTCATTAATATCCAGAATTGTATACACCATTGTGGGACTTGCCGGATTGTGGTCTATATCACTTCTTTTCAAAAGATTTGTTCCCAATGCAGAGTAACCGGTAAAATAGTTATTGTCAGATTTATGCAAAGAGAGAGTCCGATAAATGTCGGTTACTCTCTTTTTTGCTTTGATTCATTTATTTAGACTTTTCTATTGTAATAACACTTTTTTTATGATATAATTTCTACGAAAGTAGTGTGATTATATGAAAGAAAATAATATAAATTATTAACAGGAAGTGACATATTATGAATATCGAACATATTAATTCAAACATAAGCAGGCTCACATTGCCCTATAAAGACATTTATACAACTGTTTATGCTGTAAAAACCGATGATGGTGTATTGCTTTTTGATTCGGGGAGCTTTGATGACGATGCAACAAATTATATTTTACCTTTTTTACATGAACTTTCAATAACCTTGGATGATTTAAAATACATATATATTTCTCATAATCATACAGATCATGCCGGCGGATTATCCGGAATGCTCAAATATTTTCCGGATGCAGTCATTGTTTCCAAATGTCAGAGCTTAAAAGATAAATTTGATGGTTTTAATGTCAGAATTGTTGACGAAGACGATTTACTTTTAAATGTTCTGAAAATTATTTCAATTCCCGGTCACACAATTGATAGCAGTGCGGTATTGGATACTCGCTCGAACACGCTTATCACCGGTGACTGTCTGCAGCTTTACGGTATTTTTGGTTCGGGTAAATGGGCATGTAATGTAGGATTCCCTGATTTACATATTAAAGCAATTGAAAAACTTCGTGGCATGAAAATTGAAACAATACTTACTGCTCACGATTATCATCCATTTGGTTATAAATATGAGGGGTGGGAAAATATAAATCAAGCTCTTGATGCATGTATTGAACCGTTGATTAATATTAAGACAATGATTATGGAGAATCCTGAGTCCTCCAGCGAGGAGATTGCTGAGATGTATAACAGTAAATCAAACCTGCCAACTCTTGGAGCACATGTTGTTGAAGCAATCAGAAATAAATTGATTTGATTACTTGTTTTTCTTTTCAAAATATGTTAAAATAAATTTATAAAATTTAAATTATAAGGAGAGTAGTATGTCCGGCAGACAAGATAACATCAGAAATTTTTGTATAATTGCACATATAGATCATGGCAAATCAACACTTGCAGACCGAATGCTTGAGAAAACAGGTGTTTTGACTGAGCGTGAAATGCAGGATCAGATTCTTGATAATATGGATCTTGAAAAAGAAAAAGGGATAACCATCAAAGCCCGGGCGGTAAAGCTTGTATATAAGGCTAACGATGGTGAAGAATATATTTTTAACCTTATTGATACACCGGGACATGTAGATTTTAATTACGAAGTTTCCCGAAGCCTTGCGGCGTGTGAAGGCGCGGTGCTTGTTGTCGATGCAGCACAGGGAATCGAAGCTCAGACACTTGCAAATACCTACCTTGCAGTTGACCATGACCTTGAATTGGTGCCTGTTATCAATAAAATTGACCTTCCGAGCGCCCGACCTGATTTTGTAAAAGACGAAATTGAGAATATTATTGGTATTGAGGCACAGGATGCACCCCTGATTTCGGCAAAACAGGGCATTGGCATTGAAGAGGTTCTCGAAAAAATAGTTGAGCTTGTGCCGCCTCCGTCAGGAGATGAAGATGCACCGCTTAAGGCTTTGATTTTTGATTCATACTATGATGCATACAAAGGTGTCATCGTATATGTAAGAATAAAAGACGGCGATGTTAAAAAAGATGATATAATTCGTTTCATGGCAACAGGAAAAGAATTTTCGGTTGTTGAAGTTGGTTACTTGTCGCCGATGGGAACAATTGTTTCAGACAAGCTTTGTGCAGGTGAGGTAGGATATATTGCAGCATCAATTAAAAATGTGACAGATGCAAGAGTGGGGGATACTGTAACCACCGTTGACCGCCCTGCGAGCGAGCCTCTTCCCGGGTACAAAAAAGTTAATCCAATGGTGTTTTGCGGCATATACACCTCCGATGGTTCTAAATTCCCTGATCTCAGAGAAGCTCTTGAAAAACTGCAGCTAAATGATGCATCATTGACATTTGAACCGGAAACCTCAATAGCACTTGGATTTGGTTTTCGCTGTGGATTTCTTGGATTACTTCATATGGAAATTATTCAGGAACGAATTGAAAGAGAATATAATCTTGACATTGTAACTACTGCACCAAGCGTTGTTTACAAAATTACAAAAACAAGCGGAGAAACCGTCAGCATTGACAACCCTACAAATATGCCTTCACCGTCGGAAATTGAATATATGGAAGAACCGATTGTTGATGCATCGATTATGCTTCCCACAGAATTTGTGGGCAATATCATGGAGGTTTGTCAGGACAGACGCGGAACATTCAAAAATATGGAATACATTGATGATACAAGAGTTGTACTTCATTATGATTTACCCCTTAATGAAATTATCTATGATTTCTTTGATGTATTAAAATCAAGAACCAAGGGCTATGCATCATTTGATTATGAGCTGAAGGGTTATCAACGCTCAGATCTTGTTAAGCTTGATATGCTCTTGAACGGTGACATTGTTGATGCGCTTTCATTTATTGTTCATGAGTCAAAAGCATACACCCGTGGCAGAAGAATTGCTGAAAAACTGAAGGAGTCAATTCCGAGACAGCTTTTTGAAATACCCATTCAGGCAACAATAGGAAACAAAATTATTGCAAGAGAAACTGTTAAAGCCATGAGAAAAGATGTACTGGCTAAATGCTACGGCGGTGACATCACCCGTAAGAAAAAACTTCTTGAAAAGCAAAAAGAAGGTAAAAAGAGAATGAGACAGGTTGGGACGGTTGAAGTTCCGCAGGAAGCTTTTATGTCGGTTTTGAAGCTCGACTGATAATATAGTTTGATTCACAGAACAAATTAATAATATTAAACTAAAAAGCATATTTTGCGGTTTAGGCAAAATATGCTTTTTGTTTGTGCGTTTATTTTGTTTCGGCAAACAGTGATTAAATCGAATTTTAAAAATTGAAGTTGCAGGAGTGATTTATGAATTGCCTGAGATAGGATTCACGAAAGACCTTTGCAATCAGAATTATTAAAACCGGAATTAATCATCGGTCACTTCGCCGGATTGATCTGATGCTGTTGAATTTAATTCCTGATCTCTGATTTTCTGTTCAAGATTAAGCTGGTTACCCATATTTATGTCGGCATCAGGACCGATTTCATAGTCATAACCTTCTCTGAGTTCGCTCTCCGTCAGGTTTTTATCAATGATATAATCGCTGTAAAAATTTGAACTTGAAGCCAATTGTTTTGAAAAAGCTTCCAGACCTTTTTTCTCACAAAGTGTTTGTTCGCCGGAAAATAAATTAACTCCCAAGCCGAGAGATTCACTTCCCCAGGTTACACCCAATGCTGCCAGAGTAGTCGGAAACATATCGAGAGTTGAAAAGACACGGTTTTTAGTGTGTTCATCGGAAAGCTTTGTGTTTATAAAGCAATTGTATATTCTTCTTCCTCTTTCTTTTATTGAATCATCAATGAAGTCAAAATATTTGTGGTCCATTGTAAGATGATCACCAGAGAGGACAATGACGGTATCTTTGTAGAAGGGTTGCTGCTGTATCCAACGCACAAAATTATAAATTTGACGGTCTGAACAGTGAATAACATTTGCATATTGTTTGTCGAAATTAGATTCACATTGTTCACACTTGTAGCCATCTGTAAAATGCGTATCTACAGTAAGCATAGTAAAGTTGAATGGTTGATTCATTGAAGAGAGACGCTGTATTTCAATTTTAGCATATTCAAAAAGCTTTTGGTCTTCAAATCCCCACCACACATAATAATCTTCAGGAAGATACAGATTTTCAACTCCTGATTCAATTGCCTGTTTTCCTCTTTCAAGGGCTGTGTAATAATCAAAAATTTCGTAGTTTCCGTGTTGTTCAAAATAATATTGTCTTTTTGCATATGATGCTTTTGAACCAACCATGAGCTGCTGATTGTATCCGGCTTCTGCAAGTATCTGACCAATCGAATAAGCTCCGGGCAAAAATTGATTATCGTCGCCAAAATTAGATTTTGTTATTGGTATTGTCAATGGTATGCCGCTTGTCTGAGTTACCATGGCAGCAGCAGTCCATGTGGTTCCCGAAACAGGAAACGCACCGCCAAGAACTTCATTGTCGGAAAAGCTTATGTTTTCTTTTGCAAGCTCTGTAAGATAGGGAATATAATTTTCCTCCATAAATCCGCCTTCTTCAACAGATGCAAAGGAGGTTTCCATTGATTCAAGAAAAATATAAATCAGATTTTTCTTTTTCTTCGGAAAAATATATTCCTGTTCCTGGGGAGGGGTGTATTCCTCTTCATACACCTCGGTCAGCCTCATCATACCGCCAAGATATGAAAATGCATCAATCTGACTGCCAAAAAATAACACAGAAACAATTAACATGGTCAATGACAAAGTAAATCCATGCTTATATATAAAAATTAAATGTTTTGAAGGGAAATGCCTCTTATTGGCTTTTGAATAGTTGTTAAGAGTATTTTTGTTAATAAGTATAATAAAAGCCAGAATGTTAATTAAAACAAAAATTGAAATTGCTGTAGGGACGCAAAAATCAATGCATTTCCTTACTGCCTGTGTACTGCCGTCACTAAGGGGAACTCTTGCGTAAAACAAAAGGTTTTCAAGGTTATTTCCTTTAAGAAAAAGACCGGCTAATGCAACAGTGGCAGCTATGGTTAATACTATTGATATAAAAAACGCTTTTGTATATTTTTTGCCATCAAAAAACTTAATTTTTTTATTTAAATCAGATTCATTCATCAATATATCACTCTTTCATAAGTAATAACTTCAAAAAAATCTTTTATATTATAGCACATCACTGAATTTTTTTCAATATATAAATTAGCATAATTTTTTATATTTTTTATACAACGGATATGACTATTTATATGCACACAAAATAATGTTTAACATATATTATTAATGTTAATGTTTTGGAGGTGTGCTGATGAATAAACACAGTCAAGTAAAATCATCCTTTGGAGATGCAAACAGAATTATCCTTGCCGGAAATCCAAATGTGGGGAAAAGTACCTTGTTTAACGCTGTAACAGGACTTAAACAGCATACAGGAAACTGGTCAGGCAAAACAGTTGATACCGCCTCGGGTTTTTTTACATACAAAAAGACTCAATATGAGATTATAGATATACCCGGCTGTTATTCTTTAACTGCAAATTCCGAAGAAGAGGCATGTGCGGCAAAAGCAATAACATCTCTTGAATATGATGCTGTTATTGTGGTATGTAATGCTTTTAATCTTGAACGCAATCTAAACCTGGTTTTGCAGATACTTGAAGTAACAAACAAAGTTTTGGTTGCTCTCAATTTCTGCGATGAAGCTGAAAAACAAGGTATTATTGTTGATGCAGATAAACTCTCTTCTTTATTGTCAATCCCTGTGATTAAAATTAATGCCAGAAAAAAGAGAGGCATTGACACATTAATGAATTGCATATGTGAAAATTCATTCGGAAAAGGATTTTGCGTGTCTTATGGTAAAACAATTGAAAAAGATTTAAAAATTATAGAAAATGAATTGCAGAACGCCGATTTTTCAGAACATAAAAGATATATGGCTTTGAGGATGATTGAAAACAATAAAGTGTTTTGTGATATGTTTCTGCAAAAAAACGGAAATAATGATTCCTATATTAAAATTAAAACAATATGTGATAGTGTAAGGAAAAAATTTTTGAATAATTCAAAAATAATGAGTATTGCAGAGTACACATCTTACACTATAACAAAAACAAGTGAAAGAATAATGAAATCAGATGTTTTGATTAACGAACATAAAAAAGAAGCTTCCGGATTTGCGGACCGTATTCTGACAGGTAAAATTTCAGGCTTTGTTATAATGTTTATAACACTGTTTATATTGATTCTTACAACAGTTAAGCTTGCAAATTATCCCAGTGAATTTTTAAGTGATATTCTTTTTGGAATTGAAGATGATATTTACAAATTGCTTAAATACATAAAAATTCCCGGTGTTATTTGCGATGCGTTGGTTTACGGCGGATACAGGGTGCTTGCATGGGTTGTTGCTGTTATGCTGCCGCCAATGGCAATATTTTTTCCGCTTTTCACAATCCTTGAGGATGTCGGATATTTGCCAAGAATTGCATTTAATCTTGATAAATGTTTCAAAAAATGCAGTACCTGCGGAAAACAATCCCTGACGATGTGTATGGGATTGGGATGTAATGCAGTTGGTGTTACGGGAGCACGGATTATTGATTCACCGCGTGAAAGGCTTATTGCAATTTTAACAAATTCTTTTATTCCCTGTAACGGAAAGTTTCCGACGCTGATTTGTCTGAGTATGATTTTCTTTTCAAATCAAAACAATGTATATATATCGTCACTTTATGTTGCGCTATATGTCGTGATTGCCATTGTTATTTCAATGGGCGCCTCAAAATTGTTATCAAAAATATTACTCAAAGGTGTTCCCTCGTCTTTTTCGATTGAACTGCCTTCATTTCGTAAACCTCAGATAGGTCAGATTGTTGTAAGGTCATTAATAAACAGAACATTTTTAATACTTCTAAGAGCTGTGCGTGTTGCTTTTCCGATGGGTATTTTAATATGGATTATGACCAATATAAGCGTAAACGGTGAATCGATAGTAAGTTACATGGTGTATTTACTTGAGCCTTTCGGAAGAGTTATGGGTCTTGACGGAACTGTTTTAACTGCATTTGTTTTGGGACTTCCTGCAAATGAAATTATTCTTCCGATAATAACGATGCTCTATTCCTCGCAAACAATGATTACTTCGCCTGGTGGCTATGAAGAAATAATGCTTTTATTAACTTCAAACGGGTGGGGAATAACGACAGCAGCTTGTGCTGTTACATTTCTTCTTATGCACTGGCCCTGCTCAACAACGCTTCTGACAATAAAAAAAGAAACCACCGGCAAAAAATGGGTAATGCTTGCATTTGCTTTGCCAACATTTTTTGGTGTGGTTTCATGTGTCGTAATTAATTTAGTGTTCGGGATGTTATTATAACGGAATCACATAGAACAATATGAAAAAGTATTGTGTTATGGTGCCCAACAAAACAAATATATGCCATATATAGTGCATATATCTTATATGGTCTTTGGAAAAAAATATAATTCCGAATGTATAGAAAAGTCCTCCGCCCACCAGAAGAATCAAACCTTCAACCGGAACCTTTTCCCATACATGTTTAAACATAAACACCAATGACCAGCCCATAATCACATATAAAACCATTGACAATTTGTGCCATTTTTTTAAATCAATGGAATTAAATACTATTCCTATCACTGAAAGTGCTGCTGTTATTCCAAAAAGAGTCCATCCCCATGCACCTCGTATAAGGCAAAGGGATACCGGTATGTATGAGCCGAGAATCATAAGGAATATGGAGCAGTGATCAAATATCTGAAAAACTTTTTTAGCTTTCGTGTTTGTAAGCGAGTGATAAATTGTTGAAAACAAATATAAAATTATTGTGAAAAATCCGTATAATGATGCACTGACAATTCCAATGGCGTCGCTGGTCAAACATGCTGTAACAATCATTACTGCCGTTCCGGCAATGGCCAACAATGCACCGATACCGTGAGAAACTGAATTGGCAATTTCTTCGCCAAGAGTTTGTCCGTTAAAATTAATTTTGAATGCCATATGTTTACCCTCCGAATGAAATATATATTCAATTTTATTACTTAATTTAAAAAATGTCAATAAAAAGTTGAATTAAAAGAATATATATGATATACTTACAGCAACACAAAACGATTTGCTGGTATGGTGATAAAATGGAGATTCATTCAGAAAATAATAAAATTAAATTGTCCGGAATCAACGATTTTAACCCGACACACACATTTATGTGTGGTCAGTGTTTCCGTTGGGAAGAAGAAGCTGATAACAGCTATACGGGAATCGCTTTTTCAAAGGTTGTTAATATTAAATATGATGATGGAACCGTGATAATTGATAATGTGACTGTTGATGAATTTAACAGGTATTGGAAACATTATCTTGATTTTGACTCGGATTATAATTTGATTAAACAATCGGTTTGTCTCGATGAGAATGTGTCAAAAGCCATAGATTTTGGATGGGGGATTAAAATCCTGAATCAGGAAATTTTTGAATGCCTTATTTCGTTTATAATTTCTACCCAGAACACAATTCCAAGAATTCAGAAAATTGTTAATCGTCTTTCGCAAATGTATGGAAAAAAACTTGAATATAACGGAAAAACTTACTATGCTTTTCCAACTCTTGAAGAGCTATCCGGTGTTGATGAAAAACAACTTTCTGAATTAAAGGCAGGATATCGCGCCGCATATATTGTCGATGCTGTCACTAAACTTAAAAATGGTGAAGTTGATTTATCTTTTATTAAAAATATGTCATATCAGGATGCCAAAAAGGAGCTTATGAAAATTCGCGGAGTGGGACCAAAGGTTGCAGATTGTGTTTTGCTCTTTTCAGCAGAAAAAAAAGAGGCTTTTCCAATTGATGTCTGGGTTAAAAGAACTGTACAGTCTCTTTATCTGAACGATAAAGCTTCAGTAAAAGAAATAGAAAAATTTGCTTCTGATTATTTTGGCTCATACGCCGGAGTTGCACAGCAATATTTGTTTTATTATTCCAGAGAAAATAAACTTGGCAAGGAATGAATAATAAAAATGGCAGTTGTTTTGAATACAGCTGCCATTTTTGAATGTTATGAGCTTATTTAAGATTTAACTCTACATAATTTTTAATTTTTTCAAAACTAACATCACTTATGTGGTGCTCAATTTTACAACTGTCAGCATATGCAGTATTTTCATCAACCCCAAGATGAATGAGTACCTTTGCTATGATGTTATGCCGTTCATGAATTCTTTTTGCTATTGCTTCACCTTTATCGGTAAGTGTTATACTGCCGGAACCATCTACAATAACATATCCTTCTTCACGGAATTTTTTCATGGCTATCGAAACACTTGGCTTTGAAAAAGAAAGCTCGTGTGCAATGTCGATACTTCGCACATTGCCATTCTTTTTTCGAAGTACATATATGGTTTCAAGATAATTCTCGGCTGATTCCATTATTTTCATATGGGATACCTCTTTGTTTTTAATAATTAGAATATAACATAAATGTTGGTTTTTGTCAAATCAGTCAACTCATTACATATATAAATCAAAAAGATTATTTTTGCGTTCTATCATTTCGTCGATTCTATTTATATATTCCGAAACTTCCTTTACATTAAAAACCCGCTCAATTGAATTGCCGTCAGTTATTTTTGTTGAACCGCCAGCCCCGAGAGCAATTATGCTTTGGACCTCTTCCATAATGTAAATATTATAAAGGCATTCATGCCCTGCAGTGCAATATCCTATATTTTCAAGATTACCCAGCATATTTTTTTGTCTATACATATAATATGGTTTTTTACCTGATGCATTTAATACTTCTGATGCATTTTTAAGCATATTGTCAACAGTTTTAGATGTACCAAGTGAATACATATTATATTTCATATCAAGATATGAACCGTGTTTTATGCACATAGTATGAACCGTGATGCTTTCAGGATTAATTTTAACAAGTTCATTCAGTGTATTTTGAAAATCATACTCTGTTTCACCGGGGAGTCCGGCAATGATATCGGAGTTTATGTGATTAAATCCCGATTCTCTTGCAAGACAGAAGCTTTTTACAAAATCACTGTGATTATGATTTCTGCCGATAATTTGAAGTGTTTTGTCATTTGCTGTCTGAGGGTTTATGCTTATTCGTGAAATATTATAGTTTTTTAAAATGGTAAGCTTTTCTTTGGTAATTGTATCAGGACGCCCTGCTTCAAAGGTGATTTCTTTTGTCTCGGACAAGTCAAAATTCTCAAACAGAGTAAAAAGAATTTCATTGATTTGTTCGCCTGTCAAGGCAGAGGGGGTTCCGCCGCCAAAATAAACTGTTTCTATTCTTTTGTTTTTTAAGAACTCGTGTTTTGAAATTTCAACTATTTCTTTTTTTAATGCTTCTACATAAGGCTGTGTAAGCTTGTTTGAAAAATGAATGGATTGTGATGTAAACGAGCAATACAGGCATCTGGTGGGGCAGAACGGAATACCTATATAAAGGCTTATGCCATCAGGATATTTGTTTTTTATAAGTTTTGATTCGGCTTGTTCAACATCAACTGCAAGAGTGCATTTTGATTTGTCTGCTTCGTAAAAAATATTAAGCAAATCGAAAGCTTTATCATAAGAATATCCTTTTTCTACATATTCTCTGACTATTTTTGAGGGCCGTATGCCTGTAAGAACACCCCAAGGCAAGTGAATTCCTGTAAGCTTTGAAAGACATGCGGAAATGCTTTTTTTAAAACAGGTTTTGTTGTACTCAGTGGACTTGACGGAATTTTCAGCAACTTCACCGTTGATACAGCATTTTGTTTTATATATATGTTCCTTGTCTGTAACGGTATATTCGGAACAGATGTAATTGTCATCATCGCAAAGAAGTGTTTCAAAATAAAGTTTTTGTTTTGGAAAATATTCGTTAACTATTTCTTGCACGGCATACTTTTCATTATGATTTTGAAGTATTATTTTCATTTGTTCACCACACAAAAGGATTATTGTTTTTTTCGTGTTCGATCGTTGTCATTTCACCATGTCCCGGATAAACTTTTGTTTCAGAAGGCAACTTAAATAAGATATTTTTAATGGAATTTCTCAATTCATTTGAACTGCCGGATGGAAAATCTGTTCTGCCGACAGATTCATAGAACAGCGTATCTCCGGATATCAGACAATCATCAAAATAAAGTGAAATGCTTCCGTCGGTATGGCCTGGGGTTTGTATAATCTTGAAAGATTTGTCAGAAAGGACGAGCGCATCACCGTCTGAAAGCAAAATATCAGCTTTGGCTTTGGGTGATGAAAAGCCAAAAAATGCGCACAGATTTAACATGCTGTCATTGAGCTTTTCTGCATCATATTTGCCTATACATATCTTGGCATCATATTTGGATTTGAGAATATCTACTGCACAAATGTGATCCACATGTGCGTGCGTCAAAACAATATAATTAACACTTAAGCCCAAATCATCAAGCTTTGTACATATGAGGCTAGCTGAGTCGCCCGGATCAATAACAATCGATTCTTTGGTATTCTCGTCATATACGATGTAACAATTTGTCGATAAGCTGCCGACAATTACTTTTTCAATTTTCATATGTGATATCTCCTTATATTCTCGTTACATCAACAATATCTTTGATATTTTTTATTTTTGAAATGAGATTATCAAGTTGTGTAGTATCTTTAATCTGGATACTTGCATCTATAACCGCCATATTATCTTTGGTTGTTCGTGCGTTAAGGTTTTTAAGCGAAACCTTGCAGTCGGTGATAATGTTCGCAAGGTCAAGAAGGAGACCGTTTCTGTCAGATGAAACAACCTTGAGATGGGCAAGATAGAACTCTTCCTTGCTGTTTTCCCAAAATACATCTATCATTCTTTTCTTCTCTTCATCATCGGAATACAGCACAGATATATTTGCACAATCCTGACGGTGTATAGAAACACCTCTTCCTCTTGTTATATAACCGACAATACTGTCACCCGGCACCGGATTACAACATTTGGAGTAGCGTATCAGGCAATTATCAACACCGCTGACAACAACTCCGCTAGATGCCGAACTTTTATTTGATTTTTTATCGGGTTCTGATGTTATTTCCAGAAGCTTCTTTTCAGGATCGGTATTTTTCTTTTTGTATTCATCTTTCAACTTGCTTATTACATTGTTAAGCTGAACGCCGCCGTATCCAATGTTTGAATAAAGGTCATCCGTGCATGCAAATCCATAGCGTTTAACAAGCATATCGATATACTCATCCGAGGTTAAACCAAGTGCACCATAGCCCTGACGCTTGATTTCTTTTTCAAGCATTTCCTTGCCCTTAATAATATTTTCTTCACGGTTTTCTTTTTTGAACCATTGATGAATTTTTGTTCTTGCCTGACTTGTTTTAACAATTTTAAGCCAGTCTCTGCTTGGCCCGTGTACAGCAGAAGAGGTGACAATTTCAACAATATCTCCATTTTGAAGCTGATAGTCAAGATTAACAATTTTACCATTCACCTTTGCTCCTTGCATTTTGCAGCCGATTGCACTGTGTATGCTAAAGGCAAAGTCTATTGGTGTTGCTCCTGCAGGAAAACTCAGTACATCACCCTTTGGTGAAAATACAAACACCTGATCGGTGAACATATCTATCCTGAGTGCTTGTAAAAATTCCTCTTCATCCTTAGAATCGTTCTGTATTTCAAGGAGCTGTTTTATCCACTGAAATTTTTGTTCCAGCTTGTTGTCGGCATTCGATGCCTTTCCTTCTTTGTATTTCCAATGAGCGCAAACACCGTTTTCTGCAATTTCATGCATTTCTCTGGTTCGTATCTGTATTTCAAAAGGAATGCCTTCGTGTCCGATTACAGTCGTGTGAAGAGATTGATACATATTGGGCTTGGGCATTGCTATATAGTCTTTGAATCTGCCCGGCATTGGCTTGTAAAGCTCGTGAGCAGCACCAAGCGCTGCATAACAATCGCTTACTGAATTTGTTATTATTCTAACGGCAAAGAGGTCATAAATCTGGTCAAGGGTTTTATTCTGAGTAAACATTTTTCTGTAAATGCTGTAAAAATGCTTTGGTCTTCCGTCTATGGTACATTCTATACTGAGTGTGTTGAGCTTTTCTTTTAAGTCTCTTTTAATGGTTGCAATGTATTCTTCGCGCTCCTGCCTTTTTTGTTTGATTCCTTCGACAATTTCATGATATGCAACCGGATCTATATATTTGAGAGACATATCCTCCAGTTCCCATTTGATTTTATACATACCAAGTCTGTGTGCAAGAGGTGCAAAGACACTGAGGGTTTCTCTTGCTTTTTCCCTCTGTTTTTCTTCGCTCATACTGATGAGCGTGGTCATATTATGAACTCTGTCGGCAAATTTTATTATAATAACTCTTATGTCCGATGCCATTGCCAGAAACATTTTTCTGAGGTTTTCCATGTCACGCTCTTCTTTGGTTGAAAATTGAATTTTATCCAGCTTCGTGACACCATCAACAAGAAGTGAAACCTGCTCTCCAAACATTTCGCTTATATCTTCGCTTGTGTAATCAGTATCTTCGACAACATCGTGAAGCAATGCAGCGCACAGAGAATCAACATCCATTTTCATATCGGCAACAATATGTGCCACAGAAAGGGGATGTGTGATGTAGGGTGTGCCTGATTTGCGAACCTGATCACCATGAGCAGACAGTGCAAGGTGGTACGCACGATCAAGCTTCTCTTTGTCAAAGGCAGGATTATATTGAGATATTTTATTGATCAAACTTTCATAAGAATTGTCTTTTACCATAAAGATTCTCTCCTTATACACTTCACTTAAAGCTGCAAAAAAGCTCAGATTTTTCTATATTGCATTTTTGGTCAAACATTGCAGATTTACTGATTGTGACAAAATCATTTTCATATTTACATTTTATAAGATCCAGTTCCTGAAAAATATCAAATGAGATTTTCAATCTGGATTTTCCAAAGCAACAGCCGTAATTCTGTTTAAGACACTTTGAAAATTCTGAGAGCTTAAATTTGTCTTTTCCGCTTACAATATAAGCTTTTAGACACATGAAAATCTGTCTCAAATTTAAAACATTAATACTGGTTGCCGGACCGGGCAGAATATCCCTTATAATAAACTGAGGATTTGAAACTCCTTGAAAATTGTTTACACTGAGTGTACCTGAGATATCAACACAATCTCCGGTTTCAAATCCGGAAACTGAATCTGCCATGTTAAAAGCGGGTGCTTCAAAATGGAAGGATGATTTTTTTAATGTCAGAAAAGCATGTTTTCCTGATTTGTGAGTACGGATATTTACAACGACTGAATTGCATAAACAAAAAACTGGAGTTTTGTTTCCAATTCCGAATGGTTCAAGATTATTGATTTCTTTTATAAGCCCGGCAGTTATATCTTTCGGTTCAAGCTCAGCATCAATACTTAGTTTGGGAATCATAATATCTTCTGTCATAACATCTGCAGCATAACTGTTAATTGCATTTGAAAATGCTTCGAGACAAGCTTTTGAAACGGAAAATCCTGCTGCAAGCTCGTGACCACCATATTTCAGTAAAAAATCATTACATTCTGACAAGGCATTAAACAGATTAAATCCGGGTATGCTTCTGCCGGACGCTTTTCCGGTTCCGTTTTCATCAAATGAAATGACTGCACTGGGGCGATAATATTTTTCTGTTATCTTGGATGATACAATTCCGATAACTCCATGATGCCAGCCTTTTCCGCTGACAATTATCACATTGTTTTCATAAAGTTTGTTTTTTTCAATGATTTTTATTGCTTCATCAAGAATTGATTGTTCTTCATTTTGCCTTGTTTTATTACTCTCGTCAAGGTATATTGCCAGCTCTTTAGCTTCAAAATCGTCTTCTGTCAAAAAGAGACGAACGGAGGATTTTGCTGATGCAATCCTTCCGGCGGCGTTTAGACGGGGAGCAATACCAAAGCTTATGTTAGCTGAGGTAATGCCGGAATTTTTATCTATGCCCGATACTTCGAAAAGAGCATTTAACCCTTTGTTTTTTGTTTCGGAAAGGTTTTTTAATCCATATGCAGCGATAAAGCGATTTTCGCCGATAATCGGAACCATGTCCGCAATTGTTCCAATACATGCTGCTTCGGAATAATAATCTAAAACTTCTTTATCACAGCCCGACAATGCATATACCAATTTGTAAGCAACTCCGACACCTGCAAGATGCGGATTGGGATATTTGTCTGTGGAAATTTTAGGGTTAATAACAGCAACAGCATCGGGAAGCGTGTCAAGGGGAGTATGATGGTCGGTTATTATAACATCTATTCCGTGTGATTTTGCATAATTTGTTTCTTCAATTGCAGTTATTCCTACATCTACAGTTATTATCAGACCGGTACCTCCCGATCTGAGAGTATCAATTGCAGAATTATTCATACCATAACCCTCATTGGCGCGGTCCGGGATGTAATATTCTACATTGGCATTTGATTTTTTGAGATAATCGTAAAGTAAATATGTGGCGGTAATGCCGTCAACGTCATAGTCACCGTACACAGTGATTTTTTCGTTTGATAACAATGCATCGTTAATTCGAACAATTGCTTTATCCATGCCGTCAAGCAAAAACGGATCGGTAAATTGATTTATATTTATATTGAGAAATTCGAATATATCTTTATCAGTGGTGATTCCGCGGTTTACAAGGATTTTAGCGACAATCGGTGATATATCAAATTCAGCACATATGTGCCTTAAAAGTTCGTTATCCTGAGTGCTCACAAGCCACTTTTTATGTAATTTCAAAATTACACCGCCTTAAAATGTTTATAATTAAATATTATATCATTATTTTAAATTATGTGCAAGCATTTATTTAACTTTAAAGTATATTTTAAAAATTAGCTTGCTGTTATAATTTGAAATAGAAAAATAATTGTATTTTTTGTGTGTTTAACAAACATTATTTGAACAAGTTTAACAAAACATTAAAACTATAGTTGACTTTACATATTCCTTTTAGTAAACTGTAGTTAAATAAATATTATGTTCGTATATTATTCAATGATATAAAATCCAAAAGGAGCGGTTATATGTTTATTAAAGAAGTTACTGTTCAGAATCAAGTGGGTCTTCATGCCCGTCCGGCTACTTTTTTCATACAGAAAGCAAATGAATTTAAATCTACAATATGGATTTCCCGTGAAGAAAGAAAGGTTAATGCAAAAAGCTTGCTCGGTGTACTTTCCCTTGGTATAACAAAAGGCACTGTCATTTCTATTCTTGCCGAGGGTGTGGATGAACAGGATGCTGTTGAAGATCTTATCGAACTTATTAATTCTAATTTTACTGAAAATGTATAATTGAGCTTAAACCCCTGCATAATTCAATGTAGGGGTTTTGCTTTAACTGGAATATTTGGTGACTATTATGAATGATAATATTGAAGAAAAATTGAAATTGCTCCCTGAAAAAAGCGGCGTGTATATCATGAAAGACAGCCGGGGAGAAATTATTTATGTTGGAAAAGCAAAAATTTTAAAAAATCGGGTCAGACAATACTTTAAAAACCATAATCACCCGCCAAAGGTTGCTAAAATGGTTGAGGCTGTAGATGATTTTTCATATATAATAACCGACAGTGAAAACGAAGCGCTGATTCTTGAGAATAACCTTATTAAAGAAAACTTGCCCAAATACAACATTTTGCTGAAAGATGATAAAACATATCCCTTTATTAAAGTTACAGTTAACGAAAAATTTCCGCAAATCAGATTAACAAGAAGAGTTATCCGTGACGGTGCAAAATATTTCGGACCTTATTGCAGTAATTCCAATGTAAAAGATATTTTAAGTCTTGTCAATGAAATCTTTTTGCTTAGGAAATGTCAGAAAGCCCTTGACGGAGAATCAACCTTAAAGCCCTGTTTGTATTACCAGCTTGGTCAATGCTTATCACCTTGCAGCGGGAATGTTGATGCAGAGGTCTATAACAGACAAATAGATAAAGCAATATCCTTTCTGAACGGAAAATACGATAATGTTATAGAAGAGCTTTATGAAAAAATGAAAAATGCTGCCGATTTACTTGATTTTGAAACAGCGGCATCTGTCCGTGATAAAATCAGCGCAATCGAAGAGCTCGGCAAAAAACAAAAGGTTGTTTCTGCTACAGGAAAGGATTGTGATGCTGTTGCGGTTTATAATTCTAATGATACTGCATGTGTTGAGGTGTTTTTTATTCGTTCCGGGAAAACTGTCGGAAGCGAGCATTATTTTATGGAACATACCGATGGCAATTCAAACGGAGAAATTATCTCAGCTTTTATAAAGCATTACTATGATCAAAGCTCATTTATTCCCGGTGAAATTCTTGTTCAGGACGATATAAGTGACGAAGAAGATGTTTTGCTGTGGCTCTGTGAAAAAACAGGTAAGAACATTAAAATTTCAACTCCGAAAATAGGGGATAAATATAAACTTATAAATATGATTGCTGCAAACGCAAAAAAAGAACATTCAAACAGAGAATTAAAAATAATGAGAGATATTTCTTTCAAAAACAATGCTCTTGTTCAGCTTCAGAAAATAACAGAGCTTGACAGTCCTCCGGTTAATATAGAAGCATACGATATGTCAAATATATCAGGCAGCTTTAAAGTGGGTGCACTTGTGAGCTTTGTAAACGGCAAGCCCTGCAAAGAAAAGTACAGAAATTTCAGGATTAAACATGTGTCGGGACAGGACGACTATGCATGTATGAGCGAAGTTGTCAGAAGACGCATTGAACACGGATTAAATGATAAAATTAAAACAGAAAAGAATAACGACTCATCAGACATAAGGTTTTATCCTTTTCCGGATCTTATTTTCGTTGATGGCGGAAAAGGACATGTGGACACTATTGTTTCTGTCATAAAGCAATACAATCTAACCATTCCCGTGTTTGGAATAGTAAAAGATGACAAACACAGAACAGATGGTCTTGTATCACCAAAGGGCAGAGTTGACATTAAGAAGGGCAGTGAAGCATTTATGCTTATTACCGCCATACAAGACGAAATGCACAGGAGAGCAATATCATATAACCGAAACCTGCGACAGAGTACATCGCTTACCAGTGAACTTGGTAAAATCGCCGGTGTCGGCCCTAAGAAGACTAAGCTATTATTAAAGCATTTTAAAAGTGTAAAAAAAATAAGCAGTGCACTTGTAGAAGATTTAATGAGCATACCCGGAATCGATAAAAGAACTGCCGAAAACATTTATTCCTATTTTAACAATAAATGATACAACCAGATAACATTTAGCTTGACACTAACTTCATAAAATGATATAATTCAGTCTATATGCTTCAGCTTTACACATAATACAGAAAGAAGAGAATTTTTATGCCTATTACGCAATATTTGAAAAAGAATGCTGATAAATATCCGAATCAGACAGCACTTGTTGAAATTAACCCTGAAATAAAAGAAATACGCAGAGTCACCTGGAAGGAATATGAGCTTATTGAGTCAGGTGCATCTCAGGAATACAGAAGAGAAATAACCTGGAGTGTTTTCGAGGAGAAAGCAAATCGGTGTGCAAATCTTCTTATCAGCAGAGGAATAAAAAAAGGCGACAAGGTTGCAATTTTGTTAATGAATTGTCTCGAATGGTTGCCGATATACTTTGGTATCTTGAAAGCCGGTGCGTTAGCAGTCCCCATAAACTACAGATTCACATCTGAAGAAATAAAATACTGCCTGGATCTTGCCGATGTAGATGCATTGGTATTTGGACCTGAATTTATCGGCCGTATGGAAGAAATCTGTGACAAGATTCCTGATGTTAAGCTTCTGTTTTATGTTGGAGATGTTTGTCCGACATTTGCAGAGAATTATATTCATCTTGTTACTAACTACTCAAGCCATGATCCGGAAATTGAAGTATATGATTCTGATGATGCCGCAATATATTTTTCATCCGGTACCACAGGTTTTCCGAAGGCAATTTTACATAACCACGAAAGTCTTATGCATGCGGCAATTGTTGAACAAAAACATCATGGTCAAACCCACGATGATGTGTTTCTTTGTATTCCGCCTCTTTACCATACAGGTGCAAAAATGCACTGGTTTGGTTCCCTTGTTTCAGCAGGCAAGGCTGTTCTTTTAAAGGGTGTTAAACCAAAGAACATTATTGAAACAATTTCGAATGAAAAATGTTCCATTGTCTGGCTTCTGGTTCCCTGGGCACAAGACATACTTGATGCCATTGACAGAGGAGACTTTGAACTTTCGGACTATTCATTGTCCCAGTGGAGACTTATGCACATAGGCGCACAGCCTGTGCCGCCCAGTCTAATCAAGAGATGGATGACAATTTTTCCAAAGCATGCATACGATACCAATTACGGTCTTTCAGAATCAATCGGACCCGGTGCTGTACACCTCGGATTGGAAAACACTCATAAGGTTGGTGCGATTGGTGTTGCGGGTTATGGTTGGGAGGTTAAGATTGTTGATCCTGAATTTAAAGAAGTTGCCAATGGTGAAGTTGGCGAGCTTGCTCTTAAGGGTCCCGGCGTAATGACCTGTTACTACAAAGACGAAAAAGCTACAAACGATGTTCTTAAAGACGGTTGGTTGCTTACAGGCGATATGGCTCAAAAAGATGAAGAAGGATTTATATATCTTGTTGACCGTAAAAAAGATGTTATAATAAGCGGAGGTGAAAATCTTTACCCCGTACAGATTGAAGACTTCCTCAGAGCAAATAACGAAATAAGCGATGTTGCAGTTATTGGTCTGCCTGATTCAAGACTTGGTGAAATTGCAGCCGCAATAATCCAGCTTAAAGATGGCTCAACCTGCACCGAGGATGATATAAATCTTTTCTGCAAGGGATTGCCGCGATACAAACGCCCTCACAAAATTATTTTTGCAGAAGTTCCCAGAAATGCTACAGGAAAAATAGAAAAGCCGAAGCTTCGCGAAAAATATTGCGGAGAAAGTCTTGTTGCTTCTCAGATTAAATCTTAATTAATTAAAATATCGAAATTCGAGTTGAAGTTGTTGATTTCAACTCGAATTTTTTTAAAATCAATGAATAATTAATACTATGATGACAACCATAAAAATGGTGATTGATATATTTAAAAATAAAAATAAAAAATTAACTGTTTTGCTGATTCTCATATTATCATTATGCCTGGCAAGGCATTATTATAATTCCGGAAAAGTTTTTTATCCGGCCTCAAATGAATCGAAACAGATTATCGATGGGTTAAATTACAGTTGTATCAAATCTGAAAATTTAATGGATATCTGTATGAAAACAGGGTTGTCTCCATATGTTGTTAAAGGATATATTCAAACAAAAGGCTTTGATTTTTTGGAACATATGCGTTCTGTGTACTGCAAAACTCCCGACTACGAAAAACAATATATTTTTTATCCGTTTACCATTGCAGAAAGAAATACAACATTAAAAACCCCCATTGCAAGCTTAAAAAACGGAGATATACTTCTGACATTTAATACCCACACCCTTGATTGGAGGCATGGTCATTGTGCAATTGTTGTTGATGAGGTTAATGGGAAAATAGTCGAACACACATCAATCGGAAATAATTCGACAGTATCTGATGCATATGAGTGGGGGAGATACCCATCATTTGTGGTTCTCAGATATCCCGATGAGGCTGTTGCCGAAAAGGCTGCCCAATATGCCCGCAACAATCTTGAGGGTACAAAATACAGTTTGTTCGCCGGTGTATTCGGTGTAAAAAACAACACAGAAAAGTCAAATTGTTCTCACATTATATGGCTTGCATATTATTATGCAGGTGTTGATATAGACAGTAATGGCGGAAAAATAGTTACTCCCGGAAATATTTTAAGCTGCACTTCTCTTAAAGTAGTGCAGCTTTTTGGAATGGATAATTCGGAATTGAAAACAAGATGGCTTATGCCGTAATGCTAGGAAATTATAGCGTTGATCATTAAGTCCAAAGTCAATACGAATATTTATTTTTAATTCTGTTTTTTATGAATTTAAAGGTTTCTTTTTCGCCTTTTTCTGCGAGCATAACCAAAAGAAGCTCAAGCTCTTGGGAGGTTTTTTCGTGAATCTGTCTTGTTTTTTTAGCACCTGAAAAATATTTCAATGGATGCTGGTCGGTGTAAGCCTCCCCTTGATAAATTTTACTTGCGGCAACACGGTCGCAAAACATTTCTGCCACATAACGATATGGCATTTTAACAGGAGTAAGCAGCTTGGTTTCAAGATTATAATCTTTCCAGTATTCAAAATGATGTTTGTTTCTTCCCTGATGGTGAATCCATGCAAGAGAATAACCGCGGTCAGCTCTTTCGCCCTCGTTAGGGCTCTTTGTACCAATATAATATTTTATTCCCTGACGAAATTCGGTAGGGCTGTATTTAGACATATCGTGCATTAAACCTTGCATCAAAATGCCGCATCGGGCACAATGTTTAATAACACAATGCCTGTGTCTGGTAATAGTTATAAGGTGTCCCCAAAAATTCATATTACAAAACCTTCCATTATAAAATATCAATTCGGCACAGCTTATTCCAGCTGTGCCGATGTTGTCTGAAATAATCAGCGGGCTTTTGTTTCGATTTCTTCTGTGATTTTTGCAATGAAATCATCAACAGACATTGAACCGATGTCTCCGTCTTTTCTTGAACGGACAGAAACAGTGTTTTCTGCTTCTTCTTTTTCGCCGACAATTAACATATATGGGTTCTTTTCCATTTGTGCTTCTCTGATTTTGTATCCGAGTTTTTCATTTCTGAAATCTGCTTCCACTCTCAAACCGCTGTCGGAAAGTATGGTTTTTATCTTTTCAGCATATTCAAAATATTTTTCGGAAACAGGGATAATCTGAACCTGATTGGGTGAAAGCCATGTGGGGAGTGCTCCGGCATATTTTTCAATAAGGAGAGCAAGAGTTCTTTCATAGCAACCTATGGAGGTTCTGTGAATTATATAAGGATTCTTCTTTTCACCGTCGGTATCGATGTATTCCATGCCAAATTTTTCAGCAAGAAGCTGGTCAATCTGAATTGTAATGAGAGTATCTTCTTTGCCAAATACATTTTTTATCTGAATATCAAGCTTGGGTCCGTAGAATGCTGCTTCTCCGATACCTATCTTATATGGGATTTCGAGATGGTCAAGAATGTTTGCCATAATGGTCTGAGCTTCATTCCACTGCTCGTCAGTTCCGATGTATTTGTCTCTGTCATCAGGATCCCACTGAGAGAATCTGTAAGATACATCTTCGTATAATCCAAGAGTTTTAAGCATATATATAGCCATTTCAAGACAGCTTTTAAACTCCTGTTCAAGCTGATCGGGACGGCACATAAGATGACCTTCGGATATAGTAAACTGACGAACTCTTATGAGACCGTGCATTTCACCGGATGCTTCATTACGGAAAAGCGTTGATGTTTCGTTGTATCTGAGGGGTAAATCTCTGTAGCTTCTCATTTTATTGAGATATGCCTGATACTGGTAAGGACATGTCATTGCACGAAGTGCGCAAACCTCTTTGTCTTTTTCTTCATCGTCAAGAACAAACATTCCGTCCTGATAATGATCCCAGTGTCCTGAGAGTTTATAAAGATCGCTTTTTGCCATGTAGGGAGTTTTGGTAAGCAACCATCCGTGTTTTTGCTCATAATCTTCAACAAATCTCTGAAGAATCTGCATTACACGCGCACCCTTAGGAAGCATGATTGGAAGGCCCTGACCAATAAGATCAACAGTAGTGAAATATCCAAGTTCTCTTCCGAGCTTATTATGGTCGCGTTTTTTTGCTTCTTCAAGCTGTTCGATGTGAGCTGCAAGCTCGTCTTTGCTTGTAAATGCTGTTCCGTAAATACGCTGAAGCATTTTATTCTTTTCGCTTCCGCGCCAGTATGCACCGGTAACGGAAAGAAGTTTAAAGGCTTTAACGGGAGCAGTATCGAAAAGGTGAGGGCCGGCGCAAAGGTCGGTAAAATCACCCTGTTTGTAAAATGATATAACTGCATCTTCGGGAAGGTCGTTAATAAGTTCAACTTTATAGGGTTCGCCTTTTTCTTCCATAAATGCAATTGCTTCGGCTCTGGGAAGCTCAAATCTTTCAAGCTTAATTCTTTCTTTAACGATTTTTTTCATTTCTGCTTCGATTTTAGAAAGATCGTCATTTGTGAATGTTTCTTCACTGTCAAAGTCATAATAGAAACCGCTATCGGTTGCAGGACCAATTGCAAGCTTTACATCGGGATAAAGTCTTTTTACTGCCTGAGCAAGAATATGAGAAGCGGTATGTCTCAAGATAAGCTTTCCCTGTTCATCGTCGAAGGTAAGAATTTCGACATCGGAGTCTGTAGTTATGGTGTGGGTGAGTTCTTTAACCTCGCCATTAACCAATGCGCCCATTGCACTGCGCGCCAAACCGTCGCCGATAGATTTTGCGATGTCATAAACAGTCTGAGGTGAATCAAACTCTCTGACATCCCCTTTTAATGTAATCTTCATGTCATTACCTCCATATATAGTAAAATATAAGATATATTATATTCCTAATAATAAAAAAAGTCAAGTTTTTAATATACATTTTAGCATTTATTTTTGTATTCCAATAATGTTTTTTGTTTCGCAAAATATGGAATCATCACAAGCAAAAGTGCAGCGAGCCATGCAAAAGGTTCGGCAAAAAATAATGTGTTTGTACCGAAAAAGTTTATTACAATTTTTGCCATTCCTGCGCGAACAAAAAACTCCGCTATTCCTGATATAAAAGACCAGAAAGAGTCACCGAAAGACTGCAAAAGACTTCTATATACATATATCATGTAAAGTATTATCAGGCAAAACGACATTGTTTTAAGGTATTTCCAACCAATATCAAGGGCATTTATGCTATCTCTCGATGATGTATCGAGAAACAAAGAAAGCAGGTGCTTGCCTGTAATTAGCACAAAAACCATTACAATAATTGCTGTTATAGCTGAAAGATACACGGCACAAACATGCCCGTGTTTTATTCTTGCCCGATTTCCGGCTCCGTAATTCTGAGAAAAATATGTGGTGAAAGCTGTTCCCAGCGAAATAGCACTACATTCAAGCAACCCATACAGCTTGTTTGTAGCGGTAAACCCTGCAACGAACACACTTCCCTGAGCATTTATTGTGGATTGCAGGATAATTCCGCCCAAATTAATTATCATATATTGCAGTGCAAGAGGAATTGCAAACACCAGCAAATTCTTTATCAGAAGTATATCCGGAACGAAATGATCTTTTTTAATATTTATAATATCTGATTTGTAAATTTTAATCAGACAATATATAAAAGAAAATAACTGAGAAATTACTGATGCAATAGCAGCGCCGAAAATTCCCCACTTGAAGCCTAACACAAAAAGCAAATCTAATCCAACATTCATTATTGCAGAAATAATCATTGCAATAAGCGGAGTTTTACCGTCTCCTAATGCACGAAGGATTGCAGATGACATGTTGTATGCAGTAACAATTATTGTTCCGGAAATCATCGTATGTAAGTAAATTGCCGAACCGTCGATTATATCTTCCGGAGTATCAAGTAGAATCAGAAGAGGTCTTGATACTAAAAGTCCGCCGATTGTAAGAACTATTCCGGAAATAATACACAAAATAGTGGAGTTTGCAATTGTCTTATTCATTGACTCAAAATTTTTCTCGCCAAAATATCTTGCTACAAAGGTTGAAAAAGCTTGGGTTAGCATCATTACAGTCCATAGTATCAGCCAATATATCCAGTCTGCCGAGCCTACTGAAGCAAGAGCTTTTATTCCGACACCTCTTCCTACGATCGAAGCGTCGGCTATCATATATAGCTGTTGTCCAAGATTTGTAATGAGTAAAGGAAAAGCAAAACGAATTATAAGTGATGCCGGTCTTCCTTGTGTCATGTCGGTAGTTCTGTTCATTTAATAACCTTCTTTTTGAGCTTTGTTTTATTTAAAGTATTGATAAATATTGCACTTAAGCATTCCATTGTAAACTTTTCTTTTTTTATCGGCTTTTTTGCCGTAATATGTCTCAAAATCTTCGTATGATGTCAGAATAAATTTCTTGGCTTGTGTAAATTCAGAGAATTTTTTGCCCATGACTTTATATAGCTCCTGACATTTTTTCACATCAAGAAGTCTTTCTCCATATGGTGGATTGCAAATTATGACGCCTTTTTCTTTGAAAGGATAAATATCCTTGCAATCTTTGCACCGGAAATTTATCAAATGCGACACTCCGGCATTTTCGGCATTTTTTCTGGCTATCTGAACTGCCTTTTCATCAATGTCTGATGCAAATATCATCCGGTCGTTTTTGTCCTGTATATTGTCTCTGGCTTCTTCTCTGGCATAGTCCCATAATTTTCTGTCCATTATGTTTTTCCAGGACTCAGATACAAATTTTCTGTTCAAACCGGGCGCTTTGCCAATTGAATAAAGTGCTGCTTCGATTGGAATTGTTCCGCTTCCGCAAAAAGGATCACATAACGGTCTGTCTCCGCGCCAGAAGCTCATATCTACCATTGAATAAGCAAGAGTTTCACGCATAGGCGCCAAAACGGTATTTTCTCTGTAACCGCGTTTATATAAGCTGTCTCCTGAAGTGTCGATGTAAACAGACACCATATCCTTCATTATTGAAAAACGAACAGGGAATTTTGCACCGATCTCTTCAAAGTAGTTTATTGAATATACTGAAGATAACCTTTTTACAATACTTTTTTTGATTATTGACTGACAGTCGGGCACACTGTGCAATTTTGATTTCAGACTGTAGCCGTTTACCGGAAAAGCATCATCTTTACCGATGAAATTTTCCCAGGGTATTTTGCCTATACCGACAAAAAGCTCTTCAAAGCTTTCGGCGCGGAAATCCCCCATGTGAATCATTACTCTTTCGGCAGAGCGAAGATTTATATTTGCAAGTGCTATTGCTTCGAAATCACCGATAAAATTTACTTTTCCATCTGAGACAGATTTAATATCGTATCCGAGTTTTATAACCTCGTTTGATACAATGCTTTCGGTCCCGAGCAGAGTGGGAATTGTCAGTATAAATCGTTCCATTTTCCAGCCCCCTTTGTAATCAGATTATATTTTAACATATATTTACAAACAAATCCATACAATATTTCAACTTTTAAATATTTGTTTATTTTTGCAATAGATTTATTTTAATTATTGTGATATTATATATAAATGTATGCTTTGCATTAAAGATATTATAAGGAAAGGAAGTCGAGTTATGCTTGATGTATGCTTATTGGGAACAGGCGGCACAATGCCAATGAAAAACAGATGGCTGTCATCTGCAATTTTCAGATACAACGGTCATTGCATTCTTTTTGATTGCGGTGAAGGAACTCAGATTGCATTAAAATCGGCAGGCTTTACATTTAAGCCTATCGATGTAATATGTATTACCCATTTTCATGCTGACCACATAAGCGGACTTCCCGGAATGCTTTTGTCCATGGGAAATGAGGGCAGGACAGAGCCTGTTCTTATAATTGGTCCCAGGGGTTGCAGAAAGGTTGTTTCTTCGCTTAGAATAATTGCTCCCGGATTACCTTTTGAAATAGAAATAGCTGAAATAGAGAATAATGAAGAAACATATTATTTTGAAGGATATAGTATTTCCGCATTCAAGGTTAAGCATGCTGTCGACTGCTTTGGTTATTGTGTTGATATAAAAAGAAGTGGTAAGTTTGATGTAGAAAAAGCAAAATCCAACAATGTTCCTCTGAAAGTGTGGGGGATGCTTCAAAAGGAAGATTCTGTGGTATATGAAAACAAAAAATACACCTCTGATTTGGTTCTTGGGAACCCAAGAAAGGGCATAAAAGCGGTGTTTTGTACGGATACAAGACCATGTGAATCCATATGTGAAAATTCGAGAGAAGCAGATTTGTTAATTCTGGAAGGTATGTTCGGAAGCTCTGAAAAAGATGACCGCGCAAAAGAATCGATGCATATGACCTTTGCCGAAGCTGCACAAATAGCCAGAACTGCCAATGTGAAAAAACTTTGGCTTACCCACTATTCACCATCAATGCCTGATCCTGCTGAATATATTGATGAGGCTTTGGAAATTTTTTCCGACACGACCTTGGGTTACGACTCAATGGCAGACACACTGAAGTTTGAAGAGCAACAATAAATTAAGGAATGATATTTTTGAATAAATCATCTTCAATTTTAAAAAAACAGCTTAAAAAAACACCTTATTTTTTAAATAAAACATTTTCTGCGGTTCATGGTTTTTTTAATATCCATCCGATACTGATGTATCTTTTATACTCTTTTTTAACGGTTGTTATTACAGAAATGTTTAACAGGCGCTCTTTTTCGGATGCATTTAAATTTATGATATACAGACCCCATGTTTTCTTGCTTGGGTATTTGTTGGTGCTTTCAATGGTTTCTGTTTCACATTTTCTGAAAAAACGCAATTTCTGGAAGTATTTTATATGTTTCTTTATTATAGTCATAAGTCTTATAAGTTTTATAATGTATTCATTCAGAATGATGC
>JAZNUS010000124.1:0-7706 GCA_045592485.1 Clostridia bacterium | reverse complement strand
AGGAGTTTTAAAATAATAAATTTTGTCTCAATCAAGGCAAAAACGCAGGGAATATGTTAATATTTCCGAGTATTTTAACGATGGGTGAGGCGAAATTTATATTTTAAAACCGCCTTTAGTGTTGGTTGCTAAGGCTAAATTTAAAACCGCTTAAGAAGTGTACTGTTGAGGACAGCAAAAAGGGACTGTAAAAAAGTCCCTTTTAAATTACTGTCCTTTAGAGTGCACCCATATGCGGTTTCTTTTTTTTATATATCAAAATATTCAACTGCAGCTTCAAACATCTGCATATCATAGTTGCCTTCAACATTTCTGTAAAGGTTGTCACCGATACGCTCTGAATGTCCCATCTTACCGATTACTCTGCCGTCTGCCGAGGTGATACCCTCGATTGCAAACACAGAACCGTTGGGGTTGAAGCGAATGTCGTGGGTTGGGTTACCTTCAAGGTCAACATATTGAGTTGCAACCTGACCATTTGCAGCAAGAGCACTTGCAAGGTCTTCGGAGCAAAGGAATTTGCCTTCACCGTGGGAAATTGCCACATTATACACATCACCCACATTGGTCTTTGCAAGCCAGGGAGACTTGTTGGAAGCAATGCGTGTGCGCACAATTCTTGACTGGTGTCGTGCAATTGTATTGAAGGTAAGTGTGGGTGAATTTTCATCGGTGTCGATGATTTCACCGTAGGGCACAAGTCCAAGCTTTATGATTGCCTGGAAGCCGTTACAGATACCTGCCATAAGACCGTCTCTGTTTTTCAAAAGCTCATTTACAGCATTCTTAACAAGAGGATTCCTGAAAAATGCAGTTATAAATTTACCTGAACCGTCGGGTTCATCACCGCCGGAGAAGCCTCCGGGAATGAATATCATCTGAGAATTATTGATAGATTTTGCAATTCTCTCAACGGAATCGGCAACGCCCTTTGAAGTGAGGTTATTGATGACAACAATTTCAGGCTCTGCTCCTGCCTTTGCAAGGCGTTTGGCTGTGTCGTATTCACAGTTTGTACCCGGGAACACAGGTATGAGAACCTTTGGCTTGGCTATACCGATTTTTGGAGCCTGTCTTGTTTCTGCCATATATTCAATCACAGGGGCAGGCTTGTCCTCGGTTTTGATGTTGCATGAGAACACCGGCTCAAGCTTGTCTTCATAGATTTTCTGAATGTCTTCAAGGTCAAGAACTGCTCCGTCCTTTGAAAGGGTGTAGGCATCAAGGGTTGTACCAAGAAGCAGAGCATCGTCAATTTCCTCTGTTGCTTCAACAACAAATGCACCGTAGTTATAGCCGAAAAGCATTTTGTCGCAAATGCCGTCTGCATATGCAAAACCGATTTTGTTACCAAAGGTCATTTTCATTATGCCTTCTGCCACACCGCCATAGGTGGGAGTGTAGGCAGAAATAATTTTACCCTCTGCAATGAGCTTTGTAATGCGGTCAAAAAGCTTTCTGTGAATTTTTGCATCGGGAAGATTGTCACCGGTGTATTCGGGAGCAAGGAGATATACCTTTGAGCCCGCTTTTTTGAATTCGGGTGAAATAATCTTTTTAGCATCGCCAACAGTAATCGCAAAGGAAACAAGAGTGGGCGGAACATCAATATCCTCGAAGCTTCCGCTCATTGAATCCTTGCCGCCCACAGACGCAAAGCCATAATCAAGCTGAGCAGAGAATGCACCAAGGAGAGCACTCATAGGCTCGCCCCAGCGTTTGGGGTCGGTTCCGGGCTTTTTGAAATATTCCTGGAATGTTAAGTAGCAATCGTCAAGGGGAGCACCTGATGCAACAAGCTTGGAAATTGATTCAACCACTGCAAGATATGCACCGTGATAGGGGCTCTTTTCGGTTATGTAGGGGTTGTAGCCCCAGGACATTACGGAACAGGTGTCTGTCTGCGCTCTCTCCAGGGGGATTTTTGCCGCCATAACCTGGGTGGGAGTTATCTGATGCTTGCCGCCAAAGGGCATAAGCACTGAACCTGCGCCAATTGTGGAGTCGAAGCGTTCGGAAAGTCCGCGCTTTGAACAAACATTAAGGTCTGATGCAAGAGCCTTCATTTTGTCCCCGAAGCTTCCATCAGTACACTTTTCGAAGCTTTCGGGCTTATCTATTGCAATTGTAATGTGTTTTTCTGCACCGTTTGAATTAAGAAATTCTCTTGAAAGGTCAACAATCTTTCTGCCATCGTGATGCATAACAAGACGGGGCTGTGCAGTAACCCTTGCAACAACAGTTGCCTCCAGGTTTTCAGAATCTGCCAGAGCCTTGAATTTTTCAACATCCCCGGGAGCAACAACAACTGCCATTCTCTCCTGAGATTCACTGATTGCAAGCTCGGTTCCGTCGAGACCGTCATACTTTTTGGGAACTGCATTGAGGTTTATTTCAAGACCGTCGGCAAGCTCACCAATTGCAACGGAAACACCGCCTGCACCAAAGTCGTTACAACGCTTTATAAGAGTTGAGGCTTCTTTGTTTCGGAAAAGTCGCTGAAGCTTTCTTTCTTCAGGAGCATTACCCTTCTGCACTTCGGCACCGCAGCTTTCAAGAGACTGGGTTGAGTGTGATTTTGAAGAGCCTGTTGCACCGCCGCAACCGTCTCTTCCGGTTCTGCCGCCAAGAAGGATAACAATATCTCCGTCCACAGGGCGCTCACGACGCACATTTTCCTGAGGTGCAGCACCGACAACGGCACCGATTTCCATTCTCTTTGCAACATAGCCGTCGTGATATATTTCGTCAACCTGACCTGTGGCAAGACCTATCTGGTTACCATAGGAGCTGTAGCCCGCTGCGGCTGTGGTAACAATCTTTCTTTGTGAAAGCTTGCCGGGAATTGTTTCGCTCACAGGCTTAAGAGGATTTGCGGCACCGGTCACACGCATAGCCTGATACACATAGGATCTTCCCGAAAGGGGATCACGAATTGCACCGCCAATACAGGTTGCGGCTCCGCCAAAGGGTTCAATTTCGGTGGGGTGGTTGTGAGTTTCGTTTTTGAAGAGAAGAAGCCATTTCTGCTGCTCACCTTCAACATCAACATTGATTTTAACTGTGCAGGCATTGATTTCTTCTGATTCATCAAGCTTTGTGAGAGTTCCGTTTGAACGGAGATATCTCATTGCCATTGTTGCAATGTCCATAAGGTTTATGGGCTTTGAGCGGCCTGTGGCAACCCTTGCCTGAACATAGCGGTCAAAAGCCTTTTTGTTAAGCTCGTCTGCAAATTCCACTCCGTCTATTGTGGTAAGGAAGGTGGTGTGACGGCAGTGATCTGACCAGTAAGTGTCAATCATCTTGATTTCGGTGATTGAGGGATCACGGTCCTCAGATGCAAAATAGCTCTGACAGAACTTAAGGTCATCAAGGTCCATTGCAAGTCCCATGCTGTCCAAAAGGTTTTTAAGCTCTGCTTCTGTCATTTTTATGAATCCGTCAATGTTTTTAACAGGTTCGGGGGTGCCTGATGCCACCTCGAGGGAAGAATACTGTTCAAGTGATGCCTCGCGGCTTTCAACAGGATTAATTACATATTTTTTGATTGCTGCAACATCGTCATCGGTGAGGTTACCGTCCAGGATATATACCTTGGCACTGCGTACTGTGGGACGGTCTGCCTGACTCATAAGCTGAATACACTGAGCCGCAGAATCTGCTCTCTGATCGAACTGACCGGGCAGATATTCAACAGCAAAAACCACAGAGCCCCCTTCGGGGAGTGTGTCATAGATGTTGTCGAGCTGAGGCTCGGAGAAAACTGTGCGCTTGCTTCTTTCAAAAAGCTCGGGGGTTATGTTTTCAACATCATATCTGTTGAGAAGTCTCACCGATTTGAGATTTTTAACACCGAGAAGGGTTGTTGCCTCAGAAAGAAGTCCGCGGGCTTCATTGTCAAGACCTCTCTTTTTTTCTGAATATATTCTATATACCAAATTTATCGACCTCCAAATTAGTTCTTCAATATTGAAAGCGCTCTCTGACCGATGTCGCCTCTCATATATTTGTTTTCAAACTCAAAGCTTTCAGTAGCCTTATATGCTTTTCTGAGAGCTTCTTCAAGGCTTTCTGCTCTTGCAGTAACCCCTGCAACACGGCCGCCCGAGGTTACAACCCTGCCGTCTTTCATTGCTGTGCCTGCATGATATACAAAGCAATCAGCATCCATTTCCTTTTCGGTTACCTCAAAGCCCTTGTCATATGCCTTGGGATAGCCCTTTGATGCAACAACAACACAAGCCGCCGCACCGTCGGAGAATTTAACCTCTGCCCCGGAAAGTCTTTCTTCCTCCACCGCCATCATAATTTCAAGAAGGTCGGATTCAAGCAGGGGAAGAACAACCTGAGTTTCAGGATCACCGAAACGGCAGTTATATTCAATAACCTTCGGTCCGTCCGGTGTTATCATAAGACCAAAGTAGAGACAGCCTTTAAAGGTTCTGCCCTCTTTGTTCATAGCATCCATTGTGGGAATAAAAATTGTTTTCATGCATTCGTCGGCAATATCCTTGGTGTAGCAGGGATTGGGAGCAACAGTTCCCATACCGCCGGTATTGGGACCTGTGTCACCGTCGCCCACACGCTTGTGATCCATTGAAGAAACCATTGGAACGAGGGTTTTGCCGTCGGTGAAGCAAAGCACAGAAACCTCGGGACCTGTGAGAAATTCTTCAACAACAACATTGTTTCCGGATTTGCCGAAAACCTTGTCTTCCATAATCATGCTCACTGCATCTCTGGCTTCGTTAAAATCCTGAGCAATAACAACACCCTTGCCCAGTGCAAGACCGTCTGCCTTTATAACAACGGGGAATTTGTTTTCTTTTTCAATGTAGGCAATTGCATCAGCGCTTTTGTCAAACACTTCATAGCCCGCTGTGGGAATGTTATATTTTTTCATAAGGTTTTTTGAAAAAACCTTGCTTCCTTCAATTATTGCTGCATTTTTTCTTGGTCCGAAGCATTTTACCCCAATTTCGTTAAGAGCATCAACTGCACCGAGAACCAGCGGATCATCGGGAGCAACAACTGCAAAATCTATATTGTTGTTCTTTGCAAAATCAACTATTTTTTCAATATCGGTAGCACCGATGTTTACACATTCTGCCTCGGAAGCAATACCGCCGTTTCCGGGAAGAGCATAAATTTTGTCTGCTTTGGGGCTCATTGAAAGCTTGTGAACAATTGCATGTTCTCTGCCGCCGCCGCCAATTACCATAATATTCATAGAGCTTACTCCTTTGTGTATTCAGGAATTTTTGTGTGTTATATTTTAAAGCTGTGAACAGACCTTTTCAACAGAAAGAGGAAGAATTTTCCACTCTGCCTGTTCCATAATTCTCTTTTGAAGAGTTTCGGGAGTGTCGTCTTCCATAACCTCAACTGCCTTTTGCATAATGATTTCACCGCCATCGGTGATTTCATTAACAAAATGAGTTGTGGCACCCGACACCTTGACTCCCTTTTCCAGTGCCGCCTTGTGAACACGGAGACCGTAGAAGCCGTCACCGCAAAAAGACGGAATAAGGGAGGGATGCACATTGATTATGCGTTTGTCATATTTTTTCACAAAGCTTTCGGAAAGAATCGACAAAAAGCCTGCAAGAACAATTATATCGGTTTTGGAATTTTCCAGAGCTTCAATGATACGCTCTTCAAAGCCCTCGCCCTTTTTTATGTACACGCCGTCGATAGCGGCATTCTTTGCTCTCTCAAGTGCATAGGCACCCTCTCGGTCGGAAATAACCAGGTTGATTTTTCCGCTTTTGATTATGCCGGATTTTTCGGCATCAATGAGAGCCTGAAGATTTGTTCCGCCGCCGCTTACAAGAACTGCAATGTTTTTTAGCATAATTCTACCCCGCCGTCACCTTTAACAATTTCGCCGATGATATAAGCATCCTTGTCCACAGCCAGCACCTTGTCTGCATCACATTTTGGAACAACAATGCTCATTCCCACACCCATGTTGTAGGTGTTGAACATATCTCTTTCGGGAATGTTGCCAAGGCTCTGAAGCATATTGAAAACAGGAAGAACCTTAACTACATTTTTTTCAATTTTTGCACTGAAGCCATCGGGAATACTTCTGGGAATGTTTTCATAGAAGCCGCCGCCGGTGATGTGTGACACTGCTTTGATTGTGGTTACTTCATCAATAGCAAAAAGCTGTTTCACATAAATCTTTGTGGGAGTGAGAAGCTCCTCGCCTATTGTTTTGCCAAGCTCGTCACTATATACATTAAGATCACGGTTTTCAACATCAAAAACCTTTCTTACAAGAGAATAACCGTTTGAATGGATACCCGAGGACGGAAGGGCAACAATAACATCGCCTTCGCAAATTGTTTTGTTGTCATAAACCTTTTTCTTGTCTACCATACCAACCGCAAAGCCTGCAAGGTCATATTCGTCTATGGGATAGAATCCGGGCATCTCGGCAGTTTCACCGCCGATTAGTGCAGCTCCCGACTGAACACAGCCTTCTGCAACACCCGACACAATTGAGGCAATTTTTTCGGGAACATTTTTACCGCAGGCTATGTAGTCAAGGAAGAAAAGGGGCTTTGCACCACAGCATATTATGTCGTTTACGCACATTGCCACACAATCGATACCCACGGTGTCGTGCTTGTCCATAAGAAAAGCAATTTTAAGCTTTGTTCCCACACCGTCTGTACCGCTGACAAGCACCGGCTCGGAAATTCCTGCCATACTTGGCATAAAAAGACCGCCGAATCCGCCGATGTCTGAAACAACACCGCTTGTTTCGGTGCGTGCAATATGTTCCTTCATAAGCTTAACTGCATTGTAGCCGGCAGTAATGTCAACACCGGCTGATTTATAGCTTTCGCTGAAGCTTTTATCCATTGTTTCAACCTCCGTATATAATGATTTATATATTATTCAAACTGAGCCTTTATTGCCTTGTCTTTTGCAATAACCTCTTCGGTCATTTTTGCTCTCATTGCATCGAGCTTTACTGCCAGCTCATCATCAGAAAGAGCAATAATCTGTGCAGCAAGAATTGCCGCATTTGCGCTTCCGTCAATAGCAACAGTTGCAACAGGAATACCGGAAGGCATCTGAACTGTGGCAAGAAGTGCATCCATACCATCCAGAACCGAAGCTTTAACGGGGATTCCGATTACGGGAAGTGTTGTATTTGCCGCAAGGACTCCGCCAAGGTGTGCCGCTTTGCCTGCAGCGGCAATAATAACACCAAAGCCCTTTGACTTTGCACCTGATGCAAATTCAATTGCCTGCATCGGTGTGCGGTGGGCACTTATAACTCTTACCTCGCAGGGAATGCCGAATTCCTTAAGCTTGTCTATGGCAGGGGTGAGCTTTGGAAGGTCACTGTCGCTGCCCATTACTATTGCAACTTTTTTCATGTCAAAATCCTCTCAGTCTATATAATTTTTTCAATGATAACAGTATAGCACAATACAAACTATTTTTCAATAGTAAATACACATAAAAATATGCTAAAAAAAGCTTTGTTCTCACCTTTGGGGGTAATGTTGTCAACTAAGTAGCATTGCGGTAAATTAGGGTTTATCGGGGTGTTTAGCACCAGAGAGAAAGCCTTCTCCCCGGTGGAGAAGGTGTCAGGCTTGCCTGACGGATGAGGGGATAGTGACACTCCAAGAAAAGAGCACTTGTGCGAATTTGATTGGTTAGTGGAGCGTTAAAAAGCA
>JAZNUS010000123.1:0-20474 GCA_045592485.1 Clostridia bacterium | reverse complement strand
GACAATAATATGCTGAGAATCAATAATCAGCCTGAGCTGGTTATAATTGATATTAACAAATTTTAAAAGGAAAGGAATGAGAAAACTGTGTACACATCAATACTTCGCAAAATCCCCTTTGCAATTGCAGCGATAATAATGCTTGTGGCTCTTGTGAAAATTTATTTCCGTTCAAAAAATGTCACCCGCACGGATTTTGTGAAAATTATTAAAACAGCCGGTTATTTTCAGGTTTGGATTCTGATTTTTACAATTGTGCTTTCCGGTGCATTCGGCATTTTCAATCATTTCCATTCCAAACATTTTGCTCAGGCGGTGCTTTCGCTGAATTATTCTGAGGCATCCCAGGCGCAAAACTCCAACGGCACAAGATATAATATGGCAGATATAATCTGTGATGAGGTTGTGGAGCGTGCAGTTGAAATGGGTGCATTTGAAAATGTCACTCCGAAGCAGATCAAAGACTGCCTCACAGTGTATCCCTATGTTCAGGGTGATGTTGCGGACGAGTCACAATATCACATATCAACAGAATTTGTTGTGGAATATTTTGCCTCAAAGCATACCGATCACCTTGATGCGGAAAATGTTATTAATCTCATTACCGCTGCCTACAAGGAATATTACATTGAAAATTATACTGATAACTATTCTCTCGACACTGCCGAGGAGCATCCTGATTTTTCAAAAATGGAATATATGGATATAGTATCTTATTTCAACAAGGAAGCCACATCTATACTTAACTATCTTTACGGTATGGCTGGAAAAAGCTCCAGCTTTGTTACCAAAAACAACACCACCTTTAACTCCATTGCAGGAAAGGTCCATCAGTTCAAAGAAACACAAATTGAGCAAAACCTCAGATCGCTTATTCTTCAGCACGGAGTTGTGAGAGATCAGGTTGGCTACATTGACCGTCTTTCCTATCAGAACACAAACACCGAATTTGAGCGTCAGAAAAATGCAGTATCCTTCGATCTTTGCAATCAGGCAATTGCAATGTATTCCGAAGAAATGACAAGAGTTGTTCTTGTTCCCACATGGGACGAAGTGGGTAAATATTATATGGGACGCACAAAGGTGGGCATTGACGAGCTTTCTGTTATGGCATCGGGCTTCAGTGACGATGTTGCAACAAACGAAAAGCAAATTATGGACAATAATCTGATTATCGGAAAAATGCAGGGGGCGGCAGGAAACACGGCAGCCTATGAACCCGTTGACAGTCTCATTGCTTCAATAGACAATTCCATAACTGCATTTGGCAAAGAAGCAATTATGGCGGGCAGGGAATATTCAGCCAGCAAAATGAATCAGTGTATTGCAGTAGGCATAAGCGGCATTTCCCTTTTCAGCGAGCTTAAAACCGTAATTGTATTTGCCGCATTTGCATATCTTGCTTTAGTTCTTCTGGCAATATCCAAAAAGTTTCCGGCTAGAAAATAAAGCCCTTACAGGAGGAGATTCCAATGAAAAATTTTCACATTCTGAAATATATCCGAAAGCTTTTGCCGATAATCCTCATTATTTGTCTTGGCGCAACCTATATGGTATATTACAAGCTTTCTTCCTCAAATACATTTGTGGCATCTGAGGTTATTCACTATAATGATGAGCAGGCAGAAAAAGGCCTTGCACCAACAGGGGACAAGCTTGATGTAAACGAAATCAAGTCGTCGGCAGTAATGTCGAAGGTTGTTGAAAAAATGGGGCTTACAGGTATTTATTCTGTTGACAGTCTCACATCGAGGATTTCAATAACACCAATTCCCGATGCCGACAAGGTTGCTCAGAAGGAAGCGAAGCTTGAGGAAGGGGAGGAATATGTTTATGAGCCAAGCACATATACCATATCCTTCACTGCCACCAACAAGGAAGGCCCAACCTTTGCCCGTACAATTCTTGACGAAACCCTGGATGTTTATTTTGCCGAATTCAGTCAGAAGTATGTCAATGTTGCACCTGCCAACAACACCGTTGAAAACATTTATTCAGGTGATTATGACTACATCGAAATGATAGAACTAATCGACACGAGCATTGATGACACCTTAAACACTCTCTATCAGAGAATGTCCAAAAGCCCTTATTACCGTTCAACTCAATCGGGAGTGTCCTTTAATGACCTTGCCGATGAATTTAATTATCTTCGTGACGGAAAGGTTTCATCGCTGTTTTCAAGAATATACAAATATCAGATAACCAAAAATAAGCCTGTCCTTGTGTCTGACTACACAACCCGTATTGACAACAACAACATAGCCAATGCAAAGGAAGCAAGCATTGTTGAAGACACAGTTATCCTCATTGATGCTTATGTTGCAAAAATGAGAGAATCGGGAAACACAAACATAACCTATGAATATATTTTAGACAACCTTCATGAGCGTAATCTTTCTGAACAGGGCTTGTCCGGCGACCAGACTGTAACCTATGACGAACTCATTTACAGCTGGCGCGACCACAACGAAGCAAAGGAACACGCCATAATTGACTCTGCATACTGTCAGTATGTCATTAACACCTTCCAGCGATGCACCGGAGGCTGCGGCGGTGCCTGTGCCGGCTCATGGCAGACCTGTACTGAACTGTGCAATCCCTCATATGCTGTTTTAAAAGAGGAAATAGACAACGAAATCCATTCTCTTGTGGACGAGCTTACCAAACTTTATGCAACCACAATGGAAACAAACGACGAATATAATCAATTTATGGGTGCAAGCTACATTTCTGTTCTTTCAACAGCCTCGGTTAAACAAAGCATAAATGTAATTCTCTACACTCTCATCGCCTTTGTATTTCTAATGATAGTATGCTTCGGCGGTGCAATTGTCATTGCCCGTGCAGGTGATATAATAAGCTACATCTTCTTCACCGACCATCTCACAGGCTTCGGAAACCGTGCCTACTTTGATAAATATCTCAAATCAAGAGACAAGAAGCTTCTTGATTCGGGCGAGGTATATTGTATGGCAGACATTGCAAATCTGGTTGCAATCAATGATAAATACGGACGCCAGACCGGTGATGAAATAATTAAGATGTTTGCAGGATATCTCAGGGAATGTTTTGGAAAAACCGAAGCAGAATTTGTGTACAACGGTAACGGATGCTTTGTTATTCTTGTGAGAAACTCCGACTACATCACCGTTGAGGATATTATGGGACTTTTCGGTCTCAGACTTGCTGAAAGAGACGAGCACACAGAAATTGTTATTGAATATAAGGTTGGTATTGCTGAAACTCAGAGAGAAATTACCACTGCAAGAAAGCTTCTTTCCGAAGCAATTAAAAATAAAAAGCTTTTTGTGTGTGATACAGATAAAGCAGAGAAGTAAATTGGGGTTTGTCGTTCTGTTTTGCGCTAGTGTGTGACCCTTCTCCTTGGTGGAGAAGGTGTCAAGCTTGCTTGACGGATGAGGGGATAGTGACACTCCAAGAAAAGAGCACTTGTGCGAATTTGATTGGTTAGTGGAGCGTTAAAAATCAGCGTTTTCAATAGTTTGAACGATTTTCAAATTTGTATTTGAATTTACTTTCTTTTGTTTCCCCTCATCAGTCACCTTACGGTGACGGCTTCCCCACCAAGGGGAAGCCTTTCGCTTTAGCCTCATTTGTTATTAGCTCGATAAATTACAATTTGAAGCACAAATAAAACAAGAAAGGAGGGCGGAAAAATGGATAATATACCGATTCAAAAAATCAGAGATTACTGCTTTATGGTTATTGCCATAATGATGTACTATTTTCTGACAGAAGTCATAAACCTCGGTATCTTCGTTACCTTTCGTCACGCTTTCGCCCTTCTTCTCTTTGCGGTGGCGCTGATGTCCTTTTTGTACAAGCCTAACATTGCAAGAGGGTTTACGGCATTCAAAGCAGCTTTTATCTACAGCATTCCGCTTTTTATAACAATAGTGGTGTCCCTTTTCATATGGTTCAGCGAAACAGTTGACACAGATGTTATCTCAAGAGGCTTGTCGGCAGTATTTGTCTATACCAACATGATGTCCTTTGCCCTTGCTGCGGCAGCTTTTCTCTATGTTTTCGGTGAAAAGGGCATATGGTACAACCTCATTGCAATTCTTGCCGCCAACATAATGATGATTGGCACAATTGTTATGAATCATGGCATAGGAAACTATATGTCAGAGCTTGTTGCTCTCATAACCTCTTTTGCGGCAGTAACAGGCGACATCATTGTTCAGGCAGAGGTTCACGAGCTCGCATTCTGCCTGGGTGCCTATCTGATATATATGCTTCTGAAACCAAAAAAGAATGTTGTTTTCTACATTCTCCTTGCCCTCACTTTGTTTTGCTTTTTGTCGGCATTCAAACGAATCGGAATAATTGCCATTGTAATTTCTCTTGTTTTCGGATGGATTTTAAAATTTGTTGCAAAATATTCCAAAGAAACTGCATCGGGCATACTTTTGTTTTTGTCCCTTTGTCTTGTTGCCGCTCTCATTGGCTACATTGCTCTCATAAAGCTTGATGCCTTCGAACTTCTTGAACAGGCAGGAATCGACACCACAGGCCGTGTTGACATTTACAATGCCGTTGACCGTTACTACGATTTTTCACCCGGATTTTTGGGCAACGGAATAGGCTTTCTTACCTATCAGCTCAGCACCAATATGAGTGTGGGTGTTTCGTCTGTCCATAACGATTTCCTGCAGTATTTTATTGACCTGGGTTTCTGGGGCTACATACTGTGGCTTTTGTCAATGACAGTTCTTCGTGTCAGATACTTCGGTGCTAAAGGAAACATCGACAACGCTATTCTCACTTTTGTGCTTACCATCTATCTGATAATTGCCTCATCTACAGACAATACAATGAACTTTCCTCTTCTCACAACGGTTCTTGCTATTCTGATGATTGGAAACGGCTTTGACGAAAGAGTGAGATTTGATGAAAACAAAATGTTTGGCTATGTATCGGAGCCAAACCGCACCAAAGAAAGCAGGTTTCTTCTATGAAAATACTGATGGTAAATAAATTTCTCTATCCCAGAGGCGGCTCCGAGAGCTATATGTTAAAGCTTGGTGCAGAGCTTGCTTCAAAGGGACATGAGGTTGAATATTTCGGAATGTACGATGAAAAGAATACGGTGGGCAACACTGCCGGAGAATACACTCAGAACATGGATTTTCACTCTGAGGGTTTTTCACGCTTTCTTTATCCCTTTAAAATTATATACTCTTTTGAAGCAAAAAGAAAAATTTCAAAGGTTTTAGACACCTTCAAGCCCGATGTGGTTCACATGAACAACATCAATTTTCAGCTTACTCCGTCGATTGTTTATGCTGTCAAAAAAAGAGGAATCCCTCTTGTTCAGACAGTTCATGACTATCAGATGATTTGTCCCAATCACCTTTTGTATAGCTTTACCGAGAACACGCCTTGCGAAAGATGCATAAAAGCATCAAAGCTGAACTGCCTCCGGCACAGCTGCATTCACTCCTCAAAGATAAAAAGTCTAATTGGGGTGATTGAATCGTGGCTCTATAGGCTCCTCGGCACCTACAAAAAGGTCGATGTTTACATCTGCCCAGGCAGATTTCTTGAAAAAAAGCTTCACGAAGCCGAAGATTTCTATAAGAAAAAAACAGAAGCAATCCACAATTTCATTGAAAAAAAGAATGTTTTCCCCCGGTCCGATTCGACAAAGTCCTATGTTGCCTTTGTTGGCAGACTTTCAAAGGAAAAGGGAGTGGAGCTTCTTTCGGAATGTGCAAGGCTTTTGCCTGAGCTATCCTTTGTTGTGGCAGGAAGCGGCCCTGACGAAGAAATCCTGAAAAACATAAACAACATTGACCTTAAAGGCTTTCTGACAGGAGATGAACTGACAAATATAATCGTCAATGCCGATGCACTTATTGCACCCTCTGTGTGCTATGAAAACTGCCCTCTTTCAATTTTGGAGGCTCATTCAATGGGTGTGCCTGTTGTGACAATGAACTATGGCGGTATGGCGGAGCTTGTTGAAGATGAAGTAACAGGCAGCCTTTGTCCGGTACCCAAGGGAAAGGACCTTGCGGAAACAGTTATGAAAACATTGTCAGACAAAGAGAAATTAAAAAAACTCAGTGAAAACTGCCTTAAAAAATCAGAGGAAATATTAAGCGTTGAGGGCTATGCTGAGAAAATTATTGATATATACCGCTCAATTCCCCGGAGGTAATGTTGTGGAACCGAAGATAAGTGTAATTATTCCCGTGTATAACACCGAAAAATATCTGAACCGTTGCATTGAATCACTGACAGGTCAGTCTATCAGTGACATCGAAATTATCCTTGTTGATGACGGCTCCACCGATTCAAGCCCTTTAATATGTGACCGTGCGGCATCGGAGGATAGACGGATAAAGGTTATTCACAAAAAAAACGAAGGTCAGGGAATAGCAAGGAATGAAGGTCTTAACATAGCCAGGGGAGAATATATCGGTTTTGTTGATTCCGACGACTATGTTGAAAAGGATATGTTTGAAAAGCTATATAATGCCGCAAAAAAGAACGATGCAGACCTTGTGCTTTCGGGAATGTATTTTGTCGGCGGCAATATGTTTGATGAAGGAAACGCACGCAGTCTTCAGCTTTCCTTTGAAAATGAAACCATTTTTGAGGGCGATGAAGGAAGAAAAAAGCTTCTTCTCGGAATTGTCGGAGCTCTTCCCACAGATAGCCGTGACTCTCTTTACGGTATGAGCACCTGCACGAATCTCTATCGATTCAGCACAATTAAAAATAATAATATACGGTTTTTATCGGAAAGAAAAATATTGTCCGAGGACGGACTTTTCAATATGGACTTTATAACGCACCTAAACCGTGCCATTGGCATTAGCGGTGCATGGTACAATTATTGCCGTAACGGTGAATCCGTGTCAAAGTCATACAACGCAACCCGATTTGAGAGGAGCATAGTTTTTCTTGGAGAAATTGAATCAAGACTAAAAACTCTCATGGATAAGTCACAATACGAAATTTATCTCAACCGTCTGCGGATAGGCTTTGCAAGAATACTTTGCTCACAGGAGATAATGCGCTTATCCTACGACAATGTTCTCTGGAGTGATGTGAAAGACCGCCTCAGAGAAATATGCTGTCACGGTGAAATCCGATGTGCTTTCAAGGGCTATCCCTGGTACAGACTTCCGCCAAAGCAGGCAGTCTTTGCCTTTTTGGTTAAACACAAACTCTACATTATGCAAAAAATTCTTGTTAAACTCAGATCAGGACAGGAGAGCTGACAATGCTTTTTTCGGTTATTGTTCCTATTTATAAAATTGAAAAATATCTCAGACGGTGCATAGATTCGGTTCTTGCTCAGACCTTTTCCGATTTTGAGCTTATCCTTGTAGATGACGGCTCACCTGATGCATGCCCCGGAATTTGTGATGAATATGCACGAAGCGACGAACGCATTAAGGTTATTCACAAACAAAACGGAGGACTTGTAAGTGCCCGTCAGGCAGGAATAAAGCTGGCAGAGGGGGACTATGTGTTCAACCTCGACGGTGACGATGCAATAAAGAGCGATGCTCTGGAGAGTGCCGCACTGATAATAAATGAAACTAATGCCGACATAGTGTCGTTTTCATACACTGTTTTCAGAAATGGCAAGTGTGAAAAAGATGTTCACGATATTCCCGCCGGGGGACTGTATGACCGTCAGGAAATGGAAAAATATATTTTCCCGACTCTCCTGTGCGACAGCAATATGAAATACAATTTCTATTTTGTGTGGGGAAGAGCGGTGAAACGAAGTCTGATTCTGCCAAATCAGCTGAGAGTAAGCACTGAAATTTCCCATGGTGAAGATGTGAGCTGTATTGTTCCATGCTTTTTGCAGGCGGAAAGGGTGTATGTCAGCAAAAAAAGCATATATCTCTACACTGTGAGAGACGACTCTCTTTCCACTGACATCAAAACATCGCAAATTCCTCAGATTGCTTCAACTATTGAATGTCTTCGCTCCTTTGAAGGCAGAAAGCCAAAGGACTTTGATGAGCAGCTTTCCCGATATTCCTGCTTTATGTGCTTTGCAATTTTGGCGGCGGCTGCTGAAAGGGGACAGTTTGGAAGTCTTGATGAAATAGAGTCTTTGATAACAGAGAGCATACATAAAAAAGAAATTGAATCGGCAAGCTTTGCTTCTTTGTCACCAAAGAGCAAAATCGCCGTGAATTTAATGAAAAAGGGCAAAATTAAATCCGCATTCCGATTTTTGTATTTGTGCGGAGTAATAAAGAAGGTTATCAGGAAAGGGTGACAGTTATGACAAAAACACCTGAAATTTCAGTGATTATGAGTGTGTATAACGGTGAGGATTATCTTGCCGAAGCAATTGAGAGTGTCTGTAATCAGACCTTTAAAAACTGGGAGCTGATAGTTATAAACGACTGCTCAAATGATTCTACCGGGCAGATTCTCAGTGAGTTTGAAGCCCGTGACGAGCGTGTGAAGGTTCACACCAACGAAGTAAACCTTCGCTTGCCAAAATCTCTCAACAAGGCACTTTCACTTGCAAAAGGAAAATATGTTGCAAGAATGGATGCGGACGACATTTGCATCAGCACTCGTCTTCAGACTCAGTTTGATTTTATGGAATCTCATCCTGATGTGAGTCTTTCCTCCTGCCGCTTTCTGACCATTAAAAACGGCGTGCTTTCATCGGGTGGGTGCGGTCTCAGAAACGACAGCGAATCCCTGAAAGCTCTGCTTCTTGTTACAAACCCAATTCTTCATCCCGGAATAATTGCAAGGAGCGAAGACATAAAAAAGCTTGAATATGACACAACTCTCACCTGTACAGAGGATCTTGAACTTTGGACACGCATGGTTGCAAATGGTATGAAGCTTGAAATACTTCCTGAATATCTTATGGTTTACAGACTTCATGACAAACAGATTACCGAAACAACCCGCGACCGTCAGTGCAAGGAGGTTGTAAAAATTCAGAAGACCTATTTTTCCCACCTTCTTGAACCAATGGACGAAAAAACTGAAGAATTTTACATAAACGGTGTGTATTTCCGCCAAAAAACAGATGCATCAATGCTTTGCAACTTTTTCAGGTATTTAAAGAGAATAAACCGCAAAAAACAGCTTTTAAAAAATGAAGCTCTGGAGTATGCATTGTTTGAAATTGCTGCAGAATACAAAAGAAGCGGAATATCGAAAAAAGACCTTGTTAAAATATTGTCTTCATTCAATCCGATTTTTCTCTTGAAGGAGCTTGCAGATCGCAAGAAAAGAGCGCGACTTGACGGAGAAAAATGCATCACTGAGGCAAATAAGCTTGGCTACGCACACACATCGGGCAATACGGAATTTCCGATATTTTCAAAATCAGAACAGAGGTGATATATTTGCATATTACTGATTACCCATTTGTTATAATACTTCTTTTTGTCATTACTCTGGCAGTTATTGGGTTTTTTGTAGTGTATTTTGCGCGAAAGGGAATAAATGCGGCAGCAGAAGATGAAGGCGCCGATTTTGTAAGTGTTTCAAAGCTTGAGTCACTATTTGACAGACTTGGCAGACAAAATCAAAGGCGAAGTGTCACATACATAAGCGTTTCTCTTGACAATGTGCGCAGTCTCTATTCAGATGCCATGGCAATGGATATATATTCGAAGATCAGAGTATTGCTTCTCAGATTTTTCTACAACGATGAAATCGGTGGAATTGCACCCTATGACAAAATGAATTTTATTGTTGTTTCGGGTGATGATGCCGCTGTATCAGCTGAAAAGGTTAAAAACTGCCTTTATGAGGTCAGCAGATGCTTTTTAAAGCACAAAGCAATAAACAAGGGCGATGTGGTTTTTGGCATTTGTGCAGACATTGCCTCAGATGTGAGCTTCAATGAAGCGATAACCCGCGGAAAACAGGCATCGGCTATGGCAGATTCAAATGATGAAAACTTTTCCATGTGGGATGCAGGCTCGGGCAGAGCATTGGAGCAACGGATAAAAATTGAAAACAACATAGAAAACGAAATTGACAACAACAAGTTTTTCCTGGAATATCAGCCTGTTCTGGACTCTTCGAGCGGAAGAATTATCGGTGCAGAGGTTTTGTCGAGGCTCAATTCGGAAACCGACGGAGTTCTCACTCCGGGAAGCTTTTTATCGGCTGTGAACTCTGTTGGAATTACCCAAAAATTTGATTACTACATTTTGGAAAAAACCTGTAAATGGATTAGCAACAGCCGCGGTGAGCGACAAAACTATATGTTTACAATTAATTTTTCAAGATCAACTCTTTCGGCGGAGGATTTTGTTGATAGCTTTGTTGCAATTCTTGAGCGCTACAAGCTTAATTACACCTCCTTTGCAGTTGAAGTTCTTGAAGATGAATCTGTAACCTTTGCAGAGAGAGAAATTATGAAAAACAATATTTCCGAGCTGAAAAGCAGGGGAGTAAGCATACTTCTCGATGATTTCGGAAGCGGCTACACAACCTTTGCCGACCTTCACGGTCTTGCAATTTCTGCAGTCAAAATTGACAAATCTCTTGTTCACAGAGCAGGGGACAACGCAGGCTTTCTCATTTTGAAAAATGTTGTCCGCACTGCAAGGGATCTGGGATTTAAAATAATCTGCGAGGGCATAGAAACCGAAGAACATGAAAGATTGGCCAAAGAAGCCGGCTGTGACATGGTTCAGGGCTATTATTACTATCATCCGATGAGCGTGGCAAAATTTGAAAAGCTGCTTGAAGAAAACAAATAATACAAAGGAGGCTGGATTAATGCTTTCAGTCATAATTCCGGCATTCAACGAAGAAAAAAACATTAAAACGGCATACTTCACAATACGGAAAGTACTCAAAAATGCCGAAATAGAAAACGAAATTATTTTTATAGACGACGGTTCTGTTGATGGCACTTATCAGGAGGTTTTAACCCTCAGCGACTCAAACGAAGATGTTGTGGGACTCCATTTTTCCCGTAATTTCGGAAAGGAAGCGGCAATTTCTGCAGGTCTTGCAAGTGCCAAAGGGGATTGTGTGGTTGTAATAGACTGCGACCTTCAGCATCCTCCCGGGAAAATTGTCGAAATGTACCGTCTGTGGGAAGAGGGCTTTGAAATTGTTGAAGGCAAAAAAAGCTCTCGTGGTCAGGAAACTGCCGTACGGGGCTTGGGAGCAAGAGCGTTTTATTCTGTCCTAAGCCGTATGGCGGGCTTTGATATGACCGATTCCTCCGATTTTAAGCTTCTTGACCGCAAGGTTGTTGATGTTCTCAACCGAATCCCTGAAAGAAAAGGATTTTTCAGAGCAATTTCCTATTGGGTCGGTTACAAAAAAACAACGGTGGAATTTGATGTTGCCAAGCGCACATACGGAGAATCAAAGTGGACAACAAGAGGACTTTTAAAATATGCCCTTTCCAACATAACCGCATACTCAACAGCACCAATGCAGATTGTAACAGCCCTTGGCTTTGTCATGTTTTTCATTGCATGCTTCATTGGTGTGTGGGCACTTGTTGACAAAATTGTGGGAAGAGCTCTGGAGGGTATGACAACGGTAATTATCATCACGATTTTTATTGGAAGTATCATTATGATCAGCCTTGGAATAATCGGATACTATGTTGCACGAATCTATGAAGAAATAAAAGGCAGACCAAAGTATATTGTTTCTTCATCATGTCAGAGCAAAAACAATTCAAATAAGTAAAAACGGTGATGTAAATGAAAAGAAACATTCTTGCCGATCGCCTGAAGGGTTATGCCTGCTTTTTGGTTTTGTTCGGCCATGTTATAATGGGAATAAGACTTGCCGGCGTGTCTGTGCCGTCATTTTTCTATGGTATGGAGCTTTTTATCTGGTCCTTTCATGTGTCGCTTTTTCTTTTTCTGAGCGGCAGTGTTTACAAAATGACCGGTGAGTGGAAAAGCAAAATAACAAAAAGAGCCTTTATCAGACACAAGCTCATTACCCTTGGTGTGCCATATGTGTTATTTTCGGCGGTCTATATTGTCATAAACAGTGTTGCTCCCGGTGTCAACACGGAATTTTCCCCGGCAGACATTCTTATGATATGGAAAGAGCCTGTTGCACAGTATTGGTTTTTATATGCGTTGTTTTTCCTTTTTGTAATCTGGACAATTTTTTCTGCATGGCTGAAAAACTGGCAGATTACAGCCCTGATTTTAGTTCTTGGCTACATAGTTCCTCTTTTGGGAGGAGGCTTTGGCTTTTTTGGTGTTGTAATATATTCGGCTTTTGCCTTTGGTCTTGGCACCTGCGTAAATGTGGATGACCTTACAAAACCGCCGGACACCTTCAAGCTTACTGTCATTGCTCTTCACCTGATTATGGGTATCGCTGCAGTAAAGCTTGGCATAATCTCAAAAAACGGCATAACAGAGCTTATGTCTGCAGTTGGAATATATGCATCCGTCTGCCTTGTTTTCTATGGTCAGAGATTTGGCATAATCAGAGTATTTCTTGATTTTATGAACAAATATTCCTTTCAGATTTACCTGCTACACACAATTTTTACCGCAGGCATAAGGGTTTTTCTTTTGCGTCTTGGTGTTGACGGGTGGCTTGTTCACACATTTGCCGGTACCCTTGGAGGACTTGGCTTGTCTGTTCTTTCCGCAATTATTGCAAGGAAAACAGTAATTTTAAACAGATGTTTTTTCCCGCTTTCGAAAAAACAGACAATTGAAAAATAATTTACATACATTTCAGGAGGGACAACAAATGATTTACGAAAAGATTCAACTTTTTGAAGACAGAGAGAATGTTTTTATTCAAAGCTATTGTGCTGATAAAATCTGGGATATAAAAAGAGAAGCAATTCTCGTCATTCCCGGTGGCGGATATTTTGGAGTGTGTGATGACCGTGAAGGCGAGCCTATTGCCCTGTCATTTGTGGCAAAGGGCATAAATGCCTTTGTGCTTCACTACAGCGTCGCCGAAAACGCTGCATGGCCAAAGGTTTTGATTGAGGCATCTGCCGCAATGAAATATATAAAAGATAATCATGAAAAATATAACATCGATCCCGACAAAGTTTTTGTAACAGGTTTTTCCGCAGGGGGACATCTGTGCACCTCTCTGGGCACTCTCTGGCATCTTCGTGAGGTATATGAAGCAATCCAAATGGACTATGGCTACAACAAGCCGGCAGGCATTATTCCTGTGTATCCTGTTGTAACTCCCTTTACCAAAAATCCCCATCTTGGTTCATTTCACAACCTGTTGCACAGTGAAAATCCTTCAGAGGAAGATTTGAAAAAATGTGCTCTGGATAATATGGTAGATGAAAAATCAGCTCCTGCATTCATCGTTCACACTTCAAATGACCAGGTTGTAAGTGTTAACAATTCTCTTGCCCTTGCGTCGGCATATGCTGCCTGCGGCAAGGAATTTGAGCTTCACATCTATCCCGATGCTCCTCACGGGGTAGCTCTTGGCAACGACATTACTTCTCTCGGAAAAGAAAAGTATGAAAATGAGTCCATCGAAGGCTGGATTGACCTTGCTGTTGCATGGATTAAGCAGCTTTCCTGAATGGGTGCAAAGAAATGAACACTATGAATTATTTTAATTCCATCTATGAAAAATACTTTCCTTTCTGGCAAAGTCTTTGCGATGAAGACAAGGAATATCTTTGTGACAATTCTGCCGTGGTTTCCTTCGACAGGCATCAGCCTGTTCACGACAGTGTGAGCTGTACGGGGCTTTTTCTGGTAAATTCAGGCAGACTTCGTATCTATATGCTTTCCGATGAAGGCAAAGAAATAACCCTCTACAGACTTTCCGAGGGCGAAGTGTGTATGCTTTCGGCATCCTGTGTGCTTCAGAGCATTACCTTTGATGTGTATGTTGATGCAGAGGAGGAGAGCGAATGCTGTATGATTTCTCCCGCTGTTTTTAGTGATGTCAGCGAGAGAGTTCCCGATGTGAAAATTTTTGCTCTTGAAACTGCGGTTCAGCGGTTTTCGGATGTTATGTGGGTAATGCAGCAGATAGTGTTTATGAGCATGGACAAACGCCTTGCAATTTTTTTGAGTGACGAATGTGCATCAAAGGGCACAGACACCGTTTCAATGACTCATGAGCAGATTGCAAGACATCTGGGCACTGCAAGGGAAGTTGTCACACGCACGCTTAAGCATTTTGTATCTGACGGTGTCATTGAAGTGACGCGAAAGGGAATAATCGTTAAAGACAAAAATAAATTGAGAAGCATAATAGGATAAAAAAGAACTGTGTTATGAAAACAGGAAATGAAGTTTTCCATACATCAAAACAACCTCCGGAGTTTCAGGTCGATGGCGGTAAGGAAATAATGGTTTTGAAGCCTGATCTTCAGGACAATACTTCCTTATCACCATCCACCTAAAACTCCGGAGGTTGTTTTATCGGATATCTGTTAATTAATACATTCCCATTCCGCCGCCGGGCATACCTGCTGCGGGAGCTGCATTTGCATTGGGATCTTCTTTGTCTGCAACAATGCTTTCGGTTGTGAGAACCATACTTGCAACAGATGCAGCATTCTGAAGAGCACTTCTTGTAACCTTTGCAGGGTCAACGATACCTGCTTCAACCATGTCAACATATTCTTCAACAAGAGCGTTGAAACCAACACCTGCTTTGTTTGATTTGATTTTGTCAACGATTACACTGCCCTCAAGTCCTGCATTCTTAGCAATCTGCTTAACGGGTTCTTCCAAAGCTTTGAGGATGATTTTAACACCTGTTTTAGCATCGGCTTCAGCAACTTCGTCAATTGCTTTTTCAACTGCACCAATAGCATTGATATAGGAAGTACCGCCACCTGCAACAATACCTTCTTCAACTGCAGCTTTTGTAGCAGCAAGAGCATCTTCAATTCTGAGCTTCATTTCTTTCATTTCGGTTTCAGTAGCTGCACCAACCTTGATAACAGCAACACCGCCTGCAAGCTTTGCAAGTCTTTCGAGAAGCTTTTCTTTGTCAAATTCGCTTGTGGTTTCTTCAATCTGTGTTCTGATTACGCTTACTCTGTCCTTGATAGCGGCAGAATCACCGAGACCGTCAACAATGATTGTGTTTTCTTTCTGAACCTTAACCTGTTTTGCACGGCCGAGCATATCGAGAGTTGTGTCTTTGAGCTCAAGTCCGAGTTCTTCGCTGATAACCTGACCGCCGGTGAGGATAGCGATGTCTTTGAGCATTTCCTTTCTTCTGTCACCAAAGCCGGGAGCTTTAACTGCTACGCAGGTAAATGTTCCTCTGAGCTTGTTAACAATGAGAGTTGTGAGAGCTTCACCTTCAATGTCTTCGGCAATGATGATGAGCTTTTTGCCCTGCTGAACAATCTGTTCGAGAATGGGGAGAACATCCTGAATGTTGGAAATTTTCTTGTCGGTGATGAGAATGTAAGCATCGTCAATTACAGCTTCCATTTTTTCGGTGTCTGTTACCATGTAGGGAGAGATGTAACCGCGGTCAAACTGCATACCTTCAACAACATCACAGTAGGTTTCAGCTGTTTTGGATTCTTCAACAGTGATAACACCGTCGCTTGTAACCTTTTCCATTGCATCGGCAATGAGGTTTCCGATGTATTCGTTAGCGGCAGAAACAGAAGCTACTCTTGCGATGTCTTCTTTTCCGCTAACCTTTTTGGAATTTTCCTGAATGTATTTAACGGCAGCTTCAACAGCCTTCTGAATACCTTTTTTAACAATCATGGGATTAGCGCCTGCTGCAACATTTTTGAGACCTTCTCTGATGATAGCCTGAGCAAGAAGTGTAGCAGTTGTTGTACCGTCACCTGCAACATCGTTTGTTTTTGTTGCAACTTCTTTAACGAGCTGTGCACCCATGTTTTCAAATGCATCTTCAAGTTCAATTTCTTTTGCAATTGTCACACCGTCATTTGTGATGAGGGGAGAACCGAATTTTTTGTCAAGAACAACATTTCTGCCTTTGGGGCCGAGTGTGATTTTAACAGCGTCAGCAAGCTGGTCAACACCTGCCTGAAGTGCTCTTCTTGCTTCTTCGCCGAATAATACCTGTTTAGCCATGATACAATACCTCCGAAAATTATTCTACAATAGCGAGAATGTCGCTTTGTCTTACAATGATGTTTTCAACGCCATCAAGCTTAACCTTTGTGCCTGCATACTGGCTGATTAAAACTTTGTCGCCGACTTTAACTTCCATAACGATTTCCTTACCGTCAACAACGCCTCCGGGACCAACTGCTGTTACAACAGCAACCTGAGGTTTTTCCTGAGCGCTTCCGGGAAGAACGATACCGCTTTTGGTTGTTTCTTCGCTTTCGGTCATTTTGATAACGACTCTGTCTGCCAAGGGTTTGATTGTCATTTTTATTACCTCCTGAAATTACCCCTAAAAGGGGATATGTGTTATTTTAAGAATTAGCACTCTTTTGACCAGAGTGCTAATTTATACTTATATAATAAAATTTTCCAACGAAAAAATCAATGGTAAACAATCTGAAAATTGCATAAGATTTATGGGTTTTTTTGTTAATTTATACAGATTATATAAAAAATATGCATATTACACATTAAATCTGAAGAGAACAATGTCACCGTCATTCATAACATATTCCTTGCCCTCTAAGCGTACAAGGCCCTTTTCTCTTGCGGCGGCATAGGTTCCGCATTCCATAAGGTCGTTAAATGCCACAACTTCGGCTCTGATAAAGCCTTTTTCAAAGTCAGTATGGATTTTACCTGCTGCCTGGGGAGCCTTTGTGCCGTTTTTAATTGTCCATGCTCTAACCTCGGGCTTGCCTGCAGTGAGATAGCTTATGAGGCCGAGAAGGGAATAGCTTTTTTTGATAAGACGGTTAAGACCTGATTCCTCAATGCCGAGGTCTTCAAGAAATGCTTTTCTTTCCTCTTCATCCTCAAGCTCAATGATTTCTTCCTCAAGTCTAGCACAAATGGGAAGAACTTCGCTTCCTTCCTCAAGGGCGATTTCGCTCACTTCCCTGATGTATGCATTGTCATCAATTCCGTTTGCAAAATCCTCATCGGAAACATTAGCTGCGTAGATAACAGGTTTTTTTGTAAGAAGTGCAACCTCTTTTAAAAGCTCTTCTTCCTCTTTGTCAAATTCCATTGTACGGACAGATTTACCTTCTTCAAGAGTTGCATAAATGCGTTCAAGCATGTTAAGCTCTTTTAAGAACTTCTTGTCTCCGCCCTTCATTGCCTTTTTGGTGCGGTCAATTCTTTTTTCCACCATTTCCATGTCGGCAAAAATAAGCTCCATATTGATTGTTTCAATGTCACGCTTTGGACCGATGCATCCGTCAACATGAACAATGTTGTCATCTTCAAAGCATCTTACAACATGAACAATTGCGTCAACCTCTCTTATGTGGGAAAGGAACTTGTTTCCGAGACCTTCGCCTCTGCTGGCTCCTTTAACAAGACCTGCAATGTCAACAAATTCTACAGTTGCATATGTAATTTTGTCGGGATCATACATCTGGGCAAGCTTGTCTATTCTTTCATCGGGCACTGTTACAATGCCGACATTTGGCTCAATTGTGCAGAATGGATAGTTTGCCGCTTCTGCTCCTGCCTGGGTAATTGCGTTAAAAAGGGTACTTTTACCAACATTTGGTAACCCAACGACGCCGAGTTTCATAATTTACTACATCTCCTTTATTTTCAATGGTTTCAGAACTGGATTTACACCAATTTGACACCATTAAACTTGTTTTTATTCAAAATTCATACCGATATATTATATCATAACATTAGATAATAGTCAATTGTTCAGCGTTTTTTTTGTGTAAATATATTTCAAATATTGGAAAAGGGTGATATAATGCTTTATACTAGGTTTGGTATTTGAAAATTTAAAACTATCGAACTAAATGATGCAATGGAGGAAACACAAAATGAAAATTAAAACACTGTTATTACATATGGTAATTATATTAAACATACTGGTGTTTAGTTTATCGAGCGTATCTGCTGAAACAGAAGGGATTTATACATACACTGTTTCAAACGACGATTCGACAATTGCCGATTCTGCTCTTCCTGCGGAAGCCTGTGGAAAAACAGCCACCTGGTCTCTTGATTCAAATGGTGTTCTCACCATTTCAGGAACAGGTGCGATGCTTGACTATTCTCAAAATGCTTCACCATGGGAAGCTGACAGGGATAAAGTCAGGGAAATTGTTATCGAAGAAGGAATAACGCATATAGGTAAATATGCTTTTCAGAGTTGTGTAAATGTGATGAGCGTCAGAATCCCCTCATCGCTTACATCGATAGGGTTAAATGCTTTCGCTATGCGAACAGGCAGAAATGTTTATATCACAGACCTTGAAAAATGGTGTTCGGTAAAGATTTCAAATCTTGATGCATGTCCGTTTATCTTTGGAAATTTGTATGTAAATAATATACTTGTTGAGCATCTTGTTATTCCCGAAACAGTTACTGAATTGTCTTCACTCACTTTCTGGGCTTGTTCAAGTATTAAGGAAGTAACGATACATGAAAATCTTGTGGGTGATTACGGTTGTTGGTTTGGAATATGCCCTAATTTACAGCGATTTAATGTTTCTGAAAATAACACAAAATATTGTTCGGTAGATGGACATCTCCTCAGTAAGGATAAGACTATATTCTTCCAGCACTCAAATGGAAAAACAAATACGCAATATACAATTCCGGCTACAGTCAAAAGAATAAACCGCTATGCATTCTATGGTTCTAAACTGAAATCGGTAACAGTTCCCGAGGGTGTTGAGGAAATAGGAAGCCTTGCGTTTTATGACAGTGCATTGCAAGACATTACATTGCCCGGGTCGCTCAAAACAATAGGTCAACAGGCTTTTTTTGCGATAAATCTATCAACTGTAAACTACAATAGCGATGAAACAGCATGGAACAAGATTACAATTGAAAGTGGTAATGATGCTCTTTTAAATGCTATAATTAAAACGAAAATAAAAGAAACAGTGACAACTGTTTCGGCTGACGGCAGGTCATTTACCATTAAACCAATCAATATTGAAAATGGTAAAACTGTAATTTTAGCATTATATGACGGTGACAAGTTCGTTGGATTCCAAAAAGCAACCTGTGAGGGCGAAGAAATAACATTCACCACAACAAAGTCATACACCCATGCAAAAGTTATGGTTTGGGATGATTTGACAAAACCAAAACCTGTTTGTAAAGCAGAAGAAAAGAATTAAACAAAACAAAAGGGCAATGGAGTTATCCGTTGTCCTTTAATTTTTCCTTGTCAGTCTTTAATAAGGTCCTTTGCCACTTCAATAAACCTTTCCATAGCCTTTGTACAGTATTTGTTCTTTTTGTGAACAACACAAAGACTTCTTGTGTTTATTCGGTCATCAATGTTATATGCAACAACATTTTTGTGGTTTTTGCTGTATTTAAACAATGTATCACTTACAAAGCATACCCCCATTCCCGATTCCGCAAGAAGATAAGAAATGTTGAACTGGTCAACAGTATAGACAATTTTCGGTTCAATTCCGTTTTCGGCAAAAACCTTTGAAGCATGGTTATACATTGAATGTCCTTTTTTGAGTAAAATGAAGTTCTCGTTTTTGAAGGCATCAATTGGCACAGACGGTACTGACTGAATATCGGTTTTTCTTGAATAAATATCATCGGGATTAATCTGGTACTTTTCAAATTTCTTGTTTATTTCAAGATTTGCCGGAACACAAAGCATAATGGTTTCTTTGCGTAGGGGATATTTGTCGTAAAAATCCATTTCCTCGTCAAGACAGTCGAGGCCTATATCAATCTTGTCGCTTTGAATAAGCTCACCAAGGTGTGATGAGTTTGCGTCGCTTAGAGAAATTGAAATTTTCGGATAGAGATTGGTATAACGGTTAATAATTCCCGGTAGTATGTAGGTGGAAATAAAACCCGTTGCACCAATGGTAATTTCGCCGATTTCCATGTTGTAAATATCCTGAAGCTTGCTTTTAAATTCATTTTCAATCTCTTTGATTCTTTCAATTGCCGAAATATACTCTGCTCCCACGGGAGTGAGCCTGATTTCCGAATTTGTCCGTTCAAATATGGGAGAGCCGATTTTTTCTTCAATATTTTTTATTGCGGCACTTATGGAGGGCTGGGAAATGTAAAGCTTTTGTGCGGCTTTGGTAAAGCTCTTTTCTTTGTAAATCTCATATACATATTCGTTTTTGGAAAACATAATACACCTCATAGTTTTTTTCTATGAATATTTAAATTCAAAAGTATTTGGCTATATTATACATATTGTGATGGTATTTGTCAATGATTGTTTTTTATAACCTTCTTTAGTGCCAATGTTGTCAATTCAGTAATATTGAGATAAATTGGGGTTTATCGCGGAGATGAAATTGGGCTGCTGCGAAAGGCTTCCCCCTGGTGGGGAAGCTGTCACCGCCAGGTGACTGCTGAGGGGGATTTGAATGAAAG
>JAZNUS010000122.1:0-11819 GCA_045592485.1 Clostridia bacterium | reverse complement strand
GCGTGCTCGCTAATTTTGACTATTTATGGAAATTGATTTACGCCAAAATTTTCGGTGCGACAGCAAATTTTCGAAACCGTTCGTATGACTGTTTTCTGTAAATGCCCCTTGGTTGATTTTTGCAGAGTTTGAGCGACTTTCAAACATTCGAGTGAGGCACAAATTTGGGAAAACACTTGTGGAACTTTTTAAAATCGTTAGCAGTTCGTTTCAATAACAGCCATTTCGACTCTGAAAATCCGAAGCAATCATTTTCCGCTGCTGTGCTTCGGATTTAGCCTGAGCCGACGGCTGAGTGCCGGAGTCGAAGGTGGTCAGACAAACAAAGGGCTGTTATTGAAATTCCTGTGGAAAGAACTGCGTGATTATAAAAAGTTCCACAAGTGTTTCTGTAATAACTCACCGCTAAACCCCAATTTCACAATAATCGAGTAGGGCGAAATTAATCGCCCTACTCTATTTCTTTTATTATTCATATATCCTTGGAACCCTTTTACCGATTCCGCATATAATTTCATAATTTATTGTCTGAGCAAGATTTGCAATTTCTGTGGCAGTTATTTCGCATTCGCCTGATTTACCCATAAGAGTTACTTCATCGCCATATTTGGCTCCCTCTATGTGAGTAACATCTATCATAAACTGATCCATACAAACCCTGCCAACGATGGGAGCATACTTTCCGCCAACAATAACCCTTCCTGAGTTTGACAAAAGTCTGGGATAGCCGTCGGCATAGCCTGCGGGAACTGTTGCAATAATGCGGTCATCGGGAGCCACATAGGTGCATCCGTAGCTCACAGCCTCACCTTTTTTAACTTTTTTCACAAAGCTTATGTGAGATTTAAGCTCCATTGCCGGCAACAGCCCGAGTTTTTCAATGTTAACCTCATCGGAGGGAGCAAACCCATAGGTTATTATACCGGGGCGTACCATGTTACAATGAAAGTCTGGCATATCTACAATTGCCGCACTGTTACACACATGCCTCACCCGCATTTCATAACCGTCATCCAAAAGTTTTTTGCAAAAGCAATCAAACCTTTCCTTCTGACAATTTGAGAATGTTTTGTCTGAGGAATCGGCTGTTGCAAAATGTGTAAAAATGCCGTCAACTCTTATGCCGGGAGTATCACAGATTTTTTTTGCAATCTCTATGCCTTCATCATCCCAGGAAACTCCGATACGGTTCATCCCTGTGTCAAGAGCAATGTGTACCATGGCAGTTTTCCCAACTTTTTTGGCAGCCTCAGAAATTTCATCTGCCATCTGCAGGGTATATACCGGAACGATTGCATCGTAGCGAATTACATCTTCATAGCGACCTGAAGGAACCGTTCCAAGTATCATTATCGGTTTTTGTATCTGATGTTCACGAAGCTGAATGAGTTCTTCCGGAGTTGCCACAGCATAATAGTCTGCAACGGAAGACACAGCATTTGCAACCTCAACCGCTCCGTGACCATAACCGTCTGCCTTTATTACAGGCATAATCTTTATATCAGATGCAAAAAGACCTCTTATAATTTCAATGTTTTTACGGATATTTTCAAGACTGATTTTTGCGTATACTCTGTGATAGGGTTTCATTTTTTCACAACTTCCATTTTTAAATTAATTCAGAATATAATCAGGCAGCAATTCCTTTAAATTCCGACGCCTGACACTGACCATAGGAATCATTTCCTATTGTCAGAACCCTGCCATCGGCAGTAATCGCAACACTGAAGAAATCACCGCCGGCAAATACTGCGGCTACATTCTGCCATTCATAAACATTGCACTGACCGAAGTCGTTGTTTCCCACTGCAACCACGGTTCCGTCCGACTTGAGACCGAGAGTGTGCCAAAGTCCTGCAGAAACATGAACTATGTCCTTCCAGTTGCTGACATTGAGCTGACCATTGTTATTGTTACCGCACACAACAACCGTTCCGTCTGCTTTAAGACCGACTGTGTACCATGCACCTGCACTGATCTGAACAATGTCGGTCCACTTCTGAACATTGCACTGACCGTATTGATTGTCACCGACAGCAACAACTGTTCCGTCCTCGCAAAGTCCGACACTGTGCATAGCTCCGGCTGAAATCTGTTTGATGTTTTCCCATTTGCTGACATTGCACTGACCAAATCCGTTGTAACCACAGGCAATTGTTGTGCCGTCTGCTTTAAGACCGAGAGTGTGTTCACTTCCGGCTTTTATATCTTCCATTGAACTCCAGCTCTGAACATTACACTGACCTTTTTCGTTAAGTCCGGTGGCAACAACTGTTCCGTTTGAACAGATGCCTACAGAGTGATTGCCCTTCGCCGAAACACCAACAATGCCCTTCCAGCCTGCAACATCCCTTTTGTTGTGTGTGTTGCTGCCAACTGAAAGCACCTTGCCGCTTTTTCGAACACCGAGAACATGGTCATATCCTACAGAGAGATATTTTGATATCTTTGTTGAAAGCTTTGTCATATAATATTTGGAATCATAATTCCTGCGAATCTGTCTGAAGCTGTTGTATGCCTCAAAGTATTTATTATCATTATATAACTTAATAGCCTGTGAATATGCATAGCTTACCTTCGGATCATCTTCATCATCGGGCAAAAGAACAGCATTTGAACCCGCCTGCATATCGGCAGCGGAATCATTTTCAGTTTCCGCCGGGAGATTGCTTTGGGGAATCACAATAACCTCTGCATCCGAACCCGAAACCGGCAATTTGTCATTAGCCGGTCCTCTGTGACCGGGAAGGTAGATAAATTTGTACACTGCAAATATAATTACAACAATACAAATAAGGGTAAGAATTACAGAGGGCCACACTTTTGTGGTATGAAGCTTGTCATCGGCTTCTTCCCCGGGCAAAGACTCTTCTTCAATTGCATCTTCAGCCACAGGCTCTTCCTCGATTATCTCTTCAGCCACAGGCTCTTCCTCGATTATCTCTTCTGCCACAGGCTCTTCCTCGACTATCTCTTCTGCCACAGGCTCTTCTTCGATTGTCTCTTCTGCCACAGGCTCTTCCTCGATTATCTCTTCTGCCACAGGCTCTTCTTCGACTATCTCTTCTGCCACAGGCTCTTCCTCGATTACCTCTTCTGCCACAGGCTCTTCCTCGATTATCTCTTCTGCCACAGGCTCTTCTTCGATTATCTCTTCTGCCACAGGCTCTTCCTCGATTACCTCTTCTGCCACAGGCACTTCCTCGATTGTCTCTTCTGCCACAGGCACTTCCTCGATTGTCTCTTCTGCCACAGGCTCTTCTTCGATTATCTCTTCTGCCACAGGCTCTTTCTCCTCAGTTGGCTCAGGTGTGTTCATTTTTCCTTTTGAAATATAGCCTTCGTATTCTTTTTCGTCCATCCACAAGGAAGCTTCAACCGTTTTACCGCACGCTACACACGCCTCGCCGGAAAAAACATTTCCGCACTCAGTGCATCGTCTGCTACTTCCGCAACTGAGACATATGGGTGCATTATCAATATTTTCCTTTTGACAAACCGGACACAGCCACATAATCTGCGACCTCCTTTGTATAACTTTATCCGTAAAAGAACAATATAATGCTCCTTATACTACATTCCTTATTATAAAATATAACATTAAATCCAACTTTTAGCAACAGGAACCCAAAACTTGTAACAATAATGTAAACGCAAAAGGCGGTGTCTGCTTATAAAACAGTGTTTTCTATATATTTTGCAACAAAAATAGAACAAGGATGTCAAAGCTGCAGATACATTGACATCCTTGTTCTATTAAATAACGAAAAACAAATCAGATTAAAGTTTTGCGTGCAACAAGTACATTAATCTATATGCATTATACTATAGATACTCGTATTTGTCAATATAAATTTTAAATATTTTTAAAAAAATTGAAATTTTTAGTTTCTTGCAGATTGTTTGTTACATTTTTTTAACATTTGCAGCTATAAATTGACATATTGTGACGGTATTTGATACAATAATTATAATTGTAATAATATTTTCAGAATAAGGAGGATGATTCATGAAGAAAATACTACTGTTTTTCTGTGTTATTGCTTTTATTTTTTCTGCATCTCCCATCAGTTCGATGGCTGAAAATACCTCGGTATACTGCAACGGATCTCCTTTATGGTTCGCTGAAGGACCATATATAATTGACGGAAACACCTTTGTTCATGCAACCGGATTAAGCTCTGCCTTTGCCTATACTTATCACTGGGATGCAGCCACAAGCTCCATTTCCATGTTTTCCCCGTCGGCTTCGGCATATATCCAGGCAAACAATCCATACATAACAGTAACAAAAAATAACTATACCTATACCATGTTTCTTTCTGCAGTACCAAGAATCATCAACGGTAAATTTTTTGTTCCCCTCAGAACTCTGGCGGAAATATTTGAATATTCAGTAGCCTGGAACCCGGTTGTGGGTGCCGCCTCGGTAAACAGTCTGAGCTATACAAACGGTCAGATAGAAAGCTCAGATATTTCGGTTGCATCATTTACCCCGCCCCAAAGCATAAGCATCGGCTCTTCATACATTCTCTCGGGGACTGTAAGCTCAGCCTTTGGCATAAACCGTCTTAATGTTAAGGTAATTGACACAAACACGGGAGTAGCCGAAATAAACGAAACAGAATTCAACATTAACTCTCTTAACTACAACCTCAACTCCATTGACAGCCGCATTCGCTTCGGCGGTCTTTCAATTGGCTCAAAAACCTTGCAATTTACAGTGGTAAACGGCTTTGAAGGCAGAAAGGTGTTCAGCTATCCCTTCATTGTGAATCGTCCCGAAGTGCCACAGACCATAATCACCCCCGAATCCGGCAATTCTGCCCAATTCTCCGCTGATCCAAATGCACCAATGCTCTGGCCGGTGCCATCATCGGGAATTGTAACAACAATTTTCTGGTGTGACAATCCTGAATGTCACTCAAACTCAGGCAAGGAAAGCGGTCACGGAGCTATCGACATTTCTGCCAACGAAGGGGCAAGTGTAATTGCGGTTATGGACGGAGTTGTTGAATCTCAGGGATTTGGTGATGGTGAAAACCAGCAAACCGGCTACGGCAATTACATCCGTATAGACCATGGCAACGGATATATAACACAGTATTCTCACCTTTACTCAATCTATGTTACAGACGGTCAGAAGGTAAATGCCGGTCAGATTATCGGCGGTGTTGGCAACACCGGAAAAAGCACCGGAAATCATCTTGATTTCTTCATACTCAAGGACGGTGTCCGTGTTGATCCCCTTCGTTATCTTACCCCCCACCCCAACATCAGATGCTGGGAGGATTGTGACCTTCCGTTTTTCAATGAGGCACTCAGAGAAAAAGGGTATATCAGATAACTTAGCCTTAGCAACCAACACTGAAGACGCCTCAAATGGTGAATTTTCGGTATCTTTTGCCTTGTCGTGCTTGAAAGGCGAGTAGCCTTCCTGCGTCCTCCGCACCAAAATCTCCTCAAAAATTCATCCATTTGAGGTCCGCAGGAGTTTTAAAATAATAAATTTTGTCTCAATCAAGGCAAAAACGCAGGGAATATGTTAATATTTCCGAGTATTTTAACGATGGGTGAGGCGAAATTTATATTTAAAAACCGCCTTTAGTATTGGTTGCTAAGGCTATCTCAGTGTCACATCAAATACCGATACGCCTCCGGGAGGAACCTTAGCCACAAAGCCAAAGGGGATTTCGTCGGAGGCAAGCCCTATTTTCATAGACTCTGCCTTTGCACCGTCCAGCTTTAGCTCACCGGGCTTTGGAGGAACAACAAATTTTGGCGGCATAACCGGGTATTTGCTGACAGGAACAACCTTGTCGATAGGCTTTTTGCACATAATGTCATAGCGTTCATAGAAATTGGGAAGATTGAACACATAGATTCTGTATACATTATTTTCAAGTTCAACGGGCAAAATCCACGCTTTTGATGTGAAAAGGTCGTCGCCTGCACCTCTGAGCACAAGTGCCAGAGATTTTATGAAAGCATCGGACATCGGATTGAAAGGAAGAAGCACGCTGAAAAACGGTGCATCAAACCAATCTTTGGGATTGCCTTCGGGGATTTGGGGAGGTTCGCCCTCTGCAAAGAGTTTTGAAACTTCTGATATAATGCTTGAATTATCATTTGAAGCATTGAAGGCGAAGGCACAAAGCTTATAGCCCGCAAGGGTATCTTCAAAACAAATATCACATTTGATTTGGGGATTTTCTTCAACAAAACCTGCAGGAGCTGTGCAGAGCACGAGACCTTTGTTGTAGGAGAGAATCTTTGCTTTTTCATCATCTGACAAAAGGTCGAAGTTCGGAACAAAGATTGTTCCATCCACATTTTCCAAATCGTCAATTCTTGCAATTGCACCAATTGATGCATCAGCATTTTTGAGATCAAAAAGATGCTTGTGAAGTGACGGTCTTCTGGTTTTGATATATTCATCAAGAAGTGCATAGTGAGCATTGTCTGACCATATTACCGTTGGAGCAAGAACCTTTTTGGGATAGATTTCAAAGGCGTGTCTGCCTCTCTCCCCTATCCAGGTCCATTCTTCCTCTGTTATGCCGTCACCGAGAGTTACCATATAGCCGTCGGTTCCGGGAGCAAATTTTTCATTGTTTTGAACATACAGTGTTGCAAGGGTGTACATATCTTTTTCAAGTCTTGGGGGAGCATGGTGGAGAATGTCCCACTCTTCGGTGCAGTCCTTTACACCGAGAAGCGTTAAAAGAGTGTCATCTGGATTGAACGCTTTCATACACTGTGACATTGTCATAAACTGATGGAAACGGCTGCCTCTGCCCGGAACAAGAAGCTCGGAGCCTGTGGGCACAGTTTCGGCAACTAAAATGTCAACGCCTGCTCTGTATAGTCTGCGGTAGTCTATGCCGTAGCGATAGAGTGCTTCGAAGGGATCGGAGCACCATGCGTTATTAATCATAACCTTTTTGCCGATTGCGTGAAGTCTTGAAGAAATTTTGCCCCAGAACTCTTCCCAACGCCACGCATAAAAGTCGATCCATTCACGGCGGAGACTATTCCATATATATTTCTGTCTTTCTTCAATGTCTTCCTGCTCGTCAAAGCCAAGACGGGATTTGATGCTTGCGGGCAATTCAACCTTTGAGTGGTTCACAAACTGCTCTATAAGGTCAGTTGAAAAATCACCGTTTGAAATTGAGTGTTCGGGAGGACAGAAAAAGTCTGACACATGAAGTCCGGCAAAACCATAGTCAAGGAGTGTTTTTTCAATTTTGTCGGCAAAGAAATCCTCATAATATGAACCGTCCTTAAAGCGTTTTAACACATTGAGATTCATTCTGCCGTTAACACCGTAAGAAAGAAGCTCAGGGTGGTCCGACTCCCATTCATAGTGGCGGGTGTTTTCAAGATAAACACCCATAATTCCGAGATAGGCTTCAATATTTCTGTCGGAAAGGGAGTGAGCAAGAGTGCGGAGGTCATAGTTTGTCCAGTCCTGTCGCTCTTTGAACTCGTTTCTCGGAGCTCCGTAGTATGAGCAGTTGTCGGGATGAAGAACAAATTCCTTCTCCATGCCCTCGTGCTGATTCACAATGTCGGAATGGAAAAGAAAAACCGAAACACCCTTTGGTGTAAAGCCTGCACTTTTTATATATTCATCAACGCCTTTATCTGCCTGATTTTTGTCAAAGCCGATAAGAGGCATCCAAATGTAATGTTTTTTATCCATTTATTAATCACCTTATCTTAGTTTAACATCAAAAACGCCAATACCCAACGGAGGAACCTTTGCAACAAAACCAAAGGGAATTTCGTCAGATTTGAGACCTATTTTTATCGACTCAGCCTTTGCACCGTCAAATTTTGTTTCGCCGGGCTTTGGCGGAACAACAAATTTAGGAGGCATTACAGGATATTTACCTGCACATTCAACAGAGTCGAGAGCTCTTTTACACATTATCTCTATGCGCTGATAGTTATTGATGTGGTTGATAACATAAATTCTGTACATACCGTTTTCAAGAAGCACGGACAGAATGTTTGCATTGCAGCTGAAGAGGCTTCCGTTTGCATTGTTCAACAGATATGCAAGACTCTTATAGAATGCATCGGAGCATTCTCTGAAAGGCATTGCATCGAGGAAGAAAGGCGGATCAATCCATTCTTTTGGATCGTCACAGCATTCGCAAACTGCTGCGCCGGCTTCAAAATAACCTGCAATAATTTTTGAAATGTTTTCAATATCTTCTGTAATGCCGAAAGCCATAATGCTCATTTGGTAGAGAGCAAGGTCATCGTTAACACATAGGTCAAATTCTTTATCAAAAGCTTTTACTGAATCTGTGGGAGCAGTACAGAAAACAGGACCCTTATTATAGGCAAAAACTGCTTTTTGTTCTTCGGCAGTGTAAAGGTCGATGTTTGGAACAAAAATTGCTCCATTTACACTGTCAAGCTCATCGACACGGACAATTGCACCTGTGGAACCGTCTCGCTTTTGTGCCTCAAAGAGCTGTTTGTGAAGAGACGGTCTTCTGGTTTTTATGTATTCATCGAGAAGTGCATAGTGAGCATTGTCTGACCACACAACCGTAGGAACAAGAACATCAACAGGTTTTGCACCAAAGGCAAGGTCAGCTCTTTCATTAAGCCATTCCCATTCGGACTTTGTTATGCCGTCACCGAGGGTTATCATGTAGCCATCGGCAGAGTTTTTATATTCACCGTTATGCTTTGTAAACATATTGGCAAGAACATACATATCCTTTTCAAGACGCATTGGAACATGATGAATTGCATCCCATTCTTCTGTGCAGTCTTTTACACCGAGAAGTGTGTAGAGAGAGTTGTCGGGATTAAAAGCACTCATAAGCTGTGCTGTTGTCATATATTGCTGGAACTTATAGGGAGTTTTGTCGAGAAGCTCCGAGCCTGTAGGAACGGTTTCTGCAATAAGATAGTCAACACCCGCTTCATAGAACGCCTTGTAGTCAATGCCGTAGCGATAGTGTGATTCAAAGGGATCGGAGCACCACGCGTGGTTAATCATAACCTTTTTGCCGATGGCGTGAAGAGCATTGCAGATTTTTGTCCAGAATTTCTGCCATCTCCAAACATAGAAGTCAATCCATTCACGGCGGAGACTATCCCAGATATATTTTTGTCTTTCTTCAATGTCGGACTGTTCATCAAATCCAAGTCTGGATGTTATACTTTCGGGAAGTTTAACACCGCTTTGGGTGATGAACTGGTCTATCATATCTGACGAAAAGTCACCGTTTACAATTGAGTGTTCGGGAGGACAGAAAAAGTCAGAAACATGAAGACCGGCAAAACCATAGTCTGTTAAGCATTTTACAACTTTATCTGCAAAAAAATCCTCATAGTATGTACCGTCTTTGAAGCGCTTTAACACATTGAGATTCATTTTTCCGTTAACACCGATTGAAAGAAGCTCGGGGTGGTCTGACTCCCATTCGTAGTGACGGGTGTTTTCAAGATACACACCCATAACTCCGAGGTATGCCTCGATGTTTTTTGCAGAAAGAGAATTGCCAAGATTACGAAGATCATAGTTTGTCCAGTCCTGACGCTCTCTGAACTCATTTCTCGGTGCACCGTAATAGGAGCAGTTATCCGGATGAAGAACAAATTCCTTGTCCATTCCATCGTGCTGATTTATGATATCGGAGTGAAACAGAAACACGGAAACACCTTTGGGGGTGAACCCTATGTTTTCAAGATATTCGTCAACTCCGCAATCGGGTTGTTCTCTGTCAAAGCCGATGAGGGGTATCCATATCATATGCTGTTTTTTGTCCATTTGTTTTATCTCCTTGTTTGTGATATTTTATTTTCCTTTATATGCGTAAAAAATTGTTTTATATCCTTCTCTTTTAACGGGATTATGCTCCCCGTATATTTTTTGGATTGCGCGGTAGGCTCTTTTGGGTTTTCTGTATTCATCAACAATCCCCTTGTTGTTATATCCTCTCGGACGGCCGATTTCATTTTCAGCTGCAGAACGGTTGTTATTAAACTGCCATATATATGTTCCGGCAATTCTTTCATTTCCGAGAAGCTGATTCAGGGTAAATTCATGAGCATCTGCCTGATAATCTTCGCTCCAACGATAGCTTTCAAAGCCTGCCGAGCCAAGAAGAGCCGCAAAACCGAATTCGCTCATTACAAACGGTTTTTCAAGGGAATCACATTGCTTTAAAATTATGTTGTAGCTTTCCAAAAATTCGTTCCAATCACCATTTTCGATGTCGAAATACCAGCCGATATAATGATTAAGGCACACAATGTCGGCAAGACTGTAGCAAATCTCTATGTCTTCACCTTCTTTGGTACCCACATTGTGAGTAACATAGGTCATAAGTCTTGAAGAATCCATAGATTTTGCAAGCTCAATCATTTTTTTGGTAACTTCAAATCCGCCCGTAGATTCGGTACAGCACTCATTATGCATACAAAAAACAATTATGCTAGGATGATGGAAGTTTTCCTCAATCATCTCTTTTTCCATGGAGAGTGCTCTCTTTAGTGCAAGGTCATTTGTCATTGCTTCTTCGCTTCTTCCCCATCCGGGAATTTCGGACCAGAAAAGCATACCGATTTCATCACAATAGTCTGCAGTTTTCTGACTGTTGGGATAGTGGCTTGTACGGATAGCATTGCAATTGAGATTTCTTATTATATCAATATCTTTTTTTATAAGGTTAAAGGGCATTGAAAAACCCCAGTCGGGATGCTCCTCGTGACGGTTTATGCCAAGAAGTCTGATTTTTCTTCCGTTTAAAAGAATATCTCTGCCCTTTGTTTCAATTTTCCTGAATCCGATTCGTTCAATTACATCTTCATTGCCAAAAGAAATTCTGACATAGTAGAGATTTGGCGAATCAACATCCCAAAGCTTAATGCCGGTCAAGTCAAATGCTAAACAAATCTTTTGGATTCCGTTTACAGTCAGCTTTTCGCTATGGTATTCAATATCATTTACATAGATTTTCAATTCGTCAAAAACCTCACCAAAGGCTTTGATTTCCGCTTCGACATTAAGGCTTACATCTGAAAGATTGTTTTTGAAATCATATGAAATTTTATGATTCTTTATCCATCGGTCAGAGAGCTCCACAATGTGAACAGGTCTTGCTATGCCGCCGTAATTGTACCAGTCAACACCTGTGAGGGGGAAGGTGTCGGTTTTGTTGATGACATTATTTACACGGACGGTAAGGGTATGCACTCCGACGGAAAGATTATTTGCTTCAAAACCGAATTTTAAAAATCCACCATAGTGATTGCCAAGATGTACTCCATCAAGAAACACATCAGCTTCGTTCTGAACTGCCTCAAAGTATATATAGAGATTTGGACTTTCGGAGTAGAAGCTTGTCTGATACCAGGCTGTGCCCTCATATCTGAAAAGGTCAGGCTCTGTGTTCCAGCAGGAGGGAACTGTCATCGGTCTTGTGTCTTTCGGAAAGGTTTCGAACCATTTTTCGTCCATTCCCACATTGTTTTTATCAAGTACAAAATCCCACATATCACAAAGTGATATTTCTTTTTTATAGTTTGATGTTTTGAATAATCTTTCCATAATCTGACACTCCTTGAATTTGCTGTATATATTTATGTATAATATACAGAATTAAAGCTGATTTGTCAATATTAAGAGTACAAAAACGGTTATCTTTTGAGGATATACTGTGATGATAAATTGGGGGTTTGTCGCTCTGTTTAGCGCTAGTGTGTGAGCCTTCTCCCTGGTGGAGAAGGTGTCAAGCTTGCTTGACGGATTAAGTGATGTCCCAAGAGTGCGAATGCACGATTGG
>JAZNUS010000121.1:0-2665 GCA_045592485.1 Clostridia bacterium | reverse complement strand
CTGATTGACGCGATGCGGAGCGGTTCGTGGGAGACAGTAAATTTTCGGAATTCGTATGCGAAAGTTCGTATGTGTTTTCGGGGAATGCCCCTTGGTTGATTTTTAACATTAGAATTCAAACAGCTCGATAAATTCCAATTTGTCATTCTGAGCGAACGAAGTGAGTCGAAGAATCTGAAAGCAGATGTTTCGACTCCTCTGCACTTCGCTCAACATGACATTTTGTAATTTGTTCTCAGCCCGACAAGCCTCAATTTGAAAGATAGTTGTAAATCATAACCATTGCCTCTGCTCTGGTCATTTCTCTTTGAGGATTGAACAATCCGTTGTAGCCCGACAGAATTTTCATTCCGCTGAGGATTGAAATGTAGCCGGTGTTATCGGTCACATCGTCGTAAAGGGAGCGGTATATTCCTTTAAGCGAGGCAACTTCTTCAAGCTCAATTGCCCTTATCATATACACCGCCGCTTTTTCTCTTGTGACAGCTTCCTCGGGAGCTTTTTCGCCATCCTTTATAATATTTCGGTTTCCGGCGTAGAAATAGGCAGAGTCATAGCTGTGGTTTTTGCCGATTACAACAGGATAATTCCTTGCCACAACAGATGTAAGAAGCTCAACAAAATCCTTTTGAACAATAACATCGTCGGGTCTGAATTTGTCATCCGAAAAGCCGATTGCATATGCTGCAAGCTCTTTGATTATATCTTCTGCCCAGTGACCGGAAATGTCTGTATATTTTCCTGTTACCTCCGATTCACTTTCATCATATACAAGCTTTCCCGAATCTGCATAAATAAGAGCATTTTTGTTCTCGTCGGGAATGTAGACAAGATGTGCAATGTCGCAGTATTCCTTTTCTTCTTCACTGCAGGCAGGGTAGTAGAACAAATTGTAATCAACCTGTTCAAAAAGCTTTTCGCAGGCTTCATTTTCTGTCAGAAGGCTTTCGGGATAGGGGAATTCTGCCTCTGTCCGTGAAAAATAGTATGAAAGCACTGCACCTGTGTCGGGAGCTATTGTGATGGTTATTGTGTCGTTGAAGAAAGGAATGTCATTTATGTATCTTACAAATGTAAAGCTCTGATTATTTGCGTTTTCAAAACGGTATTCACCACTGTCGTCTGCTTTGTAGTAATCGGAAGCCAGGGCTTCAACACATGCTTTTGCAAGAGCTTCATCAACGGTTTTGTCCTTGTAGTCTCTGTAGTCGGAATAGGAGCGGTTGAAGCTTTTTATTTCGCCGTTTTTCGCATTTAAGGTGGCATTGATTCTTTCGCCGTTTTCGGTTTCAAACCGCAGATTATAAAAATAGTTGTCTTTGCCGTCTGCGTAAAGAGAAGCATAGGCAAGGGCTGCATCCTTGCTGACCGAGAGAGTTTTATTGTTCTTTACAACACTGCTCGCATCATCTTCGTCCATAAGACCTGAAATTTTTTCAAGCTCATCAAGCTCAGCCTGGGAAAAAGAGGGCTTTGCGGCTCCAAGTGCGGAGTCTGCAGAGGCAGATTCGTTTTTATCCATAAATATTTCGACTTTTGGCTCTGTGGGTGTGATAACATCACCTGTCAGAGCATCTATGTATTCTCTCCCCGCATCAATCCTATATGCAACAAAAGGAGCCGGGTTATTTTCGGTATAGTTCATTTCATAAAGAAGAGTCATACCTATTTTCTCTGCAAAGGCTTTTTGAGCTTCTTCCTTTGAAATTATTTTCTCGCAATCGGGAAAGGAAAGACCCTCCGTATATTGCATATTAAATGATAAAATCACATCGGCATTTTCACTTATGGTCACATAACCTGTGTCACCATAGACCGCAATACCGTTTTCGGTGCGTTGAAGGGTGAACCGGTGATTTTTTGAGTTGAGATCCGATGTGCCCCGAGGAGAAAGAGTGAATTTGCCAATAAGCACAGGGTTTAATTTTTCAATGAGTGAGATGGTTTTTTCCATTGCAGTATTGGTGTCTAGTTTTTTTAATGATGGCTTCGACGAATACACTTCTTTCGATGAATCATTATAATGGAATGAAGTGATAAATCCGCTGTCGGTAACATTGACCTGCATGGATTTAAAGCTTTCCTCGTTTTCAGAATTGTACCAGGAAAAATTATATGCGGTTTTTTCACCTGTTTTGTAGGAAGAGCTGTCAAATTCATCGAAGGAATTGGTGTCGGGAATCCTTTGTTTTATGCTCTCCAGCACTGCCGCGTGAGCTTCATCGGTCCTTGCGGCATATGACGGAGCACAAAGAGTAAAAATCAGACAGAATAAGGTTATGATTGTTAATGTTTTTTTCATAGTATCATCCTTTCTTACAGACTTGACAACAGCCTTGACAAAACACCGAAGAAGCCTGTCTTTTATTATAATACCATATGAAGCACAAAAAAGTTGCATTATTTTTTGTTTTCTTATACATTGCATAATTTTTTGTTCTCATTTTGGACAAACTGACGGAAAAGTCACCCTTGACCTGTGGGATGCAGTTTTTGATGGAATATAATGTCAAATTGGAATTTGTCGCTCTGTTTAACACTAGGGCGAAAGGCTCCCCTGCCTAAGGGGAGCTGGCAGTGAGCGTAGCGAAACTGACTGAGGGGTATTGCTGAAAGTATTGATATTTCTGCATTTCGTACCCCTCCGTCTTTGCCTTACGGCAAA
>JAZNUS010000120.1:0-5426 GCA_045592485.1 Clostridia bacterium | reverse complement strand
CTGAACCGTGAACGCAAGGTTGCGGTAATTATGGTATCGCACGATATTGCGGGTGCGGTAAAATACTCTGATAAAATACTGCACATTGGTCACGGTGTTGAATTTTTCGGTGCGACGGAAGAATATCTGAAAAGTGACCTTGGCAAGAGATTTGCGGGAAAATAACATATTAAAAGCTCTTTGGCATCTGAAAGTTTTTCGGAAGTTTTTTTAAAAAAGTATTGACTTTGGTGAGTTAAAGTGCTAATGTGATAACAACAACTGAATACGTTGTACAGATTAAATGCGTTGAGCAGAAACCAGTAGGTTGGAAAGAATCCGGAGAGAGTTGCCGGTAGGTGCGAGGCAAAGAGGACGTCCTTCTCGAATTCATTCTGTTAGCAGTGCACTGAATAAGAGAAATCTTTAGTAGGAGGCAACGGGAGTTCCCGTTACAGAACAAAGGTATGTCAGTACCTGACAAGGTCGCTACCGTGAGATAGCGGCGAACTGAGGTGGTACCACGGAAATGATATTTTCGTCCTCTGTATCCTGAAAGGATTGCAGAGGGCGTTTTTTCTTTATAGAAAAAAATTGATTATATTGCCATGCATTTTTGAAAAGCTACATCTTTTCAAAAATGCACAGGGCTTAAGGAAAGCGATATTACTTCTTGTGTGAAAACCCGAGCCGTATTCTGTAATCTCAAACAAATTTCATTAAAAGGAAGGATGGTAAACAATGGCTCAGAATTATTATCAGAAAGAAATTGAAACAATGCCGGTTGAAGAAATGAAAAAGCTTCAATCAGAAAAATTGGTGAAACAGGTAAAGCATGTTTATGACAATGTGCCTTACTACAAAAAACTCATGGATGAGAAAGGTGTTAAGCCTGAAGATATCAAGGGAATCGAGGACCTTTACAAGCTTCCCTTCCTCACAAAAGCAGATTTAAGGGATGCCTATCCTTATGGATTGCTTGCAAAGCCTCTTGATGAATGTGTACGCATTCAATCCACATCAGGTACAACAGGACGCCGTGTGGTCGCTTTCTACACTCAGAATGATATTAACCTCTGGGAAGATTGCTGTGCCCGTGCGATTGTTGCGGCAGGCGGAACAAACAAGGATGTTTGTCAGGTTGCCTACGGTTACGGACTTTTCACAGGCGGTCCCGGACTCAATGGCGGTTCACACAAGGTTGGCTGTCTTACTCTCCCCATGTCGTCGGGCAACACCGAGCGTCAGATTCAGTTTATGACCGACCTGGGTGCAACAATCCTCTGCTGCACACCCTCCTATGCTGCATATATCGGTGAAACCTTGAAGGAACAGGGCTACAAGCCTGAAGACATTCCTCTCAAGGCAGGTATTTTCGGTGCAGAACCCTGGACAGAAGAAATGCGTAAAAGCATTGAAGAAACCCTTGGCATTAAAGCCTATGATATATACGGTCTCACAGAAACAAGCGGACCGGGGGTTTCCTTTGAGTGCTGCGAACAGACAGGTATGCATATTAACGAAGACCATTTCCTTGCTGAAATTATTAATCCCGATACAGGCGAGGTTCTGCCTGAAGGTGAAAAGGGTGAGCTTGTATTTACTTCACTTGACAAGGAAGCATTTCCTCTTCTCCGTTACAGAACAAGGGATATTTGTGTTCTTTCAAGAAAGAAATGCTCCTGCGGAAGAACACTTGTGAAAATGGCTAAACCTATGGGAAGAACAGATGACATGCTTATCATCAGGGGTGTTAATGTGTTCCCCAGCCAGATTGAAACAGTTCTGCTTAACGAAGGCTATCAGCCAAACTATCAGATTGTTGTTGACAGAGCCAATAACACAGACACCTTCGAGGTTAATGTGGAAATGTCTCCCGAGCAGTTCACCGACAAGGTCAGTGATGTGCTGGCTATGGAAAAATCTCTTGCAAATGCAATGAAAACAATGCTTGGAATTAACCCCTCCGTTCACCTTGTTGCCCCAAAGACCATTGCAAGAAGCGAAGGAAAAGCAGTTCGTGTAATTGATAAGCGTAAGCTTATTTAAGAAAGGAGTTTTAAAAATGGCTATTAAACAGTTAACGGTATTTGTTCCAAACAGAAAGGGTACAATCGTAGCAGTAACAGATATTCTTTCAAAAAACAATATTAACATCAGAGCACTTTCTATTGCAGAAACAGAAGAATTTGGTATTCTCCGACTTATTGTAAATGATGAAAATCTTGCAGAAAAAGTTCTCGGAGAGCAGGGTTATCTTATCAAGACAGTTGATGTTGTTGGTGTCAAAATAGGCGACGAACCCGGCAAGCTCACCGAAGCCCTTGATGTTCTTGACAAGGCAGATATCAATGTTGAGTATCTTTATGCGTTTATGGCACGCACAGAAAAACATGCCTATGTTGTTTTAAGAGTGGAAAATAACGAAGCCGCTCAGGGGGCTCTTGTAAATGACGGATTTAAGCTCATTACTGAGGCAGACATAAACAAGCTTTGATATTTATACAAGTAATTTTTTATAGCCTCAGCGATCAACACCTTTATCGTTGGTCGCTGAGGTTTCTCAGTTTTAATATCACAGACGGGAATTAATGGAGGTAATGTAATGCTTGGAGTTGTTGTAAATGTTATAACAGTAGTACTTGGTTCCCTTATCGGGTTACTGTTTAAAAAAGGAATCCCGGAAAGAGTCAGTACGGCTGCAATGACAGGTCTTGGTGTCTGTACCCTCTATATTGGCATTTCGGGAAGCCTTTGCGGTGAGAATGTTCTTATTGTAATTGCTTCTGTGGTTTTGGGGGTTATATCGGGAACACTTTTAAACATTGACGGAGCAATAAACAAGCTTGCACAAAATGTAGAAAAAAGGTTCAGAAAAGAAGGCGATGACATTTCCGTTGCCGAAGGTCTTGTAACTGCAACACTGCTCTTTTGCGTGGGTTCAATGACAGTTACCGGATCAATTCAGGCAGGTCTTACCGGTGATAATTCAGTTCTCATAACCAAGGCAACTCTTGACTTCGTGTCATCCATGATGCTTTCATCAAGTCTCGGATTTGGAATAATATTAGCTTCTGTGTCGGTTTTTATTATTCAGGGTGGTCTTGTTCTTTTTGCAGGACTGATTGCTCCGTTCATGAGTACGGATGCCATTAATGAAATGACCTGCACAGGCTCACTCTTAATTATTATGATTGGTACAAACCTGATGGGCATTACAAAAATTAAAGTTGCAGATTATCTGCCTGCAATTATATTTGCGCCTGTCATATATAACATTGCAGCTTTGATATCAAAGCTTATATAATCGGAACATACAGACGGCTAGCCGTCTGTATGGGAAAAGCTTCACTGCAAGTTCAAAACATCTAAAAATCCTCTTTTAAGGTTTATTTGACAAGAGCATGTTTTTTTAGTATAATTTCATATATTAATAAAGGCAGGAGGATTTATAATGACAATTAAACTTTACGATAACGACAGCCACGCAACTGCTTTTGAGGCAACCGTAATTTCGTGTATGAAATGTGATGATGGGTACAAAACAGTGCTTGACCGCACCCTCTTTTTTCCCGAAGAAGGCGGTCAATGTGCCGACAAAGGGACAATTGATGGTGTGGAAATAACTCATGTTGAGCTTTTGGGAGACACCATTTTTCACTATAGTCAAAAACCATTTGAAGTTGGAAAGGTTGTCAGGGGCGAAATAGATTACAAAACCCGCTTCCGCAATATGCAAAACCACAGCGGAGAGCACATAATATGCGGAATTGCCCACAAGCTCTATGGCTATGAAAATGTTGGATTCCATCTGGGAGACGATATTGTGACGATGGACCTGAGCGGTGAGCTCACAAAAGAAGATGTTGAAAAAATAGAAATTCTTGCCAACGAAGCAGTTGCAAGAAATATGCCCGTAAAGACCTCTTACCCGACAGAGGAAGAACTCAAAACAATGGATTACCGTGCAAAAGGTGAAATTGAGGGCAATGTAAGAATTGTTGAAATCGGCGATGTTGACGCCTGCGCCTGCTGTGCTCCCCATGTTAGATTTACCGGTGAAATCGGAATAATAAAAATTCTGAATTTCGAACGCCATCGCGGCGGAATGAGACTTACAATAACCTGCGGTCTAGATGCAGTGAAGGACTATTGTCACAAGCACAACATAAATGCACGCATTTCTGCTCTCCTCTCAGTAAAACAGGACGAAACCGATAAAGGGGTAGAGAAGCTTCTTGAGGATATGAACAGCCTGCGCGGAAGGCTTTCGGAAAAAACGAAGCAAATTTGCGAGCTTCTTGCGGCATCGGTTGAGGCAACCGACAAAAATGTGTGCTTGTTCTGTGATGATGCAGATGCTGACAGTCTCAGACTTATTGCAAACAAGCTGAAAGACAAAACAAGTGCCTACGGTGTAGCTCTCACAGGAGATGATGACAACGGCTACAGATATGTTATTGTTACTGCTGCAGGCGAGGTTTCTTCATTTGTCAAAGAAGCAAATGCCGCTCTTTCAGGCAGAGGCGGCGGAAGAGGTGAAATGGCATCGGGAACATTTTCGGCAAAAAGAGAAGAAATTGAAAAGTATTTCGGTTGATTTTCAATTTTGAAATTCAACAACCTGGTGATCAGGGAATAGCCTTAACGACCGGCACTTCAGTGTTGGCTGTTAAGGCTAATTTAGTGTCTAAAAAAATTTTAATTTTTTTCAAAAAAAGTGTTGACAAACATTTTTTTGTGTGATATAATATTTTTCGTCGATTGGATGAGACTCATTCAAAACGCATATGCGGGAGTGGCTCAGTGGTAGAGCGTCACCTTGCCAAGGTGAACGTCGCGAGTTCGAATCTCGTCTTCCGCTTTTAAATCAAGAGACGAATTTTCGTCTCTTGATTTTCACTAATTTCAGGTTGCAGTGAATATTTTCTTGCCTCTTGAATAAACTTTAATATGACATGGCGTCATAGCCAAGTGGTAAGGCACGGGTCTGCAACACCCTTATCCCCAGTTCAAATCTGGGTGACGCCTTAAAAAATCCGTACACAGCAGTGTGCGGATTTTTTGCTTTAAACCAAAAAACATTTATTATATTTCCGTGCAAATTTTTTTGAAAAGCTGTAGCTTTTCAAAAATGCACACGGCTTAAGAAAAGCGATAATGCTCCGCACTCCCTGCCGCAGGCGGTGCGGCGAAGCCGCTTTTCTTGTTAGATCAGAATTCTAAATAAGTATCCCCCGGCAATGCCGGAGGATGCTTTCTTAGCGTAAAATATTTAACGAAATCAATAAGAATTATTTTTCGACCTTCCGCTTCCTCTTTTGGATTCCATATTGCGTTTGATGTCATGCATTTTTTCATCGCTTGCCTGCTTGAATTTGTTGAGCTTGTCTTCAAAGGACATATCCTCATTACGGGGCTTGAACCAATCAAATTCCTCGGGTTGA
>JAZNUS010000119.1:0-6008 GCA_045592485.1 Clostridia bacterium | reverse complement strand
TACAAATCACCTTCTTTTGAAGGTTTATTTGTCATGCCACAAAATCCACTTTTATTTATATATTTTCAATGCACATACTTAGCTAACTACATTTTTAAAAATTTTCAAAAAACTACTTGATTTTTATATAGTTAGCTCCGTTCTATTTTTTCCATATATTTAAAACCGTCATCTTTTTCAGACAGCTTCATGGCAAAATCAAACTTGTCAAGCTGCGTACACATGTAAAAATCGTTTTCCGGGAAAACATCATTTTGTGCTTTATCAAAGAATTTTGCACCGGAAGTGGCTTTAAGCTTTTCTATTTCCGTCTCCATATCTATTGTTTTCCCTTCAAGAAGGCTTTTTATGTAATAAGCACACAGATTGTCTTCTTCGGTCTCGGCAAGTGCTTCAAGCCCCATGCAAACAAGAGACACATCCTCTGCACCGCTTTTTCTGATGTAATCTGCCGTCGCTTTTGCATTTACAAGAGCTGCACCGAGAATCACATCGGCGCCTGTGGCGTTGGCTATGCCCTGAGTTCCGGCACTGGTTGTGTGGACAACGATTTTGCCCTGTGAATCGAGGTTCACAAGATCGGTGGGTGAATTACCCACATCAAATCCCGGCAGAATTTTACCGTGTCTTTCCCCTGCAAGAATCATTTGGGGATTTTCTTTTTTAAGACGGTAGGCAAGCTCGGCATCGCCAACCGGAATTATGGACTTTGCTCCATTTGCAAAAAAATAAGCTTCAACAGAAAATGCTCTGAAGACATCTATGATAACAGTGGTTCCTGTTGCCTGTCTTGCACCCTCTATCATATGCAGTATTTTTATATTCACATTCTTCAACACCTTTCATCATATATAGTATCACAAAATCTGCGAAAAAGAAAGTGATTTTTATCTTAAAAAACTGCGAAAAATTACTGTTTAAAATATTCCGAGGGAAGAGTGCCTGTTTCGCGTTTGAATACTCTTGTAAAATAGCCCTGACTGCTGAAATTCAACCTTTCAGAAACTCCTGTGACAGAATCGCCCTCTCCAAGAAGTGCGATTGCACATTTGAGCTTGAGCTTAAGAAAATATTTGTGGACACCAAAACCGGTATATTTGGCAAAAATACGCTTCAGCGTTGACACACTGACATTGAGACTCCGGGCAATATCCTCTGCCGTGGGGCTTTCGTATATATTGTCATTCATAAATTTTACAGCTTTCGAAAAAAGTTTTGAATCTGCATTTTTAACCACCGAAGCTACGGTGCCGCCCTGAGCAAGAGAGAGCATAAGCATCTGAGCATAAACCGCAACCGTTTGCAGAAATAAAGGCGAAGTGTCAGGATATTCAATATATTTTATGTAGTTGGTTTCTTCAGATTGGCTGAAAGAATCTGCATAACTCATAAGAGCATCAATCACGGATTTCTGTTTTCCGTTCAACCGATATACCTTGTTTTCGAAAAAATTTGTCAAGGCTCCCTCTGCATTGTAGGATATAACCATAATATCGGCACCATCATCGTCATCGATACAGAACTTATGCAGTTCCATAGGTTTATGGAAAATCATCTCTCCTGATGTAAGATTATAAATTTTATCGTCAGCAGATACACAAAGAGACCCTTTTATAACATACATCATTTCCCAGAAGTTGTGAGCCTCGCCGGGAAATTCATAATCTTTTCCGTGATGTATTTTAAAAAAAGAAAATAATTCCTTTATCGAAACTGTTTCCCCGACAGGATATGCTTCCCAAAACATATTTATCCACACCCATTTCGAGCTAAAATTACATAATTATGACCAACAATTGCATTTACATGCATTTTATGATGTGATATATTAATAATATCACGATTATTTGAATATGTAAAGGGGTTTCCTTATGAAAAAAATAAAAGTTGCATTAATAGGTGCCGGTTCAAGAGGAAGAACCTACACCGATCTTATGGATAACGAAAAATTTCAGGTTGTGGCCGTGGCAGAGCCAATAGCGGAACGCAGAAACTACATAAGAGACAAGCACGGAATTTGCGAAGAAATGTGCTTTGATACATACGAAACACTTCTTGCCCTCCCCCCCATTGCCGATGTTGCCATCATCGCAACCATGGATCAGCTCCATCACGCACCTACAATGCTTGCCATTGAAAAGGGATATGACTTGCTTCTTGAAAAACCCATATCCAACAATTACAGAGAATGTGTTGAAATTGCAAATGCGGCGAAGAAACACGAAACCAAGGTTCTTGTATGTCATGTTCTCAGATATTCTCCGTTTTTTATGACATTGAAAAAAATGATAGATGACGACAAAATCGGAAGGGTGATTTCAATTCACCACAGTGAAAATGTGGGACACATTCATCAGAGCCACAGCTTTGTGAGAGGAAACTGGGGAAACAGCGACAAAAGCTCTTTTATGCTTCTTCAAAAAAGCTGTCACGATATGGACATTCTTCAGTGGCTTGTGGGAAGTCCGTGTAAAAATGTTCAGTCCTTCGGCTCACTCACCTATTTCACAAGAGAAAATGCACCCGACGGCTCTCCTGAACGCTGTGATAAAACCTGCCCGGAATATGATGAGTGCTGCTACAATGCCGGAAAAGTGTATATTGAAAATAAAAAAGACCTTATGATCAGTGTGTTCAGAAGTGCTGCGGCAAATTCGCCAAACCCGACAGATGCAGAGGTTGAAGAAGCACTTTCCAAAACCCAATACGGCAAATGTGTATTCAAATGCGATAACAATGTTGTTGACCATCAGGTTGTAAACCTTGAATTTGAAAACGGAGCTGTTGCGTCGTTTAATATGTGTGCATTTAACAAAGGCGGACGATTTATACGCATTATGGGTACAAAGGGTGAAATATACGGCAATGCAGAGTCTAACAGTATTGAATACTTCTGCTTCGGCACCGGCGAGAAAACCATTTTTAATGCAACAGATGAAAATATCACCGGATCAATTGTTCACGGTCACGGCGGCGGCGACGGAGGAATTGTTCAAACTCTATATAAATATCTTGCCGATGGTTATGAAAGCGACCAGTTCAGTCTCATTGATATTTCTGCAAAAAACCATCTCATTGCCTTTGCAGCTGAGAAATCAAGGCTTGAAAATATAGTTGTAAATATAGAAGAATTTGAAAAGAATGCAGGGCTAGAATAAAATCCTGATAATAAATTGCCAATATTTCAAAAAAATGACATTATCTGAACCGCCCCCAAAAGTCAGACCAAAAATCTAACGAATGGGAGGTCGGTTCGGATAATGTCATTTATTATTATTTTACAAACACATTGAACCTTTTACAGGTTTAACAACAATTGCACCGTTTTCGAAGCCATTAGGCTCATAATACTCTGTTTTTAAAAACATAAGTACATCTTCCGCACATTTCTTTTCGCAGAATATCATTATGCATCCGCCAAGGCCGGCACCGGATATCTGAGCTCCAAGAACTCCTTTTTGCTTCATTACCCTGTCAACCAGAACATCAATCTGTTCAATGGAACAGCCGTATCCGCCGGGTTGCTTGTACAATGCAGCCTCCGGATTTCCCTTTTTGCTTTCTTCTATCAGACTGTCAAGCTTTTCATCGGTGACAATGTAGTCGTAATCCTTGACTTCGCCACCATTAAGAACACTTACTCTGTCGCCGTTATGACTTATATTCATAAGAGCGGCGAACTCTTCAATTTTCCCATCTTCCAAAAGCCTGGAGCAAATTCTGCTTCTTTCGCATTCTGTGATACCAAAAACAAGAGCAGAACGCAAATTATAGAACTCCGGTGCTTCATGAGAGCTTATTATTTTTCTGACTTTTGCATGATATTCTTCGGGAATTTTCTCAAAAAGCTCAGCCGGCTCAATATACAATGGTATCTTTTTGAGCATTGAATAAAGCTTTTCTTCGCTGATTTCCAGATTAACAGGGTTTATATCCCTTAGGTGAACAATTTTATCATTGAATTCGGGGAAGTGCTTCTTAAACAGCATTACACCAAATTCATAGGCTGCAACCATCTGATTAAACTTATCTTTTGCACCCTCACTTTTTTTGGCTTCTACAAAAGAATTGGCAACAACAACAGAGTATTTTTCGGGAATACTTATGGGTTTGAGAACACGAATTGGCTCAAATTCTATTGGAGACACTGAATTTAACAAACCACACTTTATTGCCGCGTGATCCCCTGCTCCGCCTCTTGAACCCACATACCATTCACCCTGGCCGCAAAGAGCTATGAATTGCTCGGTATTAAAATCAAGTTCGTTCAATGCACAGACCAGCTCTCCCGTGGAAACGACAATACTTGAAGAAGAAGAAACACCGCCTGCAACAGGAACATTTCCCAGACACATAATGTTCATTCCACGCATGGGGAGGCCAGCTTCGAAGCAAAGTCTCAACAAAGCCCCTTTTACATAATTAACCCAGTGTCCTTTGTTTTTTGCAACACAATCCTTAACTTCACTGCTGTCTATGTAATCTAACCAATTATCGCAGTCAAATCTGTCCAGCTCTTCGGATATTGAGAATGAAAAATCCCCGAAGCGTTTGTTGACATTAGAAAGTGATACAATATCATCGTCACGCGCAGAAGCCACCATAAGAGTTTCCTTATGGATGGCAATGGTATTGATGTTGCCGCCCCGGTGCTCTATGTGTCTTCCCATAAGATTTATTCTGCCGGGAGCTCTTGAAATAACAACATCACAATCACCATAGTGACCGATAAAGGCTTCGAGAACATTAATATAATCACAGATTTTAGGCTCTAATTCTGATTCACTGTCACCATATATCATTTTAAGCTTAGATAGCAGCTCCTCATCAGGCTTTTTAAAATCCTGCAACCAGGTTGATGCTTTTTTCAGTTTAGTCATCAATATTTTCCCCTTTAAAATAATCGTTAATTGCCTTGAGTTCTTCCATAGTATTAAATGTGTGAATAAGCTTTCGCTCAGGAATTTTAACATAAGATACCTTGCCGGTCTTTGAAATGTCAGACACGGTATCGGTAAAGTATATCTCGTTCTGGGCGTTGTCTGATGTCAGACCATATACGGAAGCATTTATAGCACTGCGTTTGTGCAAATAGGTTGCACAGTTTACCATTCCTGATGATAATATTTCATCAGAGCTGTAGCGTGTTCCGTTAATCTCAACAAAATGTTCAGTTGCAGACTCGCCAAGACTCTCCAGCTTTTGTGATATTTTGTCATATTGCTTCTGAGAAAGATTTAAAGAAGCAAGAACAGCATCCTTGCTCTCTCCCATTCTTAACTTTTCGCAGGCTTTAAGAAGCAACAAATCCATATGCTCCACAATCCCCGCAACGCGGTCACCGGAGAGAACAATCTTACCTCCGGAGCAATTAAAATCTGAGGGTTGAGTAATTAACGATATGTCACTGTCTTTTTTATAGAAATCATCAATCAAGCTTTGGAAAACAGACTTGTCAATAAGCTTGTCTCCCATTACAGTAAGAACAGGACCGTCAATTCCAAAATCATTAAGAACATCAAGTCCGCACTTGGCGGCATTGCCTGTGCCTGCCTGAGTCGGTTGATATGCAAACATCACACCGTCAACATCGGCTAATGCTTTCATAACACTTTCAGACTTATTGCCGACAACTACCACAAACTTCGATACTCCGCATTTCTTCAGGCTTTCAATAACTCTGACAACTGCAGGCTTGCCCACAATCTCAAAACACACTTTGTTTTTGCTGTCATCCTTCATTCTTGAGCCGGTACCTGCACACAGAATTATACAATTAATATCATTTTTCATAATTATCACCCATAAACAAATATACTTTTAATTTACCATAAATGTGATATAATGTCAAGGTCAGCGCCAAAAACGTTAGTGTCAAGTAAAAGTTGGCAAATTTTTCACTAATTTTTGAACACTCTAAACAGATAGTATTGCAGATTATCCGTCACCATTGACTGTCACTGCGATAAAATGTGTATCGCAAACACACCGACGGCGAAAAACTCAAA
>JAZNUS010000118.1:0-9994 GCA_045592485.1 Clostridia bacterium | reverse complement strand
TTAAAAATCAGTTCAAATACATTGGGCTTTGTTTTTGTACTCTAAATTTGACGTTTTAGACTATTTTATCCCTAAAACCCAACAGAGACCTCAATAAATGAGATCTCTGTCTGTTTTAGGGGATTAATTTACAGCCCCTTTCAGTGTAATAATATCGGGGTGCCCTATGAGCTTTAATACAAAATGTTTAATTGTCAGTGAAAGTTTAGTGTAACTTTAGCTAATATATATATTGACATTTTTGTCGTGATATTATATAATTCAGGTATCATATGACTGACGGAAGTGGAGCTTACCACATGGGAGTATGATATCTTATGCCGACCGTCTGGGCACTTTCGTCCGGAGGGTTATTTTTGTGTCCGGGCTTTTTAAACAGGAGGTCATCAAATGATTGAAGGCAGAATTCTGATGCTTGAATCAATGGGACTTGTGGACGGTCCGGGAATACGCACAGTTGTTTTTTTAAAAGGCTGTCCTCTTCGTTGCCGGTTTTGCCACAACCCCGATTCCTGGTGTGGTGACAAGGGTGAAACGGTCACTGCAGAAAGCCTTATGAAAAAGATTCGTCGCTTTCGTCCATTCTTTGAGCGAAGCGGCGGCGGAGTTACCTTTTCAGGCGGCGAGCCTCTGATGCAGCCGGATTTCCTTCTGGAAATGCTGAAGCGTTGCAAATCTGAGGGCATCCACACCTGCCTTGACACCTCCGGTGTAGGTCTTGGCAGATACGAAGAAATCCTCAAAGAGTGCGATTTGGTCCTGTATGATGTTAAAGCTACGGATAGTGAAAGCTATTTTGAAATGTGCAAAGCTTCCATTGAAGAAAACCAAAGGTTCACAGAGGTGCTAAGGAAGCTTAAAACCCCGACAATTGTCCGTCAGGTTGTCGTTCCCGGCATAAACGACACCGATGAATATATGACAGGCTTAAAAAATTATATAAATGAGCATATCCCCCATGCAAAGGCGGTGGAGCTTTTGCCCTATCACCGCATGGGTGAACATAAATACAAAACACTTAATTTACCGATTCCACTCGGAGACACACCTCCGATGGATAAGAAAAAAACAGAAATCCTTTGGGAAAAACATTTTTCCATTGATTTCCAATGATGAAAGGAGAATAGAATATGAGCAACCAAAGAAAAGAATTTGTCGGCGGAATCTGGGAAACCGAAATAAATGTTCGTGATTTTATTCAGAAAAACTACACTCTTTATGAGGGTGACTCATCTTTTCTTGCAAAACCCACTCAAAAAACAAAGGCGGTGTGGGACAGATGTGTTGAGCTCCTTTTGGAAGAAAGAAAAAAGGGCGGAGTTCTCGATGTGGAAACAAAGAGGATTTCGGGCATATGTAATTTTGCTCCCGGCTACATAGATAAGAAAAACGAGGTTATTGTAGGTCTTCAGACCGATGCCCCCTTAAAGCGTATGGTCAACCTCTATGGCGGTATGCGTATGGCGCAGCAGTGCCTCGACAAATATGGCTACACACTTGATGCAAACATTCACTCTCATTTTGCACAGTACAGAAAAACCCACAACGAGGGTGTTTTCGATGCCTATCCGTCTGAGGTGAGAGCTGCCAGAAGTGCAGGTCTTCTCACCGGACTTCCCGATGCCTACGGCAGAGGCAGAATAATCGGCGACTATCGCCGTGTCGCTCTTTATGGAACAGAGCGTCTTATTGAGGACAAAAAGAAAGACCTCAAAAAGCTTGAAGGCATTATGACCGATTCCAACATCAGACTCCGTGAAGAGGTTTCCATGCAGATAAAAGCCATTGGTGAAATTGAAAAAATGGCAGACAGCTATGGCATCGACATAAGAAAGCCCGCAGTTTCCGCACAGGAAGCAGTTCAGTATCTCTACCTTGCTTACCTCGCCGGCACAAAGGAAAACAACGGTGCGGCAACATCAATAGGAAGAACCTCAACCTTCCTCGACATATACATTCAAAGAGACCTTGAAGCAGGCATCATCACCGAGGAAGAGGCTCAGGAGCTTGTGGATCAGCTCATCATCAAGCTTCGTCTCATAAGACACCTCAGAACTCCCGAATACAACGAGCTTTTCGGCGGTGATCCCACCTGGGTAACCGAATCTGTCGGCGGAATGAGCCTTGACGGAAGAGCACTTGTTACCAAAAACTCTTTCAGATATCTTCACACCTTAATTAACCTCGGCACTTCTCCCGAACCAAACCTTACGGTTCTCTGGGACGAAAACCTTCCCGAAAACTTTAAAAAATATTGTGCCGAAATTTCAATTAAGACCGATTCAATTCAGTATGAAAGCGACATGGTGATGCGTCCCCTCTATGGCGACGACTATGCAATTGCATGCTGTGTATCGGCAATGCGCCTTGGCAAACAGATGCAGTTCTTCGGTGCAAGATGCAACATTGCAAAGAGCCTTTTGTATGCCGTAAACGGCGGTGTTGACGAAATCTCCGGCAAAGCAGTTGTACCCGGTGTCCAGCCTATAACCGACGAGATTCTCGACTTTGACAAGGTCTGGGCAAACTACGAAAAAATTCTTGAATTTGTTGCAGGTATGTATGTTAAAGCCAACAACATTATTCACTATATGCATGATAAATATGCCTATGAAGCAAGTCAGCTTGCCTTCCATGACACCGACCCCGAAAAGCTTATGGCTTTCGGTATTGCAGGTCTTTCTGTTGCGGCAGACAGCCTCTCGGCAATTAAATTTGCCAAGGTTAAACCAATCCGCAACGAAAACGGCGTTGTTGTTGATTATGAAACCATTGGTGAATTTCCTATGTACGGCAATGACGACGACCGTGTAGATGACCTTGCGGTGAAAATTGTTGAAAAATTCAGCAGTGAGCTTAAAAAACACAAGCTCTACCGTGACGCAAAACACACACTTTCTGCTCTCACCATAACAAGTAATGTTATGTATGGCAAAAAGACAGGTTCAACTCCCGACGGAAGAAAACAGGGCGAGCCTCTTGCACCCGGTGCAAACCCCATGCACGGAAGAGACAAGTCCGGCGCTCTTGCATCACTGAACTCCGTTGCAAAAATTCCTTATAAGGATGTTTGTCAGGACGGTGTTTCAAACACATTCTCCATTGTGCCCGATGCTCTCGGCAAAAAGGAAGAAGACAGAATCAACAACCTTGTGAACATTCTTGACGGCTATTTCGTTCAGGGCTCACAGCATCTCAATGTTAATGTGCTTAGTCGTGAAATGCTCATAGAAGCCTATGAAAATCCCGATAAGTACCCCATGCTCACTATCCGTGTTTCGGGATATGCAGTTAATTTCCACAGACTTTCAAAGGAACAACAGCTTGAAGTTATTTCAAGAACCTTCCACGAAAGAGTCTGATTAATACAAATCAAGATACGGTGATATTGTTTTCAGTATCACCGTATTTTATCGGGGGCGTAAAAAAAGTCCAGACCGCAAAAAGGCAAATCTCACCCTCGCAGTACCTTTGTACAGCGTCGGGCATGTGCGAATCGGGAATACTTCCCGACTCGCATTCGATTTGACAATTCTGAATCGTTTTTTCCTGCCCTCGAGGCAAAGTAAAAATTGCAAGCGATTTTCACTTTGCCAAGACATGCTCTCTTTTTTAAAGTCACCGACAAATTACAATTTGAAACCATTATTTTTAAAGGAGTAACCTTTTATGTCAACAAATTACCAACGCGCAAAATACGCATGCATTTCAACGAATGTATCGATGTCTCTTGTGTCGAACCTTCCGCCGGTGCTTTTTCTGACCTTCCGTTCTCTTTACGGAATTTCCTATTCACTCCTCGGACTTCTTGTTTTTATAAATTTCTTTACTCAGCTTGTGGTAGATTTGATATTCTCATTTTTTTCTCACAAGTTCAACATCTCCAAAGCAGTTAAAATTACTCCTGTACTCACCTTCGCAGGACTTGTACTGTATGCTCTTTGCCCTATACTTTTCCCGGGACACATATATGCGGGGCTTGTTCTTGCAACGGTTCTGTTTTCATCCTCGGGAGGCTTTGTTGAGGTGTTAATCAGTCCGGTTATTGCGGCAATTCCCTCTGACAATCCCGACCGTGAAATGAGTAAGCTTCATTCCTTTTATGCCTGGGGTGTTGTTCTGACCATTACCGTAAGCACACTGTATCTTCTTGCGTTCGGCGGTGAAAACTGGCAGTGGCTTGTTCTTGGTCTCACTGTCATTCCCCTTGTGAGCATAATTCTTTTTGCCGGGGCAAAAATCCCCGAGCTTAAAACCCCCGAAAAGCTCTCAGGTGCACTTGACTATCTGAAAAACGGCGGTGTATGGCTTTGTATCGGTGCAATTTTTCTCGGCGGTGCAACAGAGTGCTCCATGGCTCAGTGGAGCTCAAGCTATCTTGAACAGGCACTTGGCATTCCAAAGGTTTGGGGTGACATCTTTGGCGTGGCACTTTTTGCCGTTATGCTTGGTCTTGGAAGAACACTGTATGCCAGATACGGCAAGGATATAACAAAGGTATTGCTTTTGGGTTCGTTGGGTGCCTGCATATGCTATTTTGTTGCTGCAGTGTCGCCATTCCCCATAATAGGGCTTTTTGCCTGTGCTTTCACAGGCTTTTGTGCATCAATGCTGTGGCCCGGAAGCCTCATTGTGGCATCGGACAAATTCCCCACGGCAGGTGTGTTTATTTATGCACTGATGGCATCAGGGGGCGATTTTGGTGCATCGGTTGCACCACAGCTTATCGGAATTGTAACCGATTGGGTTATGGCTCTTCCCGGTGCAGCAGATTTTGCCTCCGGTTTTGGAATCACGGCAGAACAGCTTGGAATGAAAGCAGGACTTCTGATGGGTATGCTGTTTCCTCTCGGAGCACTTCCTTTGTTGGCATATATCCGAAGGACTGCGGATAAGTAAATTGGGGTTTGTCGGGGTGTTTAACACTAGGACATTGTAGGGGGGGTCCACGAATCGCCCCTATGATATCTGCCATTTGCGGGCGATTCGTGAATCGCCCCTACAACACATTTGAACAATTTGCTTTTCATTCTCCCCGATAAATTCCAATTCAAAAATCAAAACAATCGCTCTTGATTTTTGTGGATTTCTGTGTTACAATTACTGATGTATTGAAAATTTAATATTTCACACAAAGTGTCGGTTACATTGGTAAAGATGTATCCGGTGAAAAGGGAACGGGGTGAGAATCCCCGACGATAACTGTCGGTGTATGCATCGAATGTTTTTATATCCGTCGGCGAAAGCCGGTCATTGGGAAACTGAGAAGGCAGGATATGAAAATGCGGATTTTTTGTCTATATGGTGCGAGTCACAAGACCTGCTTTGATGTTATTCCGTAAGTGCTTATGCATAGGAATAATATTTTCGTTTTACTGCAAAAAGCTTTACTTGTGCTTTTTGCTTTAATTACGGATTGTGATTCATCACAGGAAAACTCAGCTGTGGTAATTTTTCAAATGAAAATTACCGCAGTTTTTTTGTTGTCTGCGGTACGGAGGTGAAAAAGACAACAAAAATATGTTTGAATTTGAGTTTTCAAGTGAAAGGATGAATTAAATTGAAAAAAATATTAAAAAGTTTATTCTCTGTTTTATTAGTATTCACAATGCTTATGTCGCTTTTGCCCGCAGGGGTTACAGCAACAGAGAGCATCACGGTTTATGTCAGTGTGGTGCAGGGCGGCGAATTTACAAAAGGGAAAAATAATGAGACCATGGCTTTGGTTCCGGTGTTGGTAAACAGTCAGACACCAACCATTGACGATGCATTTAGTGCTTTGCATGAGACCTGTCACGAAGACGGAATAAATGGGTATGAAACAACCCGGATGGAATGGGGGACTTCCATCACAAAATTCTGGGGTGTTGAATCTGAATATTCCGGCTACTATAATAACAACCTTTACGCGATGGGACTGACAGACAGCGTTAAGGATGGTGACCATCTTGTTTTCTGGTTCTATCAGGATACCAAAGGATGGTCTGACGCATACACATTTTTTGATAAAACCACTGCCGGGGTGTCCGGCGGTGAGGTTTTGGATTTAACTCTCACGCAGTCGGGTTATTCCGGTAATTCACCTCTTTCCGGTGCAACCGTTACCGTAGATGGCACAGAAGCTTCCGGTGCCATAACCGATGCCGAGGGCAGGGTGTCTCTGACATTTGACGAGGGCGGTACATATATGGTTTCCGCTAAAGTTGCTGACTTTTGCATTGTGCCTCCTGTGTGCATTGTTACCGTAACAGAAGAGGGCAAAGCTGATGCAGAATATGTAGCAGAAGACAGGGAAGCCCTGGATGTCATCTACACCGGCGGACAAAATCTTGCACTTCCCAAAATCGGCAAGAGCGGAAAAACCGAAATTGAATGGCACTCTGATAGTACAATTGCAGATGCCGACACCGGTGCAGTGACTGTGCCCGATGCTGATACAACAGTCACATTGACAGCTACAATCCGGTGCAATGACACATCAGACACCAAAACCTTTACAATCAAAATTCCCGGGCGACTGACTGTGGCAAAAGAAGCACTGGCATCAGATGCTCTCATGGCGACAGAATATACCAATGCAACAGATTCAGGGTTCAGATATGACTCTGAGAAAGATGATACCAATATACTGACACTTGCCCGCGCGGTGATTAAAGACGAAAATATCACTGTGACCTTTGCCGAAAATTTTGAAGCTACAGATATTATTGCCTCCGACGGCACCATCACCTACCCGAAGGATAAAGCAAAAGAAACTGCTCTGCCTCTTGAATTAACCTTCAATGAACAGAGTGAGCAGGTGAATGTGAATGCCGTTATACCAAAGCATGCACAGACAAAGGCAGAGCAAATAGATGCCATGAAAGCGGCAATGACAGCCTATATGAACGATTCAAAGGTGCTAAACGGCAACTCTTCCCTGAAAGAGGTAAAGACCACACTTTTGCTGCCCGGCGGTAAAACCTCCGGCTTGTATATTACATGGGCATCTGACAATGAAGGTGTAATTAAAGTCACCGGAAACCCAACCAGCACCTCGTCTCACCCTACCGGCGGTAAGTATGAGGTTAAGATTAATCGTCCGGGTGTTGGCGAAGCAGATGCAAATGTTAATCTTACGGCAACCTTTGTTTATAAAACAACTTCTGTTATGTGCGGAGCAGGTCCCATGCCCGAAGAAGCTGACCGACAGATTACCTTTAATGTAGTGGTTCCGGCTGTAACCTATGATGAAATGCAGACCATTTCGGAGGGTGCCGCATCTGACATTAAGATTATAGATAAAAATGGTGAGGCCGCAGACCTGTCGAATATCAAAGAAAATCTGTATTTCCCGGCTTATGAGGGTTATATCACCACCTGGAGCACAAATTTGCCAATCACAATTCCGGATAGTGGCTATGGTAAGTCAATTGTAACTCGCCCTGGGCTGGGAGATGATGCATCAGGAACAATAATTCTCACCCTCACCAAGGGCGACACAAGTATATCGGGGAGCTTTGATGCCATAGTACCGGCTTGGACAGAACCCGAGCTGGAAGCAGAACGAACCAAGCTGCAAAGGATAGCAGATGCTCTGACATTTGATGAAATAAAAAATAAAAATACCGATTCAGAAGCAGTCAGCTCAAGTCTTAATTTAAGGCAAAATGCCAAGCTTGCCGGAGATAAAGTCGCATTTAATACATACAATTCCGCATCCTATCCCTATCAAATCACATGGAATATCACACCTGCCGGTATAATTACATTCACCAATGGCAATGGCAAAATTACTACACCACTGCATGATACAGAGGTCACTCTTGATGCTGAAATTTCCCTGAAGACTTCCGTTACAGGAGTGGACAGTGTATGGAAAACCATCAAAATTACGGTTCCCGGTTCCCGAAGTGCAAATACTGCAGAATCTTTGGAAGCACTTCTTGACGGTATTGCTCTTAAGACAACCGACACAGCCAACTGGGAGTCTTTCATGGCTATGGCTGCCTATGAAAAGGTTCGTCCTTCAGGTTCTAAGCTTACAGACAAGGCAAAACAGAATATGATAAACACATCACTTGCCGATATTTCTGCCGAAAATCCCGATGAGACTGCTTATTCCAAGGCAATTTTAGATATGCACAGTATCGGCATTAATCCCGGAGAGCTATATCCTGTCAACAGTAATACGGCGATAGATGCTGTGGCAGGGCTGAACAGTGTTTCCCATTCAAATGCAATCTGGACTGCTGCCTACACCCTTCTTGCCTGGCAGCAAGGTGACTACAGCACCGGCACACAGGAAACAGATTTGGTTAATGCACTTTTAGATGCACAGCTTGAAAATGGTGGCTGGACCGCATTTGAAGCACCTGAGGCAGATGCTACAGGCATGGCAATTCTGGCACTTGCCGATTACTATAGCGAAAATGCTGATGTTAAGACTGCTGTTGACAAGGCTATTGGCTACCTTAGTGAGGTTCAGCTTGACAATGGCGGCTTTGGCGGCACATGGGGTGAGACTGCCAACAACTCCGCCTGTGTCATTATGGGACTTAGTGCAATGGGAATTAATCCTGACACCGACATCCGCTTTATCAAGAACGGCAACAGTATTGTTGACCGCCTTTTGGATTTTGCATTGAAGGACAATAGCGGATTTGGTCTTAGTGCGGGTGACACGGTTGCAAATGCCTATGCGACTCAACAGGGCTTTCCTGCCCTCATTTCTGCATATCAGGTGATAAAAAATGCCGCAGCCTTCAATGTTTACAACTTCAGCAGTAACCAGCTACTTCCGGGGCGTGCCACGGGAGTTGGAACAGTTACACCTCCTTCTGCTCCGAGCGGTAACAAAATCACTGTTACAGTAACTATCAAGTCTGATATCAGTTATTGGCTGAATAAAAAAACTGTCACCTTGTCGGGAAGTGGTGCCACAGTGTATCACGGTCTGATAAAAGCCCTTGAAAACAGCGGAATTTCTCAGATTGGTGCCGAAAGGGGTTATGTGCAATCTATGACAAAAGACGGTCGCACCCTTGCTGAATTTACAAATGGCAAAAACTCCGGGTGGATGTATAAGGTTAACGGAGCCATGCCAAAAGTCGGAATTACTGAATGCACCATTGATGACGGCGACAAGATTGTTTTTTTCTATACCGATGACTGGACAACCCTTCCCGGTGCAACAGGTTCATTCACTGGAAAAGGAGCTTCTTCCAAAAAAGATACAAATGAGAAGGAAACTGACACGGAGGATTCCGTGTCTGAGGAAAAACTATCTTTTGATGAAACCACATTTACCGATGTAAACAAAGACATGTGGTATTATGATGGGGTAAGGTATGTTTATGAAAAAAGCCTTATGCAGGGTACAGGCAATGGCTTTGAGCCTGAGGCAAAAATGACAAGAGGAATGGTCGTAACGGTTCTCTATAGAATGGCAAAACCCGAAGGCGGTGTAAATACCCATAGTTTTGCAGATGTTACTGAAGACAAGTGGTACCACGACGGTGTTGCATGGGCGGCATCGACAGGTATTGCAGAGGGTGTCAGCGAAACAGAGTTTGCACCCGATGCCGATATAACCCGTGAACAATTGGCACTTATCATCTATCGCTTTGCAAAAATCTGGGGGTATGATGTTAGCGGTGCTTCAGATATTTCAGGCTTTTCAGATGCAAAGGACATAAGTGAATGGGCGCTTGATGCAATTAAATGGGCAAACAAAACCGGAATTTTGAATGGAACAAGCAAAACTACTCTTTCGCCAAAAGGTGTTGCAACCCGTGCTCAGGTTGCGGCGATTCTCATGCGTTTTTGTGAAGCATCAGGTAAATAAATTGGGGTTTATCACTCTGTTTTGCGTTAGTGTGTGAGCCTTCTCCCTGGTGGAGAAGGTGTCAAGCTTGCTTGACGGATGAGGGGATAGTGACACTCCAAGAAAAGAGCACTTGTGCGAATTTGATTGGTTAGTGGAGCGTTAAAAATCAGCGTTTTCAATAGTTTG
>JAZNUS010000117.1:0-22502 GCA_045592485.1 Clostridia bacterium | reverse complement strand
CAACACATTTGAACAATTTGCTTTTCATTCTCCCATACAAACCCCAATTTGTCATTCTGAGTGAAGCGTCACTATGGTCGAATAACATCAACATAAAAAATTGAATTATCACATATAGTTGCGGCTTTTGAGCCAATTTTTTAGATTATCGATCCAGAATTTTGTATATTCAAGATAGCAAGTAGGCTCATTACCGTTTGCAAGACCGACGCCATGACCTCCATCGGCAAAGGCATGAAATTCAAAAGGAACCTTGTATCTTGAAAGTGCCGATGCCACGAGCAGGGAATTTTCAACAGGTACTTCTCTGTCACCAACAGCATGAAAAAGAAAGGTTGGCGGAGTATTGATGTCTACATTTTTATCTATCGAAAGCTCAAGTGCTGTTCGGGGATTAAGGTCATCGGAAAGATGTTCAAAGCTTCCTCGGTGAGCATATTCCACAAGGGAAATAACCGGATAGCAAAGAATCATAAAATCGGGAATTGGTGATTCTTCGTCAATTTCGTCCTGTGGCTCATATCCGAAATCACCCTTAAAGGTGCCAACGCTTCCCGCAAGATGACCACCCGCAGAAAACCCCATTATGCCAACATTTTCATAGCCGTATTCCTTTGAAATGAAACGCGCCATCCTCACCGCTCTTCTTCCATCTGTAACAGGTACGGGGTGACGGTAAGGTGAATGACGGTAATCAAAAACAAACGCTGACAAGCCGATTGAATTAAGCCACTCGGCAATTTGCACGCCTTCATGAGTGCGTGCACGATTACGATAGCCACCACCGGGAGTTACAATAACACAGGTTTTGGCACCGTCAATGATATAGGGAGTCAGTGTCGGAATAAATCCGTCCATAAGGCTTTCATCATAAAAAGGTACTTTATCTTTTTCCCACAAGTTCATAGTATCACCATTTCTTCTCAGTTCTTTTTTCTTCTTGTTGAAGTTTTATCGTTTGCATTGAAGGCAAAATTTTTATTTGTTGTCGATTTTTTTGACAGAGTGTTAACCAGTGAATCAAATGCTTCTTCATCAACATAATCATTTGGTGCAAACTCTTCGCTTTTTGCATAAGCTATGATTTCATTTCTGAACCATTTTGCACCGGGATCGTCGGAGTTATGATTGAGCGAGCATACAAGCAGTTTTCCGCCCATAGCTTCAAATTCAAAAAGTGCTGACTGACGGATAACATTCTTGTGGGTTGAAACAATCTCTATAATCGGGTTAAAGGGTACAAGGTCAGTTTCAAAGCAAACTGCATTCCCTTTTTCCAGCATTTCACCAAACTGCCATCCGCAAAAGCCATCGTGAGGCATATTTTTCATAAGCGGATGATCGGCAATTACCGTTGCAAGGTTTCCGGCTGTTCTTCCTGCAAGAGCAATTTTAAAGGTTGTTTCCACAGAGTCGAAGGGCTTGGAACCAAAAAGTACCACGGTTTCACCATTTTTAAGCATATTTTTCAGCTCTTCACATTGGCAGTTTCCAACAATTCTGATGCCATCTTCTCTTTGAGGGGTGCTTTCAGGGAATGCATAAAGCTCCCATTCATTTTCTGCATACACACCTTCTCCGTCGAGAGTAACGGTGAGCCTCAGAGCAACAGGCTTCACACCATCTGCAAGGTCAAACTCAAAAATGCCCGCTTCGGTAATGTCGCCGTTTTCAATGTGGGGAACAATAATTTTCCTGTGGTGCGCTATTTTGCCATCTGCAAAAAGGCGTACTGTAAGGGTTGCACCATCAATGCTGTCTTCACCATAGTGAGAAACCGAAAATGTTATTTTAAGGTTTTTCCCAAGGGTGAAGTTTGATTTTTTTCCAAGATCTGTAAGAATTACCGTGTCATTATTGTACATGAGAACATTTCTCACTGTTTCGCCGGGTTTGAGTTCATAAAATTCATTCATCATACCCACATCGTAGCCAAAGGTGTGCCAATGGGTGTCGATTGGGCCGAGGAAATCGTAGCCTGCAATATATTTGCTTCGTCTGAGTGTTTCAAAGCAGTGTTTTCTCACTCTACGCTGCCACTGTGACGAATTTTTGAAATAGAGGGGAGCTTTGTGGAGAACACCTTTTGCTTTCAGATGTCGTTCAAGGGATGAAAACATATCGCTTTTTCCGACTCTTGTTCCCTCGTAGCGGTTTTTGAGACTAAGGTCGGTGTAGGTGCCGTCAATACAGATTTCGTGACTGAGGCGTGGCTTGTTGTAAACCTTGTGCCATTCGTCCATAGCTGCATAATCTCCGCCTGTGGAGCGGTAGCTGTGGTGACCATTTGTATAGCTTGCATACACATCACTGAAATCACCCACAGTCTTTAATCTGTCAGGGCAATGCTCAAAGGGTATATGCTCTATTCTATGGTCCATGTCAGGCTCGATAAAGCAATATTCAAGACCTCTCATAGCACTCATTGGTGCAAAAAGACTGTCGGTTTGCGAGTGAACCTCATGGGCACATTTTTTCAGATGTTCAATGAAATCATCGTCCATCTGAAGCTCATTTCCACAGCAGTATATCACTACCGACGGATGTCGGCGACAAAACCTTACAATTTCTTTCCATTCTTCAAGACTTGTATTGTTGGGACTTTCAACATGAATCATAATTCCAAGCTCATCTGCCGCCTGCATATATTCCTCAAATGGAACAAAGGTGTGGAAACGGATGTAGTTAAACCCAAGCTCTTTGAATTTCCTTATGATACTGCGAAAATACAAAACATCGTGAGTCTGATGCAGGGTTTCGGGATAGTAGCAATGTTCACACACACCGCGCATAAAGTACGGCTTTCCGTTGAGATAGACCTTTGAATCATCGGCAATAAGGGAACGCACACCAAAGCTTCGTTCGAGTGTGTTTTCGCCGTCCTTAAGAAAGAGTGTGTAAAGCTTGGGAGAATCAGGACTCCAGGTGTCGAACCCGGAGATTTCAAATTCAAAATCGCCCTCTGCCTCTCCACATCTTATAACACTGTCTTTATCGCGGACTTCCCAAACAAAAACTGTTTTTTCTGCAGCTTCAACCTTTACCGACGCTTTTTTCAAATCATTGGAAATAAGAACTGCCGCATCGCGAAGAGAAGATTCATATTGCCAAAGCTCCACATCACCTGTAATGCCTCCGCTGTACTCATTAGCAGCACGGGATGTGAGGCCTGAAACAAGCTCACCGTCATAGCCTTCAAGGGGAAGATTTGAAACTGAAAGAACAATTGTGTTTTGGCTCTTTAACACGCCCTCTTTAATTTCTATTTCAAAAGGTGTGCTATAGCCTTTATGGGTTCCGAGATACACATCATTAATCCACAAAGAAAGAGTGTTTTGTGCTCCTCCAAAATGAATGGCGGACAAAACATTCGGATTTTCACACTCAAAAGTGCAACGGTAAATGAAATTCCCCACCACATTGGGAAGAGCCATATCAGGACATACGCCGCTTATGGGATATTGCTGAAGACCGTATTCGGGATTTATTTTGAGATCTTTGAAAAAATCAGCATATAAAAAGCTTTCTGTCATATCTTCCCAGAATCCCGGGACTGCGTTTTCGATTACGGTGCCGGCACTAAATTGACCTTTGATATCAAAAGGATTTCCCGTTCCGTCATATCTGTCAGGGGAATATGCCATTTCCCATGCACCGTTAAGAGAAAGTGATTTATGTATCATTGTCTGTCTCTCCTCATATTGGTATAATATCAATTATCTAAATTATACCCATAAAGCATATATGATGTCAAGGTTCCATTCGTATCATTATGTTGCATTTATATCATTAATTTGAATGCTTATTTACTTTATTTTCACAACTCAAACCCATCTATAATTCCACATATTCAGATTTTTGATTTAAAGTTATTTTTTATATCCAATGCTTTTTTTGCATTATTCTTCAAAAGATCATATGCAGTGCAGGCAAGGATTTTGGAAGCTGTAATGTAAACTGTTTCTTTATCAGCAATTTCAAAATCCTTCCCGTGAAGTGCACCTGAAAATCCACCCATGGTTGGCTGAATAACAGGCATTATTTCGCTCAGGTCACCCATGTCGGTGGAGCCTGTCATATCAAGATTATGATAGATATTTTCTTTGTCTGTAAACATTAATGCATTTTCTTCAAAAACAGAAGAAAGCATCTTATCCTGATGAAGTGGCTTATATCCGCCCATATTTTTGACCGTACACTTTGCCCCTACTGCCATTGCACCTGCATTTACGGCATTATCAACTTTTTTGCAGGCATCTTCAATAGCTTCGGAGTTTGCACCCCTCACATAGGTTTCTATCACCGCTTTTGACGGAATTACATTAACCGCATCGCCGCCGTTGGTGATAATCGGATGAATCCTTATTTTATCTTCATCCCTGAAGGTTTCACGGTTGGCATTTATGCCCATAAGTCCAAGCATTGCCCCGTTGAGTGCATTTACTCCGTTAAAGGGTTCGCTGCCGTGTGCCGCCTTTCCCTCATAGGTGATTTCCTTTGATACAAAACCAAGGCTTGTACCGTCTATGAAAACTTTAAATGACGGTGTGAGGGCGTGGGAGTGAATCATCATTGCCATGTCAATGTCATCAAACTCGCCAATGTGAATAAGCTCCTGTTTTCCTGCCATATGGGTGATTTTGCCCATTTTCACCAGCTGCTGACGGTATTCAAGGTCTATGTATTCTTCTGCAGGAACGGCAAAAAAGGTTATTTTGCCGTCTATTTCATCTAAAACTCCGCTTTTAACAATACCGTATGCAGCACCAATCATTGATGCAATCTGTGCATTGTGTCCGCAGGCATGAGCAGCACCTGTTTCAATGTTGGCACAGGGATGATCAAAGCACTTGACCGCATCGAGCTCGCCAATGATACAAATGTTGACCTTTGCATTTTCGTTGCCCACTACGCCCTTAACCCCTGTCACTCCAACCTCCGACCTGTAAGGAATACCAAGCTTTTCAAATTCTTCCATAACACGCTGACTTGTTTTAAACTCTTTGTACCCAAATTCGGGATTATATAGTATAAATTCTCCGCAGGAGATGATTGCATCTCTGTTGTCATCAATTGCTTTTATGATTTTTTCCTTCACAAGCTTCACCGTCCAAAACTTTTATAAGTAACCGGTATAATGATGTGTGATAATTCTGATTTAACATCATTATACCGGTAATTTATTTCAATTCACAGTTGAATCAAAAGATATTTTTCCACTCAAAGGTTACATCACTTGATGTGTTAAAGTGAAAAACAAGATATTTATAGTTATTCAGATAAGACATATCAAGTCTTACCTCAGAACGGTTTCCTATTGTAAAATAGCTTACACCGTTTACATTTTTATAGGCATTTGTTTCACCGGGAGTAACAACAAACACATTTTTATCAAGTGATGAAAAATAGTCTTTTATAACTTTGTTTTCAAATTCTGTAGCACCAAGAACCGAACTGTTTGCAAACACAAACACATTTTTCTTTTGAGTGGCGCTGATTGCATTCACAATTGAGCTCCACTGTTTTGACGAGGTTTTTCTGATGCCTCCGGATGATGTGTCAACATTAAGGCAAAGAGCGTCTGAGGTTTCATAGCTTTTAAATCCGCCTGACTTGCCGATTATAACCCCCTGTGAACTGTTTGAAAGATCGCCTGTGACTCTTTTGTTTACAACCATCGAAAGCAGATTGAGAGGCTTTTCATTTACTGCGCCCACAGTCAATATGTTTTGAGATGGTTCTGTCTGTCCCGAATAAACATTCATAAGCGGTGCGCTGAACTTGATTTTTTCATTCCCTTCACCATCCACCGCAACGGAGATATATGACACTGCCCCATCTTTTTTAACAGCAACAGTCGCAGTTCCATGCCCTTTTGCCGTAAGTCTTCTTCCGCTGACCGACACCACATTTTCGTTTGAAGAAGAAATGTCGAAGCTGTCGGGTTTTGTTACGGAAACATAATGACCCATTTTGTCAAAGACATTAATGTTAAATTCTCTGCTTTCGCCGTTTTTAAGTCTTATATAGCTGTCGGTTTCAATGCCGGCAACAGTGTCAACGGCATAAATTGTTTTTTGAGCATAAGCTTCCGAAGCAAATGCTTCAACAACAGTTTCGCCGGAAACTGCAGGCACAAAAACTCCGTCTGTGACGGTGCCGTGGGGAGATGACAAGCTAACTGATTCTGCCGCAGTACGCATATCACTGTTATATGCCGCAACAGTTATTTTCACGGGATGTCCCACAAACACTGCATCGGCATCAGACTTAAGCTCAATCTTAGATACTGCTCCGCCCTTTTCTGATTTGTGAGTCAAGCCGATGGCATTGATAACCTTTCGGTTTTCAGTGCTTGAATTAACTGTGTGAAGATTCTGATTCCAGACAGTTGATGCAACCATGTTGGTTGAACCGCCGCCGTCAAGATTCACTGCTTTGTAGCATCCGAGAGATTTCATTAATGATGCAAGAGATGACATACTCATACCCCGGCTCATTTCCTGTCGTCCGTCAACTGCAACAAGAAACAGTGTTGTTCCCTTTTCATCAATTCCAACGGCACTTCTTGGCTGATTGCCTGAAATTACATGGGAAAAGCTATCCGGTACAACTCCATTGTCAACAAGCATGGCTCCTCCGCCAAAGGCAGCCTCTGCTCCGCTTATATCGGGGGTGATTGTGTAGTCAAACTTAATTTCGTCTCCAACATAGAAGTTGTTTCCGAAAAACATACTTGACCACTCAGAAACAACAAAAACGCATCCGTTTTCGGGAATTGCAACAGGGTCTGCTTCCCGTCTGAATTCAACAATTTTGCCATTTTCAACAACAACCTCAACAACACCTGCCCCCTTCGGTGCAGGTGACATTCCGTTGTTAAAATCCTTTGTATACATAAGGATGTCGCCAAAGTATGATGTGTGCTTATTGAGATGACGCACCGGAGCGGTTTCGCCGTTGGGTGCAGTGAGGGTAATGTTAAAGTCAAGGTAAGACATTGTCACCTGATTGTCAAGGTAAGCGACTGTCGCCATTGTTGAGGGATTTATGGGTGACTGATGCAATTTGCCGTCTTCAATTTCAATGCCAAGGGAAAAGCCTTTATTTCCTGAGTGAATCGAAAAAAAGTCGGCATTGATTGCTGCGACAACATCATCGGTACCGGCTGCAAGAGTTGGCACTGTTTCAAGAACATCAACACCCTTGTCGGATTTCAAAAGCTTAAGCTTTGTGTTTTCGCCTGTAAGGTCAGCCTTGATGTATGAATAGCTCAGATTGTGGTCGGAATGGAATTCCGAAACCTTTGTAAGAGTTATTCCCGGTGCAATCGGAATAACTTCTTCATATTTCTGAACAGGTGCAGCAAAGCAAACTGAAGAAAGCATTGCTATGAGTATAATAAATGTAATTAATCTTTTCATTTTTCCTCCTGATAAAACTAAAATTTGAACATTTTCTCTCATAATAATTATAACTGTAATCCACCTTTGTGTCAAGAAGAGAATAAATTCCCATTTTGTTTCATAAATTTTCTCAATTTATTGACTTAAACATTAATATGGTGTATAATAATAACATTATATTATCATGGAAAGGGAGTTGCTATGCAATGGGTAATGCTTATATAACCGTTGTTCTGGGAATAATTCTCGCAAAAGGTCTCGGTTTTTACCGTGACATTGTTTTTGCAAAGGTTTTCGGAACAGGAACAACTGCAGACATATATTTTCAGGTTTTCGGTCTTGTAACATTAATTTTTACAGGGATTGGTGTTGCACTCTCTACTCTTGTTATTAAAAACATCAACAAAGCCGAAAACATTGGTCAGGAAAGAGCTTATGTTTCCCATTTCCTGAAAAAATCTTTTCTGTGGCTGATTACTGCTGTTGCATTGATGGCACTTTTTGCTCCTCAGATTGTGAGCATTATTCTTCCGAATCTGAGCCCTTCTGACAATGCCCTTGCCATAGAGCTTTTTTATATAATGCTGCCGTCACTTGTTTCGGTTGTCATTGCCTACATCATTTCGGGTATTCTTCAGAATGAACGGGCATTTTTCATCACTTCAATAATGAGTCTGCCCTACAATGTGATTGTGATTCTCACCCTGCATCTTTTCAATGCTTCAATTCTCACAATCGGCGCAGTAACCACTCTTGGATGGTTCCTTCACATAATTATCCTTCTGCCCTCATTTTATAAAAAGAAATATACACTTCTTTCAAAGGAAAAATACAAAAGCTCCTCCGGCAAAAATATTGAGATAATGTGGATTTTCATTTCAAATATGATGTTCCAGCTTTGTTTCTACACAGACCGTGCTTTTGTAAGCGGAAATGCAGGTATGGCATCAACCTTCAACTATGCATCAAACCTTTTTGTAACGGTGTCGAGCATTTTCGTGGTTGCAATGTCCACAGTTATCTTCCCTGCCATTTCAAAGAACTATGAAGAGGGAAACACCGACTATGTAAATGAGCTTTTAAGATATATAATATCAATAATGACGGCAATCTTCCTTCCCTTTGTGCTTGTTACAGGACTTTTTGGTTCTGATATAATAAGGCTTCTTTATGAAAGAGGCTCTTTCACTGCTGAGTCCACCTCAAGTGTTTCAATTATGTTTTTCATATACAGCCTGGGTGTTCTTGGATATGTTACTCAGGAGCTTTTCAACAAGATTCTCTATCTTGCAGGAAAATACAATTACACAGTTATTGGTACACTGGCAATTATTGTGATTAACACAATCTGCAACATTCTTATTGTAAACTATGTTCCGGACATTACACCAAACGGTTTTTCAATCACCCTTCCCTCTCTGCTGATTGCATCCACAACATCGGTTCTTCTGACCTGCTATGCAATTCTAGTGGCAATTGGAATACGCAAGGTTATCGGTCCCTATTGGAAAAAGGATTTGCTTTTGACAATTTTCAAGATTATTATTTCAGGCGTTCTTGCATTTATTGTGTATGTGCTGTTTAACACATTTATGCCGGAGCTTACTCACGGATATGCTACATTCCTTATTCCTCTGATTGCCTGCGGCGTTGTCTATATTGCATCTCTTCTTGCAAGCGGAGTTTTGAAGCAGCTTTTAAAAGTAAGCAGAAAGGATTGATAAAAATGAAAAATTTCTTTACAAGATTTGCCGCATGGATTGTTCTTGCAGTTATGTTTGTTATGCTTATTCCCGGAATATCTCTTCGAATTTCCTCGGAAAACAATAACAACAATATTGTCGTGTCTTTTTACTACGACAGTTTTATGAACAAAATTTCTTCACAAAAGCTTGAAGAGGTTTATGACGAGTTGAAAGAAATCGGAGTAAAAACCGTTTCCATAAAGGAAGAGGATGTCAACTATCTTTCTTCAAGAGGCGAGGTTACATCAATCAAATATAATGTGCTTTGTCACAAATATGATGAACAGAGCCTGAATATTGCAAAACACATCAAGGAAAACTGCCCCGGTGTTTCCCTTGACAGTCATCTTGTTCTGATAAGCAAGGACGAAATGAAGGAGTTTTTTAAATATTCAATGCCAAGAAGATATTCAGAGAAGGAATATTCATATCTCGGAGAGGTTGAAGGTCTTGATGTGTATGTTCTTTATGACGGCAAAAGACAGCTTTTTGACTATGCAGTGGGCTACAATGAAAACGCAATCCGCACCCTTTCGGAAAAAGGATTTGAAGTTGCCCTTATTCACAATGTTATGAACTACAGAAATGTTGAATATCTTGAGGATATTGAGCGTCTTGTCAAAGAATATGACATTGATTATATGAACATTAAAAAGGCATCTCAGCTTCTTTCTGAAGGTGAAAATGACGAAAGAAACTATGAGGGGATTTCCGATATAGTAAACAGCAACGATATGACTCTTGTTGTTACCGAAAACACAGACCATCTGTCAAATCAGAAATGCTTCGGATACTCCTATATTTTTGACAAAGCATTGGAAAACGGCGGTCCGGGAAAGATTATGCGTTCCTACGAAACCTACGACAACTCCCATGTTGACGAAACAAATTACAAATTCAGAACCGAGCAGTTTTTCAATTCAACAATTGACAGAAATATGAGATTTATAACTGTGACACTTATAAATGCAGAGGATGTAAGCTACGCAGACTGTACTGACTACTCACTTATGGCAACAAAGGAATATATCGAAAAAATTGAGCAGAACGGATTTAATGTTACCTCCGATGTTAACAAGACAGACTACACACCGAACAGAAAGCTCAACAGTGCCGCCTGTGCCGTTATAATGATAATGTGTGCACTTATTGCATATCAGATGATTACCGGAAGTAAAAATGCGGCAATTGTTTTTGGTGCTCTGGTACTTTCAGCCTTTGCTTTTGCTGCATCATTCTTTATGCCGGACTCACTTCTTTCCCTTTACCCCACAGTTTACTCTGTTGTGCATTCCTGCTTTGCTGTAACTGTTTTGCTATACTTCCTGAAAAAGACAAAAGACAAGCTCTCATTGCCTGTTTTAACTCTTTCGGGAGTTTTGCTTACAGTTGGCACTCTCCTCTTATGGGCAGTCGGTCAGGGAACAATGCTTTCGGGAATTTCTTACTATGTCAACAACGATATATTCCGCGGAATAAAGCTTTCGTTGCTTGTACCCATTGTTTACAGTACATGTGTATATTATCTGATGTTTATAAAAAAATCCGATTCAGGCTTTTTGACAGATGTGAAAAATGTTCTCAATGCTCACATTAAGGTATACTGGGTGATTGTTGCGCTTGCAGTTGGAGCGATTGGTGTTTACTACATTATCCGAAGCGGAAATGTCAGCTCAATAAGTCCTCTTGAACAGCTTATGAGAACCACTCTGACAAACCTCTTCCCTGCCCGTCCGAGGACAAAGGAATTCCTTATTGGCTATCCTGCACTTGTTCTTTTGATTTACTATGTGAAACGAACAAATGCTGATGTGATAAAATGGATTCTTGCAATTGCCACATCAATTCTTGCAGCATCTATTGCCAACAGCTTCTGCCATGTGTTTACAAATTTCGGGACCATTGTGACACGAACACTTAACGGTCTCATTGTTGGCGTTTTTGTTTCAATTGGGGCATTTATTGCAAATATTATACTTTTGAAAATAGTTAATGTAATTATCAAACGATTAAATAATACGGAGATAAGATAATGGCAGATATTGTTATATCCGGATACCACGGATTTGCAAACAGCGGCGACGAGGCTCTGCTTTTCGCCATACTGAGCACCCTCAGAGAAAAAAAGCCGGACCTTGATGTGACCGTGCTGTCAAAAACTCCCGAGGAAACCTCGAGAGTTTACGGAGTGAAATCGGTTAACCGCTACAATATTTTTAAAATCATAAAAGAAATGAAATCCTCCAAAATGTTGCTTTTCGGAGGCGGCAGTCTTTTGCAGGATGTTACAAGCAGTAAATCATTGCTATACTATCTTGCCATCATCGGTCTTGCACAGAGCTGCGGCATAAAAACAATGCTCTATGCAAACGGAATAGGACCTATTACAAATAAGTTTAACCGCATTATTGCAACAAAAATTTTAAACAGGGTTGATGTTATAACCCTGCGCGATGACAGATCTGACGAGGAATTAAAGTCGATGGGTGTTTCAAAGCCCGAAATCACCATTACTGCAGATCCTGCTTTTACTTTGAATACCGCTGAATCCCTTTCGGGCAAGTATTTTACCAAGAGAGCAGGAGTTCCCGACAACAGACGGATTTTTGTTGTGTCTATCAGAGAATGGAAAAAATGTGCCGGGAACTTTGAAAATGCAATGGCAGAAATTTGCGATTTTATGGTTGAAAAACACAATATGTATCCATTGTTTGTTCCGATGCAATATCCTCACGACCTGGAAATTTCAAAATCGGTAATGGGCAGAATGAAAAATGATTCCTATGCCATCACCCGTGAGCTTTCTGTTCCGGAGATGTTTTCGGTTCTGTCTGTTTCGGAAATAGTTATCGGAATGAGGCTTCACTCACTCATCTATGCCACAACTCTCGGAATCCCCGCAATGGCACTTGTCTATGACCCCAAGGTCAGTGCTTTCATGGAATCCCTTAATCAGCCGGACTGGGTTGATATTGAAACAATCAACACATCAGAAGCCACACAAATTCTTACACACATAATCGACGAGCTTGAGAAAAGAAAAGAAGAGCTTCGAAAGACCAATAAAATTCTTAAAGAAACAGCAGAAAAAAATGCTGATTATGCAATTGAATTACTAAACAGATGATAATGTCAAAGGCACGGATTTTTCAAAAATCCGTGCCTTTGGTGTTGATGATTAAAATTATTTCACATTTACATATACCGAATACGAAAGAGTCTGCTGATTGTTAGCATTAAAGGAGCTTACGGTTACCTTTACTTTGGTTCCTTTAAAAGAAGTGAAATCTGCATTAACAGAATATGGTATGCCGTAAGATGTTCCGAGATAAACATCGTTTATATAATAATTCACATAGGCAGTGTCATTCAAAGGTGTGGTAATATAGCTGCTGAGCTCTGTGGGTTCTGCTTTAACACTGACATTGTTTCCGAGCTCGTAGTAGTCATATCTGTAGGGCGACGAAGAATCGGTTACATACAAATCGGACGATGTGCCGGATTTATAGGCTTCAAGATATGTGGAATTATTTGAAAGGATATATCTTCGGCGGGGATTGTCTGCATCAAACATAAAGCTCATTTTTACATTGGGATATTTAATGGGAAGATAAGTGTAGAAATCCTTTAACTGTGCCGATGCAAAGGGAGTTATGTCACTGTAGGTTTCATAGTCCATATATGACGCTCCGCCCTCAACAATGATTATAGGTTTTTTGTGACCGTAAAGTGAATAGATAGTGTCGAGCTGATTGCTCCATCTGCTTCGGTCAACTCCCATACCGAGAGGATCGGTTACAGGGGTGTGTTCCTTGTAAGACGAAATGCCCACATAGTCAACATATTCATCGCCGGGATAGTAGTCGTCCATGGTTTCCTCAGGATAGAAGTTTGGCGCCCATATCACAGGAACAGAGGGTGCATAGCGGTGAAAAATGTTTGCAACTATTCTGAATTTTTCTTTATACAGCTCTGTATCCTTTGTGAACCACGATGAAGTTGCATCATTCATTTCTCCGGCAAATCTAAGCATCATTTTGCAGCCTGAGCTCTCCATTGCCTGTGCAAGAGAAATGAGATAGCTGTCATTTTCTTTTATAACATTTAATCCACCGTGAGGCTCAAGAGAAATCTGCATAAGCTTGTTTTTGCTCTTGGCTGTTTCTATGTGACTGTTGTAGCCTGAAATATCAAAGCCGTAGGGAATGTACAACAGATATGCACCGATATCCTTGCCAACAAGCTGAGGGAAGGTGTCCATATAAAATCTGTCGGGAGAATAGGGATTATAGATATTTGTGTCCTGTTCGGCATAGACTCCCAGAATCACACCGCCTCCGGGCTCATGGTTCACACCGAAGTTTGTTCTTGCACCCATGGAGGTGTCGGTTGATTTTATGTAAATCTGAGCATTGGTTTTAATAAGATTTGAACGGCGGTTAGCATCGATAAAGCTTTCTACCATTGCCGGGTCCTGATTCCAGTAATACGCCTCCCTCTTGAAGCAAGATGATGCCATTGAGTAATCGCCAAGACCTGCATAGCACTCACCAAGATGCTTAAAAAGCATCGCATTGCTTGCACTGGCGTTTTCCTGAAGAAAGATTGATGAAATTGAACGGATTTTGCTTATTGCATCGGCATAATTTCCTGCACTCTTTGATGCAAGAGCATCGTTCCACACGAGCCAGTAGTTACGGATTGACGAAGGAGTGTTTACAATCTGATAAATCTCATAGTCACTTCCGGGACTTGTTACGATAACATTACCGTCCCATCCTACAGTTGCACCAAATGCCTCGAGAACTACTCTTATGGGAAGATAGGTTCTGCCGTCCTGAATAACTGCGGCGGCATCGTTTTCTATTCTGACATTGTTTCTGTATACGCAATTGTCCCCTATTTTGCATCGAACGGTTGTTGTTCCCTTTCTTACAATTGCCGTTTGTGCACCTGCGTCCCATTCAAGCGACGCACCAAAGCTCTCCATTGTTGCTCTGAGGGGAACAAGGGTTCTTCCGCCACTGACAAAGGGATAGCCTGTTGAATTGTCAAAGCTCACCTGAACTCCGTCAATTAAAACCTTTATCCCATCATAAGCAAATGATGGAGTGTAAAGTGATGAACACCAAAGTACGGCAAGTAAAATTAAACATAAAAATTTTTTCATTTTTTTCACCTCAGAATGATTTTAGCACAGTTAAATACATGTGTCAATTAAAATTCTCACTATTTAAAAAATTATAAAAAAATATGGATTATTTTGGATTTATGTGTTATAATATAAATATAATTAAATCTAAGGAGGATTTATCATGAAGGATTTAAAAGGTACAAGAACAGAAGCTAATCTTATGGCGGCATTTGCCGGAGAAAGTCAGGCAAGAAACAAATATACTTATTATGCAAGCAAAGCAAAAAAAGACGGTTATGTTCAGATTGCCGCTTTGTTTGAAGAAACTGCAAACAACGAAAAAGAACACGCAAAAATGTGGTTCAAGCTTTTGCATGACGGTATGCCCGATACAAAAACAAACCTTGCCGATGCTGCTGCAGGAGAAAACTTCGAATGGACCGAAATGTATGCAAGAATGGCAAAAGAAGCAAGAGAAGAAGGCTTCGACCACATTGCTTTCCTTTTTGAAGAAGTTGCAAAAATTGAAAAGGAACATGAAGAAAGATACAGAAAGCTTCTTTCAAACATTGAAGGCGGCATCGTATTCTCAAGAGATAACGACATGATATGGCAGTGTTCAAACTGCGGTCATATCATTGTTGGAAAAGCCGCTCCTGAAATCTGCCCTGTTTGTGAACACCCGAAGGCATATTTCCAGATTAAGGCTGAAAACTATTAATAATCACATACACCATAAAAGACCTGACAATCTCCTTTGTCAGGTCTTTTTCCTACATATTAAAAATAGATATTAAAGCGTTGCCGCCATAACAGCCTTTATGGTGTGCATTCTGTTTTCGGCTTCATCAAAAACTATTGACGCATCGCTTTCGAAAACCTCATCGGTCACTTCCATGCAGTCAATGCCGAATTTGTCGTGAATTTCCTTGCCGATTACAGTTTTAAGGTCGTGGAATGCAGGGAGACAATGCATAAATCTGCACTGAGAGCCGGCATTTGTCATAAGCTCTTTTGTAACTCTGTAGGGAGTAAGCTCGCTGATTCTTTCTGACCAGACACTGTCAGGCTCACCCATTGAAACCCATACATCAGTGTAGATAACATGAGCATTTTTTGTTGCTTCCATAGGATCTTCAATAAATTCAAGAACTGCTCCTGTTTCTTTTGCAACCTCCATACACTGAGCCACAAGCTCATCGGAAGGGAAATATTTTTTGGGTGCACAGGCAACAAAATGCATACCCATTTTTGCACAGCCAACCATAAGGGAATTACCCATGTTGTATCTTGCATCGCCCATATAAACAAGCTTTTTGCCCTTAAGCTCACCAAAATGTTCTTTTATTGTGAGAAAATCTGCTAAAATCTGTGTGGGATGAAATTCATTTGTAAGACCGTTCCACACTGGAACACCGGCATATTTTGCAAGCTCTTCTACAATATCCTGTCCAAAGCCCCTGTATTCAATTCCGTCATACATTCTGCCAAGAACTCTTGCAGTGTCGGCAATGCTTTCTTTTTTACCAATCTGAGAGCCTGAGGGATCGAGATATGTGGGATGCATTCCCAGGTCAGCTGCCGCAACCTCAAAGGCACAGCGTGTGCGTGTGCTTGTTTTTTCAAAAATGAGTGCAATTGATTTGCCTTCGCAAAGTCTGTGAGCAATGCCCTCTTTTTTCTTTTTCTTTAAATCTGCCGCAAGATCAATAAGATAGGCGATTTCTTCAGTTGTGAAATCAAGTAATTTCAAAAAGCTTTTATTTTTAAGATTCATAATTATCTTCCTTTCAAGATTTCAAATTAATCATTCACTGCAAACCGACTTGATAATATCAATGGCTTTTTTCAAAATATCCATCGGAATGTTTAGTGCAGGCAAAAGACGGACCTTGTCTTTTGCTGTGAGACACAGAACTCCTTTTTCAATACATTTTTTTACTATGTCAGCGGCATTTTTTTCGGTTTTTATGCCAATCATAAGTCCCATACCCGACACCGATTCAATTCCTTTGGAGTTTGCAAGGGAATCAAATATGAACTTTGATTTTTCATTAATTTCATCAAGAAGACTGTCATCAATCCGCTCAACAATGCTAAGTCCTCCTGCACAGGCTATGGGGTTTCCGCCATAGGTGGAACCGTGGTCACCAAAGCCGAGAACTCCCTCCACCTTTTTGTTCATGAGAACTGCTCCCAGAGGAAGTCCTCCGCCAATTCCTTTTGCGGTGGTGACAACATCGGGTTCAATTCCATAATTCATATAGGCATACATTTTGCCGCATCTTCCGTTTCCGGTCTGAACCTCATCTACAATAAGAATAATGTCATTGTCTTTGCAATATTTTTCAATTTGCTTCACAAATTCCTTTTCAAGAGGAACAACTCCCCCCTCACCCTGAATGCATTCAATCATTACGGCGGCAATTTTCTTTTGTTTTCCGAGATTTTCAAGGTCGGTTATGTCTTTTCCTGCATCAATGTGACAAAATCCCGGTGTCAGCGGCTGAAAAAGCTCGTGATAATGTTCCTGTCCTGTTGCAGCAAGAGTTGTTAAGGTTCTGCCATGGAAGCTGTTGTTCAAGGTAACAATTGTGTAGCAGTCACTGCCCTTCTTTTCCGATGCATATTTTCTTGCAACTTTAATTGCACATTCATTTGCCTCTGCTCCTGAGTTTGAAAAGAAAACCTTGCTCATTCCGGTTTTGGTGCAAAGAAGCTCGGCAAGCCTTGCACAAGGGCTTGTGTAGTAAAGATTTGACATGTGCTGAACCAAATCAAGCTGATTCTTTACTGCCTCAACCCACCCTTCATCGGAAATTCCGAAGCTTGTAACACCTATACCGGAGCCCATGTCGATGTATTCTTTTCCATTTTCATCATAGACAAGTGAACCTTTTCCCTTTACAATTTCCACAGGGAAACGGGCATATGTGCCTGCAATATATTTTTTATCTTTTTCTTTAATGCCTGTCATATTCTCCCTCCGGATTATTCATCACCATTGTTTTTGGTAAACATTGTTCCTGCACCTTCATCGGTAAGAAGCTCCATAAGTATTGAGTGAGGTACTCTGCCGTCCATAATTACGACATTTTTAACCCCTTTTTCAATTGCATCAACACAGCACTTAACCTTTGGAATCATACCGCCGGAAATAACCTTATCTTCATAGAGCTTTTCCGCTTCCTCAACTGTGATGTAGGGTATGAGTGTGTCGGGATTGTCTTTATCCATAAGAATGCCCTCAATATCGGTCATCATAATGAGTCTTTCAGCGCCCAGAGCGCCTGCTATGTATGCCGCGGCAGTATCGCCGTTTATGTTGTAGCAATTACCGTTTTTGTCACATCCGACAGTTGAAACAACGGGAATGTAGCCTTTTTCAAGAAGGTCTGTGACAGGGCTGATATTGACATTGGTTATCTCTCCCACAAAGCCAAGGCGTTCATCCTTAATTTTTGCTTCAATAAGCATTCCGTCCATACCGGATATACCCATTGCTTTTCCGCCGTTCATTTCAAGCTTGTTTACAAGAGATTTGTTAACCTTTCCTGCAAGAACCATCTGAACAATATCGATTGTTTCTTTGTCGGTGACTCTCAGTCCGTCAACAAACTCAGGCTTTTTACCAAGCTTGTCCATAAGCTCGCTGATTTCCGGACCGCCGCCATGAACAAGGACAACCCTGACACCAATAAGCCACAAAAGAACCAGGTCTTCCATAACCTGTTTTTTAAGCTCTTCATTTATCATGGCATTACCGCCGTATTTCACAACAACGATTTTGCCTGTATATTTTTTTATGTAAGGAAGTGCCTGAGTTAAAACCTCGGCACGCTCTGCGTTTGAAAATTCATTAATCATTGTTATTCTCCTCTTAATTTAATCATCAGGTTCTGTAGTCACCATTTATTTTTACATAGTCATAGGTAAGGTCACAGCCCCATGCAGTGGCATCGAAAGCTCCCGAATTAAGATTAACGGCAATTTCTATTTCTTTTTCAAGAAGAATTTCTTTTGCTTTTTCTTCAGAAAAATCAACTCCGGCACCATTTTTGCAAACCTCAATTTCGCCTTTTACGCTTCTGAATGAAACATCAACCTTTGAAACATCAACATTGGCGCCCGAGTAGCCTATGGCACAAAGAACTCTTCCCCAGTTAGCATCGGCTCCAAACATTGCAGCCTTAAGAAGAGATGAGCATATGACACTTTTTGCAACAGTTTTACCTGTTTCCTCGTCGGCCGCACCACATACTGAGCATTCAAGAAGCCTGGTTGCTCCCTCACCGTCGGCGGCAATCATTCTGCAAAGATGAACATTAATTGTGTTGAGAGCCTTCATAAAGATATCAAAATCTGCACCCTCTGCCGTAATCTCTTCATTTCCTGCCATACCGTTTGCAAGAACAGTCACCATATCGTTCGTGGAGGTATCTCCGTCGATGCTTATCATGTTGAAAGTATTTTTAATATCACCTGAAAGGGCTTTTTGAAGCATAGCCGATGAAATTGCCGCATCGGTTGTTATGAAAACAAGCATTGTTGCCATGTTGGGGTGAATCATACCGCTTCCTTTGGCCATGCCTCCCATGCGGCATATTTTGCCGCCAATTTCAAATTCAACGGCAATTTCCTTTTTAACCGTGTCAGTTGTCAGAATAGCTTCGCTGGCTCCCTCCGAGCCCTCTTTTGAAAGGGATTTAACAAGATTCGGAATGCCGGATGCTATGGGTTCAATTGAAAGAGGCTGACCTATAACACCTGTTGATGCAACAACAACATCTTTTGCATCAATACCGAGAGCATCGGAAACAAGGTCACTCATTTTTTCGGCAATTTCAATTCCGTTTGCATTGCAGGTGTTGGCGTTTCCGCTGTTACAGATAACCGCCTGTGCCTTTCCGTCTGCAATGTGAGCTTTTGTAACTGTGAGAGGCGCGCCCTTCACCAGATTGGTTGTATAAACTGCAGCTGCAGATGCCTTTGCCTCACTGTATATAAGGGCAAGGTCTTTCTTTATCTTGTTTTTTCTGATTCCGCAATGCACTCCGCTTGCAGTGAATCCTTTTGCGGCACATACACCGCCTGATATAATCTTCATATGATTTTTCCTTTCCTATAAACTCAGATGCTTAGTCCTGTTGTTTCATCAATGCCGAGAACAATGTTCATATTCTGTATTGCGGCACCCGATGCACCTTTACCTAGATTATCGTAACGAGCAACAAGAGTAAAACGGTCATCATTGCCGAAAACGCTAATCTCCATTGTATCTTTAAAAGAAAGTGCTCCGACTGAAACAAAACCGCCATCATCGGGACTTTCAACATAATTTACTATTTTACTGTTGTAGTATCCTTTATATATCTCTTTGATATTGTCAATTGTACCCTTCACCTCCGACTTTGAAAGAGGAACAACAACCTCCATTCCCGAATAGTATGACGATACTATGGGACAAAAAACAGGTGGATTTGAAACACGACACACCTTAACAATTTCAGGAAGATGCTTATGAGTCTGACCGACACCATAGAGCCTCGGAGCCTGAAGAGCATCTTTCAAACCGGAATTTTCATAATCGGCAATCATCTTTTTGCCGCCACCTGAATAGCCCGTCAGCGAAATGCAGCTGAGATTTGCATCTGATGAAATGATGCCCTGTGATACAAGAGGTTCAACAAGAGCAATAAATCCACTTGCATGACACCCTGGGTTGGCAATTCTTTTTGAATTTTTAATTCTTTCTCTGAAATCTCTTATTTCTGCAAACCCGTATGCCCATTCATCATCTGTGCGATGCGAGGTTGAAGTATCAATTATAATGGTATCGAGTTCTTTTGCCATCTGAACCGATTCAATTGCAGCACTGTCGGGCAGACACAGGAATGTAATATCACTGTCTTTAATCGCATCGTATCTTGCAGATATATCTTTTCTTATTTCATCAGGGAGAATAATAAGCTCAATATCATCTCTGTTTCCGAGTCGTTCATATATTCTGAGCCCGGTCGTTCCAGCGCTTCCGTCAATAAAAACCTTTGTCATAGATGTAACACCTCATTCATATAGTAGTTGTATATTTATACATGCATCTTGCATATTACCAAGCAATTATACACCGATACGCCGAATTTGTCAAGTGTTTTATGCGATAAATGTATATTTATGCAGAAATAATTATTTCAACTCAACCACAAGAAAAAAGTAAAGCTAAGAATCGGATTTTCTTCTTATATCATACCTGTAAATGGCTGTTCCTATTGAAATCATGGTTAATATATCCCCTATCGAAGAACCATATGCAAGACTTGCGAGATTGTATACAAGCCAAAATGACGATCCAAGAAATGAAACTCTGCGAATGATTTTTTCTTCATCGATACAAAATGCGCTTGCGTGCAAAATCACTCCAATTGTTTTCTTTAAGTATGTAAAATATCAAAATCGGCATACTATCTGTGATGTATTTCTCATAAATAATTTAAACTATTCTTGCCATACTACTTCATATCTGCTTCCAAAAAACTCTTCTTCAAAATCCAAAACTTTCTCTTCGTTCTTCATTATAAATCTCTTTGCGGTTGTATCACCGTTTAAGAATCTTTCCATAAGAAGTCCTGATACAGAGCACAATTCGTTATGCAAAGGGAAATAGTTTTCAAGTAAAAAATGTGCATAAGAAGCCAGCCTCAGCTTACCATACACTCTGACATTTTCACCCGGAAGTGATTCGATAGCCACGCTGTAACCGTCAGATACAGATTGTAAAACATCTCCCTCATTAACAAATACAAGTGTTGAATGATTAGGATATTCTTCAGACAATAAAGAATGAGAATCGGTTGATCCCACAATTGGCACACTACACCCCTCTGCTCTGAGTTCATTGTATAGTGCAACCTGCAAATTGTTTTCTCTTGGTGTACATCCGCCAAGTACTTCAAAAGCATCGCAAAGTCTGTCATTAATTATTGTTTTACTCATTAGTGTTGAAACGTGTGAATGTCCGATATACCAGTAAGGATGCGGAAATATTGCATATCCTCCGCTTTTTTTAATTTCTCTGTAAAGCCAGACTCTGTTTAAATATTCTCTTTTGTCAATTCCGCCCGGGACTTGTGTATCATTTTCAAGTTCAGCCACTTCATTTTTAACCCTTTCAGGTTCGTTGACATATATATCATTAACACTATATCGGCTTCCTATATTTATCATATGAAAAAAACCGGCATAGCCGTTATGTACTTCTTCTCCGCACATAATCTCAAAGCTTTTGATAAAATCAAATTTTTTCTTTGCTACAGCTGAAGAATTGTATACATTGTGGTCAGTAAGCGCAATAAAATCGTGACCGATTTTTCTGCATAAGGCAGCTACTCTTTCAGGGCTTTCCTGACCATCAGATTCAGTGGTATGCAAATGTAAATCACCTTTCATAACCCGTCTTTCATACAAATCGGATTTCAGTGAATAAATGCGCAAATCAACACCTGTTTTCGGCGCATCAATAAGAGATGTCCAAAACTTTTTGTATTTACTGTATAAGTGATTCTGATGTTTTTCGTATTCATCCGAACTTACACGAATACGCCATTCCTGTTCACCTGAGAAAAAATATTTTACTTTAAGTTCTCCGTTTTCGGGTTTTACCGAAAATACATTTCGTGATTTGTCATAACCTTTTAATGATATTTCCTCATCCATAGCCACATCGCTGACATCCTGTGGAATAAAAGTTATTTTGTAGATCGTATCATCAAAAAATCTGAATGTTCCCTCAAGGCTTTTAATTGTTATTTCGCTTTCTTTGTCTGCTTCAACAACAGATGGAATAACTTTAAATTTCTTTAAAACAGAATTCATTATATCACTCTTTCCCTATATAATTATCATAAATATGTTTTGCTTCAGACAAATCATTTTTAGTTCTGTCGTTTTCACAAATAATTATATCCTTAGTGAATATTATCAAATAGTTATGAAAAGAACTGTATTCATTGCATATTCCCGTACCTCTTTTTTGTTTTATATTTCATCATTCGACAGGATTTTTACTCGTATCAAGTCAGGAATAAAAAATCATTCTTAAATTACACTAATCCCATACACCACTCAACACAAATGGCAACAATGACTACAAGTGCTGATATTATAAATCCGTGAATCATTGGATTTATTCCGGACTTTTTCATATCCTTAAAGCTTGTG
>JAZNUS010000116.1:0-2862 GCA_045592485.1 Clostridia bacterium | reverse complement strand
AAATTTATTATTTTAAAACTCTTGCGGACCTCAAATGGATGAATTTTTGAGGAGATTTTGGTGCGGAGGACGCAGGAAGGCTACTCGCCTTTCAAGGACGACAAGGCAAAAGATACCGAAAATTCACCATTTGAGGCGTCTTCAGTGTTGGTCGTTAAGGCTAGCATATAAATAAAATTCAATCATAGAAAGGACAAAAGAAAATGAATAAAATTAAATGCGGCTATTCCAGAGCCTGTATAACACCAAAGCTTGGCACTTTGATATCGGGCTATTATGAAAAAAGAGAAGCAAAAGAAATTCTTGATGATCTCTATGTTTTTGCGGCAGCTTTTGACGACGGTGAAAAGAAAGCCGTTGTTATTGCAGCAGACATCATCATGCTTCCCAAGACCACCTGTGATGAATACAGAAGGGCTATTGCCAAGTATTGCGGCATCGAATTTGAATCTATTTTAATTTCATGCAGCCACACTCACACTGCTCCGATGATAGGACCCGACTTTGCTTCCGACCTTCACGGTGATGTGGAATATGAAAAAGAAATGGTTAATGCAATGTGCAGAGTTGCCAAAGAGGCTCTCGAAGATGTTAAACCGTCAAGCTTTTCGGTAGCCTCCGGTGAAGCAAAGAAGATTTCCTTTGTCAGACGCTTCCGTATGAAGGATGGCGGAGTTCAGACCAATCCCGGTGTGGGCAATCCCAATATTGACCACGCACTCGGTGCTCCCAATGAAGAAGTTAAACTCCTCAAAATTGAAAGAGAAGGCGGAGACGATTTATACATTGTAAACTTCGGTACACATCCCGATTCTGTTGGCGGTGAGGTAATAAGCACCGACTATCCCGGCTATGTGAGAAGTACAATTGAAAAGGCACTCGATGGTGTTAAATGTATTTTCCTCACAGGAGCTCAGGGCAATGTTAATCACATCAATCCAATGCCCACCGAGGGCGACAGAAGAGGTCTTGATTATGACAGCTTCGATGGTGTTCCCAGAGGTCTTGACCACGCAAAGCACATGGGCAGAGCCATTGCAGGTGCGGTTCTTCAGATTTGTGATAAAACTGTTGACATCAATGCCGACAAAATTGAATACGGCTCAAATATAGTAACAATTCCTTCAAATCAGGATAATGCTCGTCTTGAGGAATCAAAGAAAATTGTTGAGCTTCATGCAAAGGGCAAAGACTCTGAGCTTCCATATGAAGCAATGGAGCTTACAACTGTAGTTGCAGAAGCTACAAGAATTGTTGAACTCTCCTCAGGCCCCGACAGTTTTGAATTTGACCTTTCTGCTCTCAAGCTTGGCGAGTTTGCTTTTGCCGGTATTCCCGGTGAGCCTTTTGTAGAGATTGGTCTCAGAATTTCTGAGGGTTCTCCCTTTAAGGATACCTTTGTGTGCTGCCTGACAAATGGCGGTGATTCTTATTTCCCGTCATCATCTGCATATGACGAAGGTGGATATGAAGCAAGAAGCTCTTATCTGAAAAAGGGCGGAGACGAAATTATTATAGACGGTATGACAACACTTTTAAAGAGAATCGGAGGATGAATAAATGGGCGAAAAACTTGTAATCGAACGCAACGCGGCAGATAATGAATATTTCCACCGTGATTTTCACATTTCGGGTGACCGTGGCGTAAGATATGTCGGCGAAAAATACGGTGACGAATCTGTTGTTGAATATCTCACAATTTTCACAAAAGCATATTATTCACCGCTCATTGCCGAAATAAAAAAAGACGGTCTTTCGGCAATGAAGGCACACATTGAAAAAACATACACTGTTGAAAAAGCTCCTGACAATGTCAAATGTGAGCTTTCCGAATCGGAGCTTAAGGTAACGGTGTCTGAATGTCCTGCAGTTAAATATATGAAGGAAAGCGGATACGAGCCTTCAAAATGGTATGTTATGACAACTTCGGTTGTTAATGATGTGATTGCAAAGATGAGCGGTTATTGTTTCGAAATGATTTCCTACAACGAAGAAAACGGTGCCGCAAAATACAGATTCTACAGATAAGGAGGCAGCTTAAAATGATTTCATGTACAGAATTTATTCCGCTCTACAGCGAGCTTTTTAAATATCTTGAAGAGAAAAAAGGCGGTCACGACGAGGTTGTGAGATATTGGGAATATATCTCCGATACATATGTTGCCGACCTTCTCGGCAAAGAGGTTTCCGAAAAGGGACTGAGAGGCTGCTTTGATTACTGGTCAAAATCCCTTAACGAAGAAGCCTGTGATTTCAAAATGGAGCTTGACGAAGATAAGGGCGAGTTTACAATCGATATGAGATGGTGTCCGTCAAAAGGAATGCTCAATTCTCTTGAGCATATGGAGCCTTATCATGACTATTGCGGTCATTGTGCAGTTCTCTATGCCAGACAGCTCAAAAAATACGGAATCTTGTGCGATGAGTTTGATATGAGCGGTGTCTGCGAGGCAAAATGCTTTGAAAGATATGTTCTTGCTGATAAAAAGAAATAATATTTATATGTATGGATTAAAAAATTCCAAAAGTGATGTATTTGCTTTTGGAATTTTTTTTGTAATGTTTAAATTAGGGGGTGTATGGGAGGTGGGATTGGCTGAAGCGTGAGGCTTCCCCCTGGTGGGCAATGTCGTCAAATTAAGATATAAATTGGGGTTTGTAGGGATGATTGAATTGGGCTAATGTGTGAGGCTTCCCCCCGGTGGGGAAGCTGCCACCGTTAGGTGACTGATGAGGGGAACCAAAAGAAAGTAATTTCAAAAACAAATTTGAAATTCGTTCAAACTGTTGAAAACACTGCTTTCTAACGCTCCACTAACCAATCAAATTCGCACAAGTGCTCTTTTCTTGGAGTGTCACTAT
>JAZNUS010000115.1:0-15789 GCA_045592485.1 Clostridia bacterium | reverse complement strand
GAAAAAGAAATTCTTCAGATGGAATCGAAGCTTTGCCTTATGGACCGCTTTATTTCAATTTCCGATTCTCTCGATGTAATAGAAAATGTCCTCAGGGAAAAATCCTTTGATGACGAAAAGGTCAGAACGGAGCTTTCGCTTATCCGCTCCCGAATCTGACAGATTATCCGGGAAAGGAGCAGCTTTTATGGCTTTTGAAAATCTTGCAGACAAATTGCAAAATACCTTCAAAAAACTCAGAGGCAAGGGCAAAATCAACGAAGCAGACCTGAAAGCTGCCATGCGTGAGGTCAAGCTTGCACTGCTTGAAGCCGATGTAAACTTTAAGGTTGTTAAGGATTTTATCAACACTGTTTCCGAAAAGGCTCTCGGTTCAAATGTTTTAGAAAGCCTCACTCCGGGACAGCAGGTTATAAAAATAGTTAACGAAGAGCTTACCGCCCTTATGGGAAGCGAGGCAAAGAAAATCACCTATTCCTCCAAAGGCCCCACAATCGTTATGATGGTAGGTCTCCAGGGTGCCGGTAAAACCACAACCTCTGCCAAAATAGGCGGACTTCTCAAAAAACAGGGCAAAAGGCCCATACTTGCCGCGTGCGATGTTTACCGTCCTGCCGCAAGAAAACAGCTTCAGGTTGTTGGTTCACAGCTCGATATTCCCGTTTTTTCCATAGACGATTCCAACGATGCCGTTCATATTGCCAACGAGTGTGTTGAGCATGCAAGAAGGCACGGCAACGATGTTGTAATCATAGATACCGCAGGTCGTCTTCACCTTAACGAAGAGCTGATGGATGAACTTTTAAACATCAAGGAAACCGTAGCACCGACAGAAATTCTTCTTGTCCTCGATGCCATGACTGGTCAGGATGCAGTAAATGTTGCATCTGCCTTTGATGAAAAGCTCGACATCACCGGTGTTGTTCTCACCAAGCTCGACGGCGACACCCGAGGCGGTGCGGCGCTCTCCGTAAGAGCCGTAACCGGAAAGCCCATAAAGCTTATTGGTCAGGGCGAAAAGCTCACCGATATGGACTGGTTCTATCCCGACCGAATGGCGTCGAGAATCCTGGGTATGGGCGATGTACTTACTCTCATCGACAAAGCTCAGCAAGCCTTTGACGAAAAGCAGGCTGCAGAGCTTGAACAGAAAATTTTAAAGTCACAGTTCACCCTTGACGATTATCTGGAACAGATGCGTCAGATGAAGAAAATGGGACCTCTCCAGGACCTTCTCAAAATGGTGCCCGGTGTCAATGCTCAGGCGCTCGGCAATGTGAACATTGACGAACGCAAAATTGACCGCATTGAAGCAATGATAACTTCAATGACAAAAAAAGAGCGTGCCAACCCTTCAATTCTCAACTCAAGCCGTAAGAAGAGAGTTGCAGACGGAAGCGGCACAAAAATTCAGGAAGTCAATATGTTTTTGAAACAGTTTGACCAGATGCAGAAAATGATGAAACAATTTAGTAATCCGAAAAAGATGAAACGCTTTGCAGGCGGGTTGGGTAATCTTTTCAAATAATTACTATTTGTATAAACAAAAAAATTACGGAGGTGAAACAAAATGGTAAAAATTCGTTTAAAGAGAATGGGTGCTAAAAAGACTCCTTTCTACAGAATTGTTGTAGCTGATTCAAGATATCCCAGAGATGGTAGATTCATCGAACAGATTGGAACATACAATCCTCTCACAGATCCTTCTACAATCAATGTTGATAACGAAAAAGCTATCAAATGGCTCAGCCAGGGTGCACAGCCCACAGACACAGTTAAAGAACTTCTCAAAATCAGCGGAGCTATAAAGTAAGCTTTACCGGGAGGTAAAAACAAATGAAAGAATTACTGGAATTTATTGCAAAGTCTCTCGTGGATTATCCTGATGATGTTTATGTTACTGAGTCTGAAAGCGGTTCTTCCGTTGTTTTAGAGCTTCATGTAAATGAATCAGACATGGGTAAGGTTATCGGCAAGCAGGGCAGAATTGCAAAATCAATCCGTGCCGTTATCAAAGCTTGCGGAAGCAGAGAAAACAAAAAAACAATTGTAGAAATTGTACAGTAATAACCGGAGGCTGTCAGCAATAGTGCTGTTCAGCCTTTTGTTGTTTCACAAGGAGAATTTGTATGGAAAAATTAATTGATATAGGTCAGATTGTAAACACCCACGGTCTTCGGGGCGAGGTTAAGGTTTCTCCAAGAACCGATTATCCCGAGTTTTTCGAGGAGATAAGCGGAGTTTACACATCCGATGAAACCTATTACAAAATCACCGGTGTAAAATATCACAAGGGTACCGTAATTCTCAAGCTCAGGGGAATAAATTCCGTTGAGGAAGCCGAGGCAATGAGACAAAAGGTGCTCTTTGTTCCCAAAAGCATTTTTGAAGATTTGCCCGAAGGTACCTATCTCATTGCCGATATCATCGGACTTGAGGTCAGAGATGATTCAACTGTATATGGCACCATTACCGATGTTTTCCAGACCGGAAGCAATGATGTGTACACTGTTGAGAAAAAGGGAGCAAGCCCCATATATATCCCTGCCTTAAAAAATGTTATTAAAGAGATTAACTTAAGCGAGGGCTATATGCTTGTAGAAATTCCCGAAGGGTTGCTTGATTGATCATGAAATTTCACATACTCACTCTTTTTCCCGAAATGTTTGACGCTGTGCTTCATTCCAGCATGCTCGGCCGTGCCGAAGAAAAGGGAATCCTGGAGTTTAATCTTGTAAACATAAGAGATTTTGCCGCAAACAAACACAACCGTGTTGACGATGCCCCCTATGGTGGAGGCAGGGGTATGGTTATGCAGGCTCCGCCTGTCTATGATGCCTACAAAAGTGTTTGCCCCGGCGACGGAGCGAATGCCCGTGTCATACACATGAGTCCCAAGGGCGAGGTTTTCAGTCAGAAAAAGGCAATTGAGCTTTCAGAATATGACGAACTCATTTTTATCTGCGGCCATTATGAGGGGATTGACCAGAGGCTGATTGACGAAATAGTGGATGAGGAAATTTCTGTGGGTGACTATGTTCTCACAGGAGGCGAAATTCCGGCAATGGTTGTTGTTGATTCTGTCAGCCGTATGATAGAGGGGGTTTTGTCCAATGAAGACAGCTTCACCGACGAATCTCACTACGACGGTCTCCTTGAATACCCTCACTACACAAGACCGCCTGAGTTTATGGGCAGAAAGGTACCCGATGTGCTTCTTTCAGGCGATCATGCCAAAATAAGTGCATGGCGACGAACCCAGTCTCTTCTGATTACCAAAGAAAAACGGCCGGATCTTTATGCGAAAAATGAGCAAAATTATGAAATGGAGCTTAATCCTCCCCCAAAAAGAAAGAAAAAAAGGTAAGATTTCACAAAAATTCAAAATCTTCTTGCATTTTGGAGTTCTTTGTGTTAATATATATATCGTATGCGGGCGGTCCTCTGTAACTTTATTTAATTTACCATATATTGCATGAACGCCTTTAAGAGAGGAGAAAATATAATGAACATTATCGAAAGCTTAACAAGCGAACAGATCAGAACAGACCTTCCTCAGTTTAACATTGGTGACACCGTTAAGGTTCATGTTAAAATCGTTGAAGGTAACAGAGAAAGAATTCAGGTGTTTGAAGGCACAGTTATCGCTAAGAAACACGGCGGTATTCAGGAAACATTCACAGTAAGAAGAATTTCTTACGGTGTTGGTGTTGAAAGAACCTTCCCTGTAAATTCTCCTAAAATTGCAAAAATCGAAATTACCAGACACGGTAAAGTTAGAAGAGCTAAACTTTATTATCTCCGTGACAGAGTTGGTAAGGCAACAAGAGTTAAAGAAAAGAAATAATCAAGGCTATGAATCGGAAGACTGTTACGGTCTTCCGATTTGTGTCTTGTGGAAGTTTTTCAAAGCTTGAATTTTTTATTAGGAGGGAATTACTATGAACGAATTTGAAAAAGAAAATCAGAGCAGTGAAAACATTGAAGAAAATTCTTTGCCTGCAGAAGAAATTCTCGGAAAAACCGAAACAGAAGCTTCAGAAACAATCGGAGCATCTGATGCCCCGAAAGCCGATACAGGTGCAGGGAAAGCCGTATTCAAAGAAATCGGAAGCTGGATTTTGTGCATTGTCATAGCTGTGGCAATAGCGCTTTTTCTCCGCAGCTTTGTTTTCACAATGGTGAGAGTTGACGGTCAGTCAATGGAGCCCACTTTGAAGCACGAGCAGAGACTTTTTACCCGCATCATCGGCTACACCCCCGAGCGCGGCGACATAATTATTTTCCATCCTCAGTCCAATCCCAAGGTTGCATATGTAAAAAGAGTCATTGCAACCGAGGGCGACAGAATATGGATTGATGCCGAGACCCGTGAGGTTCACCTCAAAAAAAGCGGTAGCGATGAATGGGAAATTCTCAGCGAACCCTACATCAACGAGGTTGTTCCCGGTGAATATATAATCGGTCCCGGAATTGCCACCCGTTATGCCGATGACTCCGGCGAGGAGGGACTTCTCATAAAAGAAGACCACATTTTTGTTATGGGTGACAACCGTAACCACAGTGCCGACAGCCGTGACGGTATTTCAGTCGGTCAGGTTCATCTTGATTCCGTTGTGGGCAAAGCAGAGTTCAGATGGTGGCCCCTCAGCGAGTTTGGCCTTTTGAAATAAGAAGCTCCGGGAGGTGTTTTTATGAATATTCAGTGGTTTCCCGGACATATGACCAAAGCCATCCGCATGATGGAGGAAAACCTCAGGCTCATCGATGTTGTTGTTGAGCTTGTTGATGCAAGACTTCCCCAAAGCAGCCGTAATCCAAAGGTTGACGAGCTTGTTGGTTCAAAGCCCCATCTCATTCTTCTCAACAAAGCAGACATTGCCGACCCCGAAGCCACAAAGGCATGGGTGAAGCATTTTGCCGAAATGGGAATTGCGGCAGTTGCAGTCAGCTCCACAACGGGAAAAAGCCTTAATTTTGTTTTTGATAAGTGCAGAGAGCTTTTGTCCGACAAAATAGAAAAGCAAAAAGAAAAGGGCATTGTGAACCGCAGCATAAAAATTATGGTGTGCGGTGTTCCAAATGTTGGAAAATCATCCTTTATCAACAAGCTTTCAGGCAAAAAAAGTGCCGTAACAGGCGACCGACCCGGTGTGACAAAGGGAAAACAGTGGATAAGGCTTGCCAACAATTTTGAGCTTCTCGACACTCCCGGCATACTCTGGCCAAAGTTTGACGACGAAGAGGTGGGTCTCAGGCTTGCGTTCACAGGTGCTGTGAAGGATGAAATAATAGATGTTGAAGAGCTTGCCTGTCATCTTCTTGTTTTTCTTAAAAACAACTACCCCCAGGCTCTTGCCACAAGGTATAAAATGACCGAAACAGAAGGCCTTGAAGGCTATGAGCTTCTGGAATATCTCGGCAGAAAAAGAGGTTTTGTTGTGTCGGGTGGAGAGATAGACACAGAGCGTGCCGCTCACATTCTTCTCGATGAATTTCGCGGTGCAAGGCTTGGCTGTATCACACTTGAAATGCCGCAGATGTAAGGAGATTTCACGAAATGGATATGACTGTATTCGAATATGAAAACAAATGCCGTCAAAATGGCTATAACCTCATTGCGGGTGTGGACGAGGCAGGCAGAGGACCTCTTGCGGGCGCAGTTTATGCCGCGGCGGTGATTTTTGATGAAGGGGTTTACATTGAGGGTGTCAACGACTCCAAAAAGCTCACAGCAAAAAAAAGAGATGTGCTTTTTGACGAGATAATTGCAAAAGCAAAAGCCTACAGCATTTTCTCCGTTGACGAAAAAACAATAGACGAAATCAACATTCTCAATGCCACCTATATGGCGTTTCAGGGGGCAGTTAACGGTCTTTCAATCAAGCCCGACTATGTTCTCATAGACGGCAACCGTGCCAAGGGAATAGAAATCCCCCACGAAACCGTTGTGAAGGGCGATTCCAAAAGCTTCTCAATTGCGGCGGCATCAATTCTTGCAAAGGTTGCCCGTGACCGCTACATTGAAGAAGCCGACAAACTTTATCCCGAATATGGCTTTGCCGTTCACAAAGGCTATGGCACAAAGGCACATCGGGAGGCAATAGCCAAGTACGGTCCATGCCCGATTCACCGTATGACATTCGGCGGTGTAAGGGAGTATGTGAAATGATTGCCAAAAATATTTCAGGAATGCTCGGAGAACGCAGTGCCGCAGAGCATCTTGAAAAAAACGGTTATGAAATTATCCGGAGAAATTACAAAAACCGCATATCCGAAATTGACATCATTGCAAAGGACGGCGACACCCTATGTTTCATTGAGGTCAAAACCCGCAAAAATAAGAATTTCGGCACAGGTGCCGAGTTTGTAAACAGGGAAAAAATTCATAAAATGATTCTGGGTGCAAGGAGTTACATTCAGGCGCATAATGTAAGCTGCGATGTAAGATTTGATGTTGTCGAGGTCTATGGCGAGGTTATGCAAAGCGGATTTCGCGTCTCAGAAATAAATATAATTAAAAATGCGTTTGTGGCAGACTGAACTGCTTGCAAACGCATTTATTTTATATGAAAAAAGTATAAAAAGCTCTTGAAATATGGGGATTTATGGTGTATAATAATCTCTGTTGTGATTATAACAAAAGTTGCTTTCATTGGGCACGAGGGAGATGAATAAATGCAAAAACGCAAGAGGATATATTTGTCGTTGCTGTTGATATTAATAATCTCTGTATTTCTTATTACAGGAATATCCTTCAGTACGGCTTCTTTAACTCATAAATTTTCTGATGTAGAGGAGGATGACTGGTTTTTATCAGATGTCACTTATGTATATGAAAAGAATCTGATGAACGGAACAAGCGAAACTACATTTTCTCCCTACAATCCCACAACCCGTGCTATGATTGCAATGGTATTGTGGCGCATGGAGAATAGTCCTGCCGGGAAGAATATGACATTTCAGGATGTGCCGGAGGATGCGTATTATAATGAGGCTGTAGCATGGTGCTCGGGGGAAAATATTGTGACCGGATACAGTGACACAGTTTTCGGACCGGATAATTTTGTTACAAGGGAACAGCTTGCGACAATGATTTATCGTTATGCAGGTTATAAAGGCTATGATGTAACAAGTGAAAAGCTGCTTTCGCAATATTCTGATGTGAGGGATGTAAACGAATATGCTTTATCTGCATTTGAATGGGCAATTTCACATGGCATAATTAACGGAACAAGCGTTAACACCTTGTCTTCTCAGGCAGAGGCACAGCGATGTCAGGTGGCGGCGATATTAAAAAGATTTTGTATGGGATTGGGCAATAATAGTCGGGAAAATCAGACTGCAGTGTCTGAAAAATCACCTCAAAGCCATACTGTAAATAGCGTTGGTTCAAACAAAATGCCTGATAGCATATCTGACCATTTGTCGGAGGAAACCCCTTCGGGCACAGAGAAAACAGACGATGACAATGACGCAAAATATCCCATTATTTCAATTGACAATGTGACTGCAAAGCCCGGTGACAGTATAGAAGTAGCAGTTAATATAAAAAATAATCCGGGAATACTCGGGATGATTTTATCGGTATATTTTAACGAAGAATCACTTTCTCTCGAAGGCATCCGAAACGGTACGGCGTTATCTGTTTTGGATTTTATCTCTTCTAAAACAACGGAGAGCGGAGTAAGGCTGATATGGGACGGAGTAGAAATCGGACCCGACGATATCAAGGATGGTACAATTTTTTTGATGGATTTCAAAATTAAGGATGGTGCCGGGGAAGGGAAATATCCCATAACCTTAAAATATACCGACGGTGACATTTTAGACAATAATCTTAAGACAATCACACCGTCTGTTGAGGACGGTTATGTTACAATATTAAAAGGAGCTGACGCACATTGAGCAAAACAAAATTTATGACATTCATTATCGCTTTGGCAATATTTCATGCGTTAATGTGCACCGGTGTATATGCTGATAAAAAGCCGGTGTTTGAGATTGGACAAATAACGGCTGACGCCGGAACCGGTGTCAAAGTGCCTCTTACGCTGAGTAACAATATGTCAGGGATATGCGGAGCAACTCTGACGGTTTCCTATGACAGCAGATTAACTCTTGTGGATGTAAAAAAAGATAAAGCACTTTCCTCACTGGCAATGACACCGCCCGGTGATATGAATGATAATCCCGTAAATATTGTATGGGACGGTACGGAAGCGGACACTTCAAACGGAACGATTGCATATCTGACCTTTACTGCACCGAATACATCGGGAACATATCCCATTACACTTTCCTGTGTTGACGGAGATGTTTTAGATGGTGATATAAATCCTGTTGATGTCACAGTTATAAGCGGATGTATCACAGTCGTTGGCGGGACACCCGGAACAGAACCGCAAACGAAGACAACGGTAAGAGCCGATACTGTAGCTGTAGCTACGGGCGGAGAAGTTGAAGTTCCTATTTTGATTTCTGACAACACAGGTATTTGTGGGGTAACACTGACAGTATCCTATGATAAAAGGCTTACACTCACCGCTGTCAAGCAGGGAAAAGCTCTTTCAAGCCTTGCTATGACAAAGCCCGGTGATATGAATGATAATCCCGTAAATATTGTATGGGATGGTACGGAAGAGGATACCTCAAACGGAGCAATTGCATACCTGGTATTTAATGTGCCGAATGCATCAGGGACATATCCGATTAATCTTTCCTATGTTGACGGCGACATCCTTGATGGCAATATAGATCCGGTGGATGCAAAAGTTATCGGTGGTTCAATCATGGTCGGGATTTCTGACAGTGTCACAGTAAGCGTCCAGGGAAAAACCGCAACACTTACGAATAATACAAAATATGCCGGTAAAATATTTATTGCATATTACGACATCAACGGAAATTTTCTTTCTCTTGAACAGCACCAACCATCGGAATTGATTACAATAACCAATCCAAACAGTGCAGCGTCGAGGCTTAAGGTTATGTGGTGGGAGAATACAACCTTCGTTAAACCCTTGTGCGGCGCAGAAGAAATCAAATTGAAATAAAGGTATAGGAGGATTAAAAAATGATAACAAAAAGAATCATTGCACTTTTAATGTCAATCACCATGTTGGTATCTCTTATTCCAATAACAGGTTTGGCAACAGGAAATGCATGCATAAGCATAGCATCTGTAACTAACGCTCCGGGTGCCACCGTAACGGTTGCAGTTTCTATTGATAATAACCCCGGCATTTTGGGTGCAACACTGACACTTAAATATGACTCGGCTCTTACACTGGTGGGAGCAACTGCAGGGGATGCTTTTTCAGCATTAACCTTAACCAAGCCCGGAAAATTTCAGTCTCCCTGTAATTTTGTGTGGGATTCACAGGAGCTGGATGACAATGATATTAAGAATGGAACAATTTTAAATTTGCAATTTGCCATCAGTGAGTCTGCAATTTCAGGAAGTGAATATGCAATTGAGCTTTCATATGCAGATGGAGATGTTTTGGATATAGGTACGCATCCTATTGATCTTATAATCAATAACGGAACCGTTTATGTAGTGGATTACACCCCCGGCGATTTAAATAATGATTCCCGTATCAATTCCGGAGATACCATACTTTTGCGCCGTTATATGGCAGGAGGATATGATGTAACCATCAACGAGAAGGCAGGAGATGTAAATGCCAGCGGTAAGCTTGATACCGGAGACATTATCAACCTCCGTCGTTACATTGCAGGCGGCTATGGTGTTGAGCTTATGCCTGCAAAGCCTTCATGCAGCCATGACATGAAAAAGAAAGACTACAAAGACCCCACCTGCACAGAGGACGGTAATGTTGAATACTGGACCTGTACGCTTTGTGACAAGTATTTCATCAATGAAGAAGGCACATCTGAAATCAAGGCTGCAGATTTAATAATTCCCAAAACAGGACACACAATAGTTGTAGATGAAGCTGTTGCGCCTACAACTTCAACCACAGGTCTTACAGAGGGTAAGCATTGTTCGGTATGCAAAACAGTGCTTGTTGCGCAAAATGTTATTCCAAAGCTGGAAGCATCAGAGTATAGCATTACATATCACATAGATGATAATGATGCTTATTTGCAATCTATTACAATAGATAATCCCAATCCGCCTGTTTATTCCAAGGATGAGGGATTAACTTTGAAGAATCTCAGCGTGAACGGCTACAAATTCCTTGGCTGGTATACCATGCAGAGCGGCGGTGTTCAGGTTACTGCAATAAACCCCGGTGAAACCGGAAACAGAGAGCTTTATGCTCACTGGAGCAAGGATACCTATACAATAAGCTTTGCCTGTGATATGCATCCCGTCGATTCAATCACTTATCAGACCGGGGAATCAAAGGTATTGCCAAAGCCCGCCCTTGACAAATATACATTTGTCGGCTGGACTGATGATAAAGGCAATATTTGGGATTCTGTTCCTGCAGGAACATACGGAAACATAACCTTGTATGCAAACTGGGCAAGTAACAGAAATAAGGCTGAGGCTGTAAAAGAGCTTGGTGACCCTCTTATTTTTGAAGATTCAGATAAAGGATTGATTTTGTTTACATATGAAATCGGTCAGATAAAGAATGTTCCTTTGTTTACAACATTGAGACTTCAGACTGCCAACGGCATTATTTCCACAATAGAAAAAACCGAAACAGAGGAAATCAGTGAAACACAGGCAAAAACAATAGCACAGACCATTTCAAATGCCACAACCAATTCTTCTTCGTGGACACTGTCCAAAGACTGGAACAGTACAACTGAGGTAAGCCAGGCTTACATCGACCAGACAGGTCATACCCGTGAAGAATCTGAAACACTGTCAAAAAGTACAACAGGAACCTATAATTTGTCAAAAAGTACAGGTGGCTCAAGTGGTGGTATGAGTACATCGGGCGGTTCTTATAACATCTCGGCTAATAATTCTCATTCAAACACAACCACTGATAAATCAGGCAGCAGTATTGATTTGTCGGTTGATACAAAATATACAAATGAAAATACTATAGGGGCCGAAGCGAAAGTTGAAGCTACTGCCATTCCCGGTGTCGGTGCAAGTATAGGTGCCAGTGCCGAAATGAAAAATACATATGAAATTGGTGCAGGTGCTGATTATAATCAGTATCATAATAAGGAAGTAGTAGGTACGAAAAATAATTCGCTTTCTCAGGATTTTAATTCGTATTTTTCAAACACATCGACTTCTGAAAAGAACTGGAATACAACATCAGGTTATTCAAGCAGCACAACAACAAGTGTCAGTCAGACAGTTGCAAACATATTTTCAAAGGTAATAACTCAGCAATATGGTTATGGTGAATCATATTCAGAAGGCGGAAGTAACAGTGAGTCTCAGGCATTAGCTTCAACTGATACCAAAAGTGATGAATTCAGTTCCACATTAACATATCATACAGCAAAAATAAAATCTACAACAGAGTCATTCCAAAGCACAGGAAACACAAAGGGTGGTTACAGAATGGTAATGGCGGGAACAGTTCATGTTTTTGCTGTTGTAGGCTATGATATTCCCACTGCTTCATACTTTGTGTACACATATAATGTACTTGATGACCATACTGAAGAATATCTTGATTATTCCTTTGATGAAACCTTCAATGACTATGAAACAAGCATAATTCCGTTTGAAGTTCCATTGTTTGTAAATGATTATGTAAATGCCAGAATTGCAAAAACAGGTGGTTTGACACTTGATGTAGATACAGGCATGATTGTTGATTACACACCAACAGGTGCAAATCCTGATGAAGTTGTTGTTATACCGTCTTATATCCGCATAGATAACAATGACGGAACATTTCGTTCTGTTAAAGTTAAGGGGATTTCCGAAGGATTATTTAAAAACAACACAGATATACAGATTGTACAGTTTGGAAGCTATATCACAGAAATTCCTGAATCAGCATTTGAAGGTTGTTCGAATCTTAAATACATTATAGCACCGGGAGTTGAAAAAATTGGCGCCAAGGCATTTTCTGGATGTACATCATTATATGAATTTACCGTGCCTGAATCCATAACAGAGCTTGGAGAAAATGCATTTTCGGATGTTCCTGAAATCAAAGTTGTGGCTTCAAGCAAGGATGTAGCTCTCAATGCAGTTACAGCAGGAGCAGATAAGCTTACACTTGATATTTCTGCTATAGATGAAAATGGCGCAGAAAATATGGCTCTTACAGTAGGAAATATAAGCTTCTTTGAATTACAGGGTAAGGGTAAGGAATATAAAGGATTAAATGTAAAATCCGATGCTGAAACAACTGTAATTAACGGTATGACATTCACTGACTGCGCAAGAATTCCATTGGAAATTTCTTCCGGGAATGTTACTCTTGATAATGTGGCAATTAATTCAAAGGGATTCGGTCTTGTGCTGAAATCTGAAAATACAAGTCTGAAGCTCAACAGAACAGTAAAAATAACTTCGCTCAGCGAAAATGCGGTTCTTTGCAAAAATACAGAACTTAAACCGCTTTCTGTAGGTGTTGTAGGAAAGCTTAATGTGACAGGAAATGTTCTTGTTTGCGGAGAAATAGTTAACGATAAATATCTGACTGTTACTGATGGCGAAATAAAACATATTACAGAAGAAGAGTTTAATAATTATCTGTCTAAGAGTATGATTGTTTTTGATGCTGACGGCGGAGAATGTGATACAGAATATATGTATATTAATAACGGCAGCCCAGTAGGAGAATTGCCGGTTCCCACCAGAGATGGCAAGAGGTTCCTCGGCTGGTATACACAAGATGGCGAGAAATTGGATGCCGATACAGTTTTGCCTGAAAGCAGTGTTGTTACTGTGTATGCAAAATGGGATATAAGCACATTTAAAGCAACCTGGAATGAAGGAAAAGGTTACACAATATCTGTAGAAAGAACCGAATCGCCATATCAGAACGCAGAGCTTGGTAAAGTAGCCAACGGATCGGAAGTGTATTACGGAGATGTGCTGAATGTAACTTACACAGCCAATACCGGATATAATCTGACTTCTGTTGGTGAAAAGACAATTACTGTAGATGCCGATGTTACAAGTGAGAAAATTTATGCAACTGCAGCGGTTAAAAGCTATAAGGTTTCCTGGGCGAACAGTACCGGATGCAATATTTCGGTAAGCAGAACTTCATCACCTAATCAGGGAGCTTCGACGGGTGCATTGTCGAATGGTGCAACAATTTACTATGGCGATACCTTAAGTGTAACATATTCTGCACATACCTATTACAGTTTGTTAACCAAAGGTGAAACCGCTATTACGGTTACAGGAAATGTTGACGGTTCCAAAATTTATGCATCTGCTGAATTGCTTGGTGTATGGTTTGGTAATTTAAATGGTGTCGACAGTAAAACCGGCAGAGTTCATTATAATCTTGATTTCTATTACATAAACAGCGATCTTCATATTAAGGGTTATATTTATGATGCCGGTAATGCAGGAAAGACACCATCTCTGGATATAGACTATGTACACAGAAGAGATACACATACAAGCAACTCCAAATGTCCGTGTGGTTGGGGAAGCGGATGTATTCACGGTATGGACTGGACTATTTCCGGTGCATACTCCGGACATATTCCGAGCCATATTCATACATGGGCAACAGGATATCCTGATCCGATTTCGTTGAAGTAATATTCTGAATACTAAAACAGGAAATATATGATTAAAAATGCGTTTGTGGCAGACTGAACTGCTTGCAAACGCATTTTTTTTATGATAGAATGATTAAAGAAATACGGAAGGCTCATTCTTGAGCAAATTTTGCTTCTGAGCCGATGTGAGACTATAAAGATTGTCGGATTTGGCAAAAGGAGAGGTGGATATATATCTGATATTTTATTAAAAACTGAACTTGATTTTTGGAGGTTTAAGATATGAACAGGTTAATAGTAAAAAACATTTCATCGCTTGAAAAAATTCTGCCGGTAGCTGAATGCAGTTTTGATGAAACCAATTGTGCAACGGTACTTATAGACGAAGAATTTTCGTACCAGGTTGCATATAAGTCAATAGATCAAACACTTTTTTGCAATGTTACAGAAGTAGAGATAGAGTCTGATATATCCAACTGTGTTTTGATATATTGCACGAGAACAGTACCGGTAACATTCAGTGCCAACGAAGGGGCTGACAAGAACTACTTAACTCACGATGTGGCAATGATTCCCGATGTGCTTGAACCGTATAACGGAAGCATTGCAGTATCTTGCGATGTGTTCAAATCAATATGGATAACAGTAAAACCAGACAAAAATGTGAAACCAGGTGTACACACTATAAAGATTATATTTAGAAACAATGGCAAAAATGAAGGAGTAAGCGAATTTAAACTTGATGTAATTGGTGCACAACTTCCTGAATTGGATATTCCAAACACAAACTGGCTTCATTGCGACTGCATAGCCGATTGGCACGATTGCAAAATCTTTTCCCAAAAGCATTGGGACCTTATTGATAAATATATGAAAATGGCATCTGACCATGGCGTAAATATGCTCCTTACACCCGTTATTACTCCTGCTCTCGACACAAAAGTTGGCAATGAGAGACACACGGTTCAGCTTTTGGATATTGCTTGTAGCAATGGAAAATATTCTTTCGGTTTTGATAAGCTTGAAAAATGGCTGAGTCTATGCAGAAAAAATAACATAAAATACATTGAAGTATCTCATCTTTTTACTCAGTGGGGTGGAGAAAAAACACCCAAGGTTGTGGTAACTGAAAACAACAAAAAAATCAACAAGTTTGGCTGGCATACTGATGCTCTATGTGATGAATACAAAAATTTTATAAGTCAACTTCTTTTGGCTCTAACAAAGTTTTTTTCTCAGAACTGGGACAAGAACAAGGTTTATTTTCATCTTACCGATGAGCCTTCTAAAAAACACATAGAGCATTATGGCGAACTATATAAGTTTGTCAAGCCACTTCTTGGTGAGTTTAAACACATGGACGCGTTATCCGAATATGAGCTTTATAAAAAAGGATTTGTTGATGTGCCTGTTGCTCTCACTTCAAGCATATACGATTTTTTAGATAAAGATATCAAAGAACTTTGGGCATATACCTGCTGCGTGCCTTATAATGGCAACTACAGCAACCGCTTTATAGCAATGCCGTCGTGGCGTAATAGAATACTGGGATTGCAGATGTATAAATATAACATCAAAGGTTTCTTACACTGGGGTTACAACTTTTATTATAGCAGATTATCTATTGGTTTGATTAACCCTTATATAAATAACGATGCGGAGGGCGGTTTCCCTGCAGGTGATGGCTATGGAGTATATCCTATGCCGGGTGGAGTTATTCCGTCGATAAGATATATGGTATTCCATCAAGGTCTTCAGGATATGATGGCAGCAAAACTTTTAGAAAGTTTTGCTGGTAAGGAAGAAGTTATGAAGATTATCGAGTCGGAGGGAAAAGTGGAGTTTAATATCTGTCCTCCCAATGGAGAATATATAATTAAAATAAGAGAACAAATAAATAAAAAAATTAAAGAGTATGTGAAATAATTCAATTCATTAAGAAGACCGGCATCCGGATTATACAGTCTTTATATAGAGAGGTAATTATTGGAATTTATAGTGGAGGTGTAAAAATTGATATTGTTTGCGCAAATCATCGGTCTGTTTGCAGTAATAACATTTCTATTAAGTTAGCCTTAGCAACCAACACTAAAGGCGGTTTTAAAATATAAATTTCGCCTCACCCATCGTTAAAATACTCGGAAA